>CBIFVW010000001.1:0-75800 GCA_966186155.1 uncultured Sphingomonas sp.
TTGCTCGCGTCGCGCAGCATCCGGACCCCGCTGCTCCAGTCGAACGCGCTCGCGATCTCGAGCTGGTCGGGCAGCCGGACCAGACCGGCGCCGAGCGCATCGTCCGAAGTCCATTCGGCGACCAGCGCCGCGAAGGCGGCCAGCGCGGTGATGTACGACTTGGTCGCCGCGACCGATCGCTCGGGGCCCGCCTTGAGCCCGATGCACGTGTCGGCGAGCGCCGCGAGCGGCGATTGCTCGTCATTGACGAAAGCGAGCACATGCGCGCCCGCCTCCTGGTGCGACCGGACCGCGGCGAGCAGATCCGGACTGCGTCCGCTCTGGGAGACGGCAATGCACAGCTCGGTGCCCGGCGCGACCGGCGCGAGGAACACCGACGCCACCGACGGCGCCACCGACGCGACCGGAATGCCCACCAATGTCTCGATCAGATATTTGCCATAGGTGGCGGCGTGATCGGACGAGCCGCGCCCGCAGGTCACGATCCGCGCCGGGGGGTTCTCGCGCAGCTTGCGGGCGAGCTGCCCGAGGGCGCGCTGGTTGGCGTCGATCAGGCGCCGCACCGCGCTCGCCGCTTCGGACGCCTCCCGCTCCATCAGCGTGGCGCCTGCCGCCTTCGCCTGCACGTCCTCAGCCACTGCCGCTCCGTCCCTGTTCATGTCGAACGATGGGATAAGTCACATATTGGTATTATTCAATGTCCTATAGATCGGCCAATATGTTTTGCAGCGCAGCCACCTTGGCGGGGTCGGTCCGGAGCAACGGCCCGGACTGGAAACCGAAGCGTTGCTCTGCCTCCCCGGCCTCCCCCGTCGCGCTTCGGCACGATGCGTGGACCTCGCGCACGCCGGTGGCGAGGATCGCGGGCAAGGTCGCCGCATCGACGCCGCTGCCGGCGAGGATCACGATGCGGTCGCCCGCGCGGCGGACGAGCTCGGCCAAGGTGTCGAGCGCGTCGATCGCCCGCGGCTTGCCGCCCGAAGTGAGGATGCGATCGAAGCCGAGCGTGATCGCGGCCTCCATCGCGGCGAACGGGTCGGGGCAGAGATCGAAGGCGCGATGCAGCGTCAGCGACAGCGGCCGGCCGCGGCGCGCGCCTTCGCGGCGGGCATGGTCGACCCATTGGGCGAGCAACGCGGTGTCGAGCGCGCCCGATTCGAGGCTCGCCCCCAGCACGACTCCCGCCAGGCCCGCCTCCGCCGCCGTGCCGATATCCGATGCCACCAGCGCCGCTTCAGCCGCGTCGTAGCGGAAATGGCCTTCGCGCGGGCGGGCGAGCAGATGCGTCGGGATCGGCGCGGCCGCCGCCAGCCGGATCAGCGAATCCGGCGGCGTCAGCCCGCCCAGCGCGAGGGCGGCGCACAGCTCGATCCGGTCGCCGCCGCCCTCGACCGCGGCGGCAATCCCTTCGGCGCTTTCGACACAGACTTCGAGCATCCCATTCTCCGGCTACGGGAATGGCGGATATCGCCCCGATCGGGCGCGCGTTCAAATGCCAACGCAGCCAGGGTCACGACTCGATCCTTCCAAACCGTTCAAGCCGCGTCGTGAAAGATGATGCCGAGCGTGTGCCGCCTGCCCCCGCGGACCTCGCTCACGCCGTGGCGCAGCTTGACCCGATAGTCGCCGCGCGCGCCGCGCTGGGGCCGCTCGGCGACCGCGAAGGCCACCGCATCGCCCTTGCCGAGCGGCACCACCGAGACGCGGCTCTGCATCCGTGGCCGCTGCTCGGTGAGCACGAACTCGCCGCCGGTGAAATCGTCTCCCGGGCACGAGAGCAGTACCGCGACCTGCAGCGGGAACACCAGCGCGCCGTACAGGTCCTGGTGGAGGCAGTTATAGTCGCCCGCGCCATATTGGAGCAGCAGCGGTGTCGGGCGCGCTTGGCCCGCGGCATGGCAGTGCGCGAGATATTCGGTATGGCCGGCAGGGAAGCGCGCTTGGCTCCCCATTCGCACGTTCCAGTCATTGGCGACAGGGACCAGCCGGGGATAGAGGCTGGCCCGCAGCTCAGCGACCAGCGGCGGCAAGGGATAGGCGAAATAGCGATACTCGCCGCGCCCGAAGCCGTGCCGCGCCATCTGGACATGGCTCCGAAACCGCTCGCTCGGACCGTAGAGCGCGGCGACGGCGTCGCACTCGATTTCGTCCAGCAGATGGGGCAGCACCGCCCAGCCCTGCCGGTCGAGGTCAGCGGCGGCCGCGTCCCAATCCTGTCGCGCGACGCCGCTCACGCCGCGGCCTCGAGCGCGAGCAGGCGGCGCTTGCGCTGGACGCCCCAGCGATAGCCCGAAATCCCGCCATCGGCCTTGATCACGCGGTGGCAGGGGATGGCGAACGCGATCCGGTTGGCGGCGCAGGCGGCGCCGACCTCCTGCGCGGTGGCCGGCACGCGAAGCGCGCGGGCGAGCGCGCCATAACTGCGGGTCTCGCCTGCGGGGATCGTGCGCAGCGCCTCCCATATCGCCAGCTCCTGCGCCGACCCGCGCAAGTCGAGCGGCAGGTCCAGCGGCTGGCGCGGATCCTCGATCCAGCGCCTCACCTCGGCGATCTCGCGCGCCAAGGCTGGCTGGTCGGAGACCGGCACCGCCCCGGGAAAGGCAGCCCGCAGCTCGTCGTACAGCGATCCGGCGTGATCGCCGATCAGGATCGCCGCCACGCCGCGCGCGCTGGTCGCGACCAATATCGTCCCGAGCCGAGTCGTGCCCAGCGCGAAGCGGATCTTCTCGTTCGTCTCGTCCATCTTCCGGTCCTCGTCCTGCAAGTCCCAGCCGATATGGCGCCCTCCGGGCGGCGCGGCACCCCGCGCCTTGCGGCCGAACTCGCACGCACCCCGGCCTATCCATAACTAAAGGCTATGAGCCGGCGGCGCATTTTTTCGCGCCGCGGCGGGGTCCGCTGGCTAGCTTCGCATCATGAGGAAGGAACGGGACGCGATCGTCATCGGCGGAGGCGTGGTCGGCGTGGCCACCGCCTGGGCATTGGCGCGGCGGGGGCTGCGCGTGACGATCGTCGACATGGCCGACGGCCCCGCGACGCGCGCGAGCTTCGCCAATGGCGCCCAGCTTTCCTATGCCTATGTCGACGCGCTCGCCTCGCCCGCGATCGTCAAGCGCCTGCCCTGGTTCGCATTGGGGCTCGATCCTTCGTTCCGGATGCGGCTCGCATCCGATCCGGAGCTGATCCGCTGGGGCCTGGCCTTTCTGCGCGAAGGCAGCCGGGCGCGGTTCGAGGCGAACACCCGCGCGCAGCTCGCGCTCGCCTTCGAATCGCGCGCCGCGCTGCACGCGCTGCTCGACGCGCATCCGCTCGACTTCGGCCATGCCACGCCGGGCAAGATCCATCTCTACGACACCGAGGCCGACTTCGCCGCGGGCCGGAGGATGCTGGCGTTCAAGGCGCCGCTGGGCGCGGTCCAGCAGGCGCTGACGCCCGCCGAGGCGATCGCGATCGAGCCTGCGCTGGCGGAGCGCGCCAAGGGCATCGCGGGAGCGATCTTCACGCCCGGCGAGGAGGTCGGCGATCCGCACCGCTTCGCCCGGGCGCTGACCGGCCTGCTGGCGCGCGACTATGGCGTGGAGACGCGGTTCGGCTTCCGGATCGCGTCGATCTCTGCGGGCACGGTGACAGGCGCGAGCGGGGAGCGGATCGAGGCCGATAGCGTCTTCGTCTGCACCGGCGCCGATACGCCGCGGCTGCTGCGGCCGCTGGGGGTCCGCGTGCCGATCCTCGCGATGAAGGGCTATTCGATCACCGCCGCGCCCGGCCCCGCCGCGCCGCGGGTGAGCATCACCGACGGCGCGCGGCGACTGGTCTTCTGCTGCCTCGACGGCAAGATGCGGATCGCCGGGCTGGCCGAGCTCGGCAATCGCGACCCCCGGGTCGACCCCCGGCGACTGGCGATGCTCGTGGCCTCGGCACGCGAGGCGCTGCCCGGATCGGCGGATTGGGACCGGATCGAGAGCAACTGGGCCGGCCTCCGCCCGATGACGCCGTCGAGCCGGCCGATCATCGCCAAGGTGGCGCCGGGGGTGATCCTCAACGCGGGCCACGGCATCCTCGGCTGGACGCTGGCGATGGGATCGGCCGAGCGCGCGGCGGCGCTGCTCGACTGAACGGCGCCTCCTCCTCCTAGACCGCGAACAGCTGGCCGATGTCGCGGAAGGACTTGAACTCCAGCGCATTGCCCGCCGGATCGAACAGGAACATCGTCGCCTGCTCGCCGGGCTTGCCCGGGAAGCGGATATGCGGCTCGATCACGAAGCGCGTGCCCGCGTGCCGCAGCCGGTCGGCGAGCACGTGCCAGTCGTCCCAGTCGAGCACCAGGCCGAAATGCGGGACCGGCACCGAATCTCCATCGACCTCGTTGCGCGTCCGCACCCCCGCCCCCTCGCCCTTGTGGACGACGAGCTGGTGGCCGCGAAAGTCGAAGTCGATCCAGTGGCCGGGGTCCTCGCGCCCCTGCGGGCACCGCATGACGCCGCCATAGAAGCCGCGCGCGGCCTCGAGGTCGTCGACGGGGATGGCGAGGTGGAAGAGCGGAGCGGTCATCGGTCTCTCCTTCCGGGACGGGCTAATGGACGGTCAAGGCCTGGGGCGCGGGCTCGCTTCGGGCGACGCCGTCGCGGCGCGGATCGGCGCCGCCGTCGAACCTGCCGCCGCGGAGGAGCACGCCGTGCAGGCCCGAATCCTCGCCGCTGCCGCGCTTCACGACGACCCCCCGCTCCTGGAGCCCGGCGAGCACGGCGGGACTCATCCGCTGCGCCTCGCCGTTGAAGTCGTCGTTGCGCGCGACGAGGTTGGGCAGGTCGATCGCCGCCTGCATCGGCAGGTTCCAGTCGAGCACCCCGACGAGCACCTTGGCGACATAGGCGGGGATGGCGTTGCCGCCCGGCGAGCCGAGCGCGCCGACCAGGTTGTTCTGCCGGTCGAGGATCAGCACCGGCGTCATCGACGAGCGCGGGCGCTTGCCCGGCGCGACTGCGTTGGCGACGGGGCGGCCGGTGGTCTTGGTAACCGGACTCAGGGAGAAATCGGTCATCTGGTTATTGAGGAAGAAGCCGTCGACCATCCGGCCCGAGCCAAAATAGCTTTCGACCGTCGAGGTCATGGAGACGGCGTTGCCCTTCGCATCGATCACGATGAAGTGCGTCGTCCCGCCGGGCTCCTGCGTGTTGTCGTTCGCGGCCGGCTCGCTGCCCGGCGGCCGGCCCGAGAGCGGTTCCTTGCCCGCCTTCGCGCCGATCAGCCTGGCGCGCTTGTCGAGATAGCCGGCATCGAGCAGCCCCGCGACCGGCACGTTCACGAAATCCGGATCGCCCACCCAGCGGTCGCGGTCGGCGTACATGATCCGGCTCGCCTCGGCGAAGAGGAACCAGGCCTGGGGATCGCCCGGGCCTCGCTTCGCGATATCGGTGCGGTCGAGCAGACCGAGCAGGTGAAGCAGCCCCACGCCGGTGGCCGGCGGCGGCGGGGCGCAGACGATCTGGACGTGGACGCGGCAGAGCGGCGTCAGCTTCTGCGGCGCATAGCTCGCCAGGTCCTCGAGCGTCATCGCGCCGGGATGGGCGCCCTGCCGCAGGCGATCGACGATCCGCTGCGCGGTCTCGCCCCTGTAGAGCGCCGAGGGGCCCTCGGCGGCGAGGCGGCGGAGGAACGCGGCATAAGCGGGGTTCCGCAGGGTGTCGCCGGTCTTCATCTTGGTCCCGTCGGGCTTCGTGAAGAACTTCACGACGTCCGGCGCGCTCGATTGGGCATAGTCTCCGTTGATATAGCCCGACAGGCGGTCGCCGATCGCGAAGCCCTGCTCGGCCCTCCGGATCGCCTCGTCGAACAGGCTGCTCCATGCCAGCTTGCCTTCGCGCGCCTGCACCGTCGCGAGCATCGCCACCACGCCCGGCACCCCGGTCGCGCGGCCGCTCAGCATCGCCTCGGACTTCTTGAGGGGATTGCCGTCGCGGTCGAGGAACATGTCCGGCGTCGCGCCCCTGGGCGCGCGCTCGCGGCCGCTCCAGGCCGAGATCTTCCGGGTCCCGGCATTATAGTACATCATGAACCCGCCGCCGCCGATGCCCGAGCTCTGCGGCTCGACCAGCCCGAGCATCGCCTGCACCGCCACCGCCGCGTCGACCGCGCTGCCGCCGCGGCGCAGCACCGCGAGCCCCGCCTCGACCGCGAGGGGGTGCGCGGCGGCGACGAAGATCCCCGGGCCGGCCGCGGCGGGCGCCGCCTGCGCGTCCGGCTCCCGGGCGGTGACCGGCGCGGCGCCGAGCGAGAACGCCGCGAGGCCGAGGACCAGGCGGCGGATCACGGCGCCACCGCCGTCGCGCCCGGCCGGCGCGGATCGGCGCCGCCGAGATAGAGCCCCTTCTCGATCATGATCGACTGCGCGCTGCCCATGGTCTGGTCGATCTCGATCCGGTGCCCCATCGCCTCGAGCACCGCGATCGTGTCCGGATTGAAGTTGGGCTCGAGCTGGAGCGTGTCGGTGCTGTTCTGGAAGATGCGCGGCTGATGCGTCGCCTCGCCGATATTGAGCCCGTGGTCGACGACGTTGACGATCACCTGCACCACGGTGGTGATGATCGTGCTGCCGCCCGGCGTCCCCAGGACCAGCCAGGGCTTGCCGTCCTTGAACAGGATCGTCGGGACCATGGTCGAGAGCATGCGCTTGCCCGGCGCCATCGCGTTGGGCGGCTCGGGCCGGTGGTCGCGCCGCGCCCGCCATGCCTCCTCGTGCGAGAAATTGTTCATCTGGTTGTTGAGCAGGATGCCAGTGCCCTCGATCATCACGCCCGAGCCGAAATCGGCGCCGAGCGTATAGGTCGTGGAGACGACGTTCCCCTCCCCGTCCGCGACAGAGAAATGCGTCGTGTTGGGGCTCTCGTACTTCCAGGGATCGCCCTTCGGCAGATCGCGCCGGTCGCTGGCCTTGTCGAGCGGGATCAGCCTGGCCCGCTCGGCCGCGAAGCCCTTGGACGTGAGTCCGTTCAGCGGCACGCGCACGAAATCGGTATCGCCGAGGAAGCGATAGCGGTCGGCATAGCCGAGCTTCATCGCCTCGCTCACCACATGGAGCGCCCGGCCCGAGCCGAGGCCCATGGCCTTGAGGTCGAAATTCTCGAGGATGTTGAGGATCTCGAGCAGCGCGGCCCCGCCTGCGCTCGCCGGGGGCGCGGTGCGGATAGTGATGCCGCGATAGCTGCCCTCGAGCGGCGGGCGCTCGACCGCGCGATAGGCGGCGAGGTCCCGGAGCGTGATCAGCCCGCCATGCCTCGTCATGTCGGCGGCGATGCGCCTGGCGATCTCGCCCTTGTAGAAGGCATCGGCGCCGTCCGCCTGGATCTGCTTCAGCGACCAGGCGAGCTCGGGCTGCTTCAGCACCTCGCCCGCCCGATAGAGGCTCCCGTCGGCCTTGTAGAAGGTGCGCTTGCCGGCCTCGCTCGCCGAGAGCCGCTCCTTGCCCCAGCTGAACACGAACGCCTCGTCGGGCGAGAGCGCCACGCCCTTCTCGGCAAGGTCGATCGCCGGCTGGACGAGCTTCGCCCAAGGCAGCCTGCCATATTTCCCGTGCGCGAGCGCGAGGCCGGCGACCGTGCCCGGCACGTCGGGCGCGCGATAGCCGAAGCTCGCCGCCTTGATCTCCTTGCCCTCGCCGTCGACGAACATGTCCGGCGTCACCGCCAGCGGCGCGACGCCGCGGAAGTCGATCGTCACGGTCCTGCCGCCCTTGGCGTCGTAGAGCGTCATGAACCCGTCGCCGCCGATATTGCCCGCGCGCGGCAGCGTCACCGCCATCGCGAACGCCATCGCCACCGCCGCGTCGACGGCATTGCCGCCCTCGCGGATGATTTGCGCGCCGATCCGGCTCGCCATCTCGTTCTGGCTGACCACCATGCCGCGGGTGCCGACGACCGGCTGGTGGATGCTCGGATATTCGAGCAGCTGCTTCTGCTGCGCCGCCGCGGGCGCGAGCGCCGCGAAGGGAAGCGCCAGGCAGGCAAGGACGGCGGCCAGGCGGCTGCGCAGGTTCATCGGCGATCTCCTCGCTTTGCGCCCGCCGGCATCAGAAGCGATGCCGGAGCGAGGCGTAGAAGGTGCGTCCCTTGTTGCTGTAGAGATCGCCATTGTAGCCGTACGGGTTGTCGGTGAGCGGCGCCTCCTTGTCGAAGATGTTGCGCACGCCGACGCGCAGGCGGGTGCGGCCGAAACTGTACTGGCCGTAGACATTCTGGGTGACATAGTCGCTCGTCCGCCACAGCGTGCCGTCCGCGAGCGACGCGCCGGTGTCGTCGACCGGCCCCACATAGGACGTGAAATAGCCGAGGCCGAAGTCCTTGTAGCGCCAGGTGATCGTCGCGCTCGCCCGCCATTTCGGGCGTCCGTCCTGCTCGAGCAGACTCGCGGCGCCGCTGATCGGGATCGTCGCGTCGATAGCGCCCGAGGCCTGCTTCGCGAGCAGCTCGGCCTTGGCGCTGTCGGGCGTCTGGTAGAATTCCAGCGTCCGCGCGGCGTTGAGCTTGATGTCGAAGTCGCCGATCTCGGTATCGTCGACGCTCCAGTAGAGCCCAAGGTCGATGCCGCGGACCACGCGCGGATTGAGGTTGGTATAGTCGTCGATCACCTGGATCACGCGGCCGACCGGGTCGATGCCGGTGCCGGCGAAGTCGGCGATCTCCTGCGCAGTCGGCGCGGCGCGCTGGACATTGGGGTTCGAGCTGCCATTGAGGCGGAGATAATAGTCGAGCGTCAGCGCGTTCGAATCGCCGAACAGGCCGATCAGCTGCTTCTGGCGGATCTCCCAATAATCGGCGGTCAGCGTCAGCCGGCCGAAGCGGCTCGGCAGCGGCGGCACGAACACCGCGCCGACGGTGAAGTTGTCCGAGGTCTCGGGCTCCAGCGTCTCGCTGCCCGAACGGTTGCTCACCACGCTCTGGCTGCGCGTGCAGGCGTCGAAATTGGCGATGCGCCCGGCCCGTTCGTCGGCCTCGCACTTGATCCAGTCGGTGCGGGTGTTCGAGCGCTGGATGCCGCGCTCGAACTGCTGCGGCAGGCCTGGCGCGCGGAAGCCCTGCGACCAGGCCGAGCGGACCTGGAGCCACGGCACCGGATACCAGGACGCGGCGATCTTGGGCTTCGCGACGCTGCCGAACGCGGTGTAGTCCTCGAACCGCCCGGCGAGCTGGAGATTGAGCCGATGGACCAGCGGCACGTCCATGTCGGGCGAGACCAGCGGCACCGCCAGCTCGACGAACGCCGACTTGACGTCGCGCTTGCCCGCGCTGTCGGGCGTCGGGCTGGCGCCGATCACGTCGGAGCCGTTCGACGAGCCGTCGAGCGCCGTGAACTTGATCGTGCCGTCGAGCCGCGGGTCGCGATCGTCCTTGTAGGTCTCGTGGCGATACTCGACGCCCGCCGCGACGCCGACATTGCCGCCGGGCAGCGCGATCAGGTCGGGCCGCGAGATCTTGAAGTCCCACATCGCGAGCTCGGTGGTGCTGATGCGGTAGACGTCGACCATGAAGCTGTCGATGATCGCCTGGTCGTTCGGCGTCGAATCGCGCTCGCCCGGGTTGGCCGGGTCGCCGCCGTTGAACGGGTTGTAGGCGGTCGCGTCGGTGCGACCCAGCGCCGCCTGGAACGCGGTCAGGCTGATCGTGCGCATCGTGTCGTTGGTGCGGGCGCGCGAGTAGAGGCCGGCGCTCTCCCAGTCCCAGCCGCCGAAATTGCCGCGCAGGCCGCCCAGGAAGCGCGTGGTGACGTTCTCGACATGGATCTTCAGCGGGCCGGCATCGACCGGGCGATAGTCGATCATCTCGAGCGGCACGCCGGTGGTGGCGACGCCGGTGAGGCCCGGCAGCCGGTTCGGGCTGCCGACCGGGCCGAACGGGTTCCAATAGCCGTTGAGCGGGATGATCAGCCGCTGGTTGGCGAGCGAGGTGTCCTGCTCGCGCTGGCTCTCGTAATTGGCCTTGTAATAGCCGATCTCGCCGAAGAAGGAGAGGCTGTCGCTGAACTCGTGGTTCACGAAGCCGAACAGGTTGATGCGCTCGTTCTCGCCCTGCAGCGTGCGATCGGCATTGGTGTTGTAGCGCAGATTGTTGTCGGTGCTCGCGGTCGACAGGCTCGAATTGTCGAAGCAGGTCTGCGCGGTCTGGCCGGGCGCGATGCAACCCTCGTTGGTGATCGGCTGGACGTGGAAGATGCCGCTCGAGGTGAGCGGCGTGCCGTTGTAGCTCGCGGCCGTGGTCGAGTTCGCGAAGCTCGTCGTCAGCCGCTGGAATTCGGCCCAGATCGTGTCGTTCGAGCGGTTGTCGAAATCGGTGTCGCCGGCGAAGCGCGTGCCCGCCACCAACGGGCGCAGGTCGCTCGAGCGCGAGTTGCGGCGGTCGCGCGCCCAGAGCGGATCGCGCTTGTCATATTCGCCGAACAGCGAGACGTTCGTGCGGCCGCCGTTGAAGCTGTGCCCCGCCTCGAACGAGACGTCGTATTCCTGCTGGCTCGAACGGCCGGTGACCGTGCCCTCGGCCTCGACGGTGAGGCCCTTGAAGTTGCTCTTGAGCACCGTGTTGACCACGCCCGCCACGGCATCGGTCCCGTAGATGGCCGCGGCGCCGTCGCGCAGGATCTCGATGCGCCGGACGCCCTTCACCGGGATGGTGTTGGTGTTGACGCTCTGCACGGGCACCAGGTTCTCGGACTGGGTGCCCGGGTGCAGCACCAGGCGGCGACCGTTGAGCAGCACCAGGGTGTTGCCGGTGCCGAGCGCGCGCAGGTTGATCGAGGCCGCGTCGCCGCGCGCGTCGTTGATGCCGCCCGCGTCGCGGCTCTCGTTGAACGCGACGTCGCCGGCCTGGGGCACGCCGCGCATCAGCTCGTCGCCGCTGGTCGCGGAGACGGCGTCGATGTCGTCGGGCTCGAGCACGGTCACGGGCAGCACGTCGGTGACCTGCACGCCCTTGATCTGCGATCCGACGACGACGATCTCCTGCTCTTCCCCAGCCGCCGCCTCGGACACCGGCTGGCCGGCGGCAGGCGGCGCCTCCTGCGCATGAGCCGCCGTCGCGGCGAATAGCGACGCGCCGGCAAGCAGCGTCATCCGGAAGCTGGAAATCATCGCAAACCCCTCTTTCGGGCGCAGCCCGTCACCGCCGCGGTTCATGACCGCGGCCACGCACTCCCATGCGCATGGTGCCTGGCATCGCCCTGTTGTTCCCCGGTGCCTTAGCGGCACTAGACACATGCTGCGGGGAGTGGTGACAGTTTGTCAATATCTAGACTGTTGGAGAAACCATTCCTATTGTGACATGTGTGATCCAGGCCACGCATGGGCGGGCAGAAGAACCGGAAGGCGAATGAGCGACCCGATCGATCCCGCGCAGCTCGCGCACGAGCACGCGCTGCTGCTCAAGGCCGGCGAGAGCATCGTCGAGGCGCTCGGCAGGATGTTCGCGCCCACTTGCGAAGTGGTGCTGCACGATCTCACCCGGCCGGCCAATTCGCTCGTCGCGATCGAGAACCCGCTCTCGGGCCGCAGGGTCGGCGATTCGACCACCGAGCTCGGCATCGGCCGGATCGCGGATCCGGACTTCCCCGACATCGTCCAGAACTATCCCAACCGGTTCCCCGACGGGCGCCGGGCAAAGAGCACGTCGGTGGGCCTCCGGGATTCGAGCGGGCGCTGCGTGGTGGCGATCTGCATCAACATGGACATCTCGCTGCTCTCGTCGGCCAATCGCGTCCTCGAGCAGCTGACCGCCACCGGCACCGCCGCGCCGCTGCCCGAGACGCTGCGCACCCGCTCGCTCGACGAGGTGCGGACCGCGCTGGAGAATTTCGCCGCGCGGCAGGGCGCCCAGCCCCGGGCGCTCGCTCCCGAGCAGCGCCGCGAGGCGATCCGCATGCTCGCAGACACCGGCCTGCTGCAACTGCGCGGCGGCGCCGCGGCGGCGGCCGAGACGCTCGGCATCTCGCGGGCCACCATCTACAACACCCTCAACCGCGCGGAGGATGCGCAATCGTGACCACCATCGCCGAACGCATCGCCGCGCTCGACCTTCCCCCTCCCTTGGTCCCCAAGGGCAATTACGTGCCCTGGCTGTTCAGCGGGCGGCATCTCTACATTTCGGGCCAGGTCTCGGTGGCGGGCGACAAAGCGGTGCTGGGCGTGGTCGGCCGCGACGTCGACCTGGCCGGCGCGCAGGCGGCGGCGCGGCTGTGCGGGCTCAACCTGCTCGCGCAGATCGCGGCGGCGCTCGACGGCGATTTCGCGCGGGTGGTGCGCGTGGTGAAGCTCAATGGCTTCGTCCAGGCGGAGGAAGGCTTCACCGACATCCCGCTCGTGATGAACGGCTGCTCGGACCTGATGGTCGAGGCGTTCGGCGAGCGCGGGCTGCACACGCGGTCGAGCGTCGGCGTCAAGCAGCTGCCGCGCGGATCGGCGGTCGAGGTCGACGCGGTGATCGAAGTGACGGGCTAGGGTCGAATTCAAGCAAATCCTCCCCCGGAGGGGGAGGGGGACCGCCGCGAAGCGGTGGTGGAGGGGTAGGTTTCCGCAAACGAACCGGCTCGCTTGGGGAGATTACCCCTCCACCAGCTTCGCTGGTCCCCCTCCCCCTCCGGGGGAGGAATTGGAACGCCCAATTCGTGCCGGCTGGGTGTCGATCCGTCCCGGACATCCCATCCTCGTGAATCAGCCAGGCTTCCGTTCCCGTCTCGAGCCGCTATGCTCGGTGCCGCCAGGGGGGACAGGATGGCCGATACGCAACCGCCCGCACAGCCGGGCCCGCTCGAGCGCCGCTTCGCGCTGACCGAGCGCGGCACGACGGCACGGACCGAGGTGCTGGCCGGCGCCACCACCTTCCTCACCATGGCGTACATCGTCGTCGTGAACCCGGCGATCCTGGGCGCGGCGGGCATGCCGGTGGCGGCGGTCGCGGCAGCGACCTGCCTCGCCGCGGGGCTTGCCAGCATCCTGATGGGCCTCTCGGCCAACGTCCCGCTCGCGCTCGCCCCCGGCATGGGGCTCAACGCCTATTTCGCCTTCACCGTCGTCCAGGGCATGGGCGTGCCGTGGCAGGTCGCCCTCGGATGCGTGTTCCTGTCGGGCGTCGCCTTCCTGCTGCTCACCTTCGCGGGCATCCGCCAGCTCATCATCGCCGCGATCCCGCGGCATCTCTTCGCGGCGGTCGCGGGCGGGATCGGGCTGTTCATCGGGTTGATCGGGCTCAAGAACGCCGGGATCATCGTCACCAGCGAGGCGACCTCGGTCACGCTCGGCGACCTGCACGCGCCCGGCGCGGCGCTCGCGCTGTTCGGGCTCGTCGTCACCGCTGCGTTGGCGGCCTGGAAGGTGCGCGGCGCGATCCTGATCGGCATCGCGGCGACCACCTTCGCGGGCTGGGCGACCGGCCAGGTCCGGTTCGCGCCCCAGCCCTATGACCTGGGCGCGATCGGCCAGACTGCGTTCCAGCTCGACCTTGCCGGCGTGTTCGGCCTGTCGGGCAGCCATGGGCTCGGGTTGTTCGAGATCCTCTTCGTCTTCCTGTTCGTCGACCTGTTCGACAATGTCGGGACGCTGGTGGGCGTCACGCGCCGCGCCGGGCTGATCGACGCCGAGGGGCGCATCCCGCGCCTCAACCGCATTCTCTTCACCGACGCGGTCGCCTCGATGCTCGGCAGCCTTGCCGGCACCAGCACGGTGACCAGCTATGTCGAGAGCGCGGCCGGCGTGCAGGCGGGCGGGCGCACCGGGCTCACCGCGGTGGTCACCGGCCTGCTGTTCTTGCTCGCGATGCTCGTCACGCCCTATGCCCAACTCGTCCCGCTCGCCGCCACCGCGCCCGCGCTGGTGCTGGTCGGCGGGCTGATGATGGCGCCGCTCGCCGATGTGGACTGGGACGATGCCGAGGTCGCGATACCCGCCTTCCTCACCGTGGCGATGATCCCCTTCACCTTCTCGATCGCGAACGGCCTGGCCTTCGGCATCACCGCGCATGCCGTGATCAAGCTGATCCGCGGCAGGATCACCGCGGCCGACTGGCTGCTGCTCGTGCTGGCGCTGCTGTTCGTCGCGCGCTTCGCCTGGCTCGCGGCGGGTTGAGGAAACCGGTTTCCAGCCCCTATATCATGGCCATGACTTCTGCGCTCTTCCGGATCGATCCTCGCGACGGCGTCGCGACCGCGCTGCGCGACGTGGCTGCCGGCGAGACCGCGCTCGGCGTCACCGTCGCCGCGGACGTGCCCAAAGGCCACAAGGTCGCACTGAAACCGATCGCGGCGGGCGAACCAGTGCTCAAATTCGGCTTTCCGATCGGCATTGCCACCCGCGCCATCGAGCCGGGTGAGCATGTCCACACCCACAATGTCTCGACCGCGCTTCGGACGAGCGGCGACTATGCCTGGCACCCGGCCGCGCACCGGGACGAGACGATCCAAGGCCCGGGCTTCCTCGGCTATCGCCGCGCCGACGGCCGGGTCGGCACGCGCAACGAGATCTGGGTGATCCCCACCGTCGGCTGCGTCGCCCGCACCGCGCAGAAGATCGCCGAGCGCGCCGCGAATCTGCACGAGGGCCGGATCGACGGCGTCCACGCCTTCCCGCATCCCTTCGGCTGCTCGCAGCTCGGCGACGATCTCGACGGCACGCGCGCGATCCTGGCGGCGCTCGCCAGCCACCCCAATGCCGGCGGCGTGCTGATCGTCGGCCTGGGATGCGAGTCGAACCAGACGAGCAGGCTGCTCGAAGGCGTGACGCATCCCAACCTCCGCACGCTCGGCGCGCAGATGGCGAGCGACGAAGTCGAGGAAGGCCTGGCGCTGGTCGCCGAGCTGGTCGCGGGCGCGCAGGCCGAGCGCACGCCCGCGCCGCTTTCCGAGCTGGTGCTCGGCGTCAAGTGCGGCGGGTCGGACGGCTTTTCGGGCCTTACCGCCAATCCGCTGGTCGGCCGGATGAGCGACGCGGTCACCGCCGCGGGCGGCACGGCGATCCTCACCGAGATCCCCGAGATCTTCGGCGCCGAGCAGCTCCTCATGGAGCGCGCGAGCGACGAGGCGGTGTTCGAGGGGATCGTGGCGCTGGTCAACGACTTCAAGGCCTATTTCACGCGCCATGGCGAGCCGGTGTCGGAGAACCCGTCGCCCGGCAACATCGCGGGCGGGATCACCACGCTCGAGGAGAAATCGCTCGGCGCGGTGCAGAAGGCCGGGCACGCGATCGTCACCGACGTGATCCATTATGGCGAACGCGTCCGGCGCAAGGGGCTTACCTTGCTCGAGGCGCCCGGCAACGATGCGGTCTCCTCGACCGCGCTCGCGGCGGCGGGGGCGACGGCGATCCTGTTCACCACCGGCCGCGGCACGCCGCTCGGCTTCCCGGTGCCGACGATCAAGATTGCCTCGAACAGCGATCTCGCCGCGCGCAAGCCAGGCTGGATCGACTTCGACGCGGGCCAGGTGCTCGAGCAGGGCATGGACGAGGCCGCCGGCGCGCTGCTCGGGACGATCGCCGAGATCGCCTCGGGCAAGCAGACCGCCGCCGAGCGCAATGGCGAGCGCGAGATCGCGATCTGGAAGCGCGGCGTCACGCTCTGATCTCCTCTCCGCGCCGGCGAGCCGCTCGATGCGCCCAATCATTGCTGCACTGCGGTAAACCGGAGGGCCGCGGCATTGAACCATTAACCCTCGGCAGGCTATCCAAGCCTCGGGGAAAACCGGGGTGGGTTCGATGACCGAGTTCTTTGTGTTCGTGTACGCGATGCTGGCGATGTTCGTGCTGCAGGCGATGCAGCGCAACAAGCGGCTGCAGCGGCCGAACTCCCCGATGGTGACGATGGTCGGCTGGGGCCTGTTCTCGCTTTCCTCGACCTTGGCCGTGCTGCTCGGCGCCGTCGCGCTGGCGCTAGCGCTCGGCATGCACATGCCCCTTCCCGCGGGCTTCGATACGCCGCTATTCTGAGCGGATGCCGCTCTACGCATTCGCCGGGCAGAGCCCCGTCCTCGCCGAAGATTCCTGGGTCGCGCCGAGCGCCGACCTGATCGGCGACGTGCGCCTCGCCGCGCTCGCCAGCGTCTGGTTCGGGGCGGTGATCCGCGCCGACAACACGCCGATCCTGATCGGCGCGCGCTCGAACATCCAGGACGGCGCGATGCTCCATTCCGATCCGGGCGCCCCCTGCACCGTGGGCGAGGACGTGACCGTCGGCCACCATGCGATCCTGCACGGCTGCACGATCGGCGACCGCGCGCTGATCGGCATGGGCGCCACGATCCTCAACCGCGCGGTGATCGGCGAGGATTGCCTGGTCGGCGCCGGTGCATTGGTGACCGAAGGCAGGGAGTTCCCCGCCGGCCACCTGATCGTCGGCAGCCCCGCCAAGGCGATCCGGCCGCTCGACGACATGCAGAAGGCGCTGCTCAAGGCCTCGGCCGCGCTCTACGCCGCCAAGCAGCGCGACTATGCGGCGGGGCTCATCCGAGTCGGTTGACGGCATTCCCGGCGACCCGACGCGGCATGCGGCCTTGCCGTAGCGTCGCCGGCACCGCACTCGACAGCCCTTTCCGTTGCGCTACAAAACCGGTCCATGGCCCTGCCCCCGCTGTTCGACCGCCTGCGCCTGTCCGTCATCGGCTCGCCGCTGTTCATCATCTCGGTGCCCGATCTGGTGATCGCACAGTGCAAGGCGGGGATCGTCGGCTCCTTCCCGGCGCTGAACGCGCGGCCCGAGAGTCTGCTCGACGAATGGCTCCATCGGATCACCGAGGAGCTCGCGGCATGGGACCGCGACCATCCGGACACGCCCGCGGCGCCCTTCGCGGTGAACCAGATCGTCCACCGCTCGAACCCGCGTCTCGAGCATGACGTCGCGGCCTGCGCCAAGTGGAAGGTACCGATCGTCATCACCTCGCTGGGCGCCCGCCCCGAGCTCAACGACGCCGTGCATGGCTGGGGCGGCATCACGCTCCATGACGTGATCGACAACCGTTTCGCGCACAAGGCGATCGAGAAGGGGGCCGACGGCCTGATCCTCGTCGCCGCCGGTGCCGGCGGTCATGCCGGGCGGCTCAACCCCTTCGCCTTCGTCCAGGAGGTCCGCGAGTGGTTCGACGGGCCGCTGATACTGTCGGGCGCGATCGCGACCGGCCGCGCGGTGCTGGCGGCGCAGGCGGCAGGCGCCGACCTCGCCTATGTCGGATCGCCCTTCATCGCTACCAACGAGGCCAATGCCATCCCCGCCTACAAGCAGGCGATCGTCGAGGGCACCGCCGAGGACATCGTCTATTCGAGCCTCTTCACCGGCGTGCACGGCAATTACCTGCGCCAGTCGATCGTCAATGCCGGGCTCGATCCCGACAATCTGCCCGAAAGCGATCCGAGCGCGATGAACTTCGGCGGCGCCAAGGCCTGGAAGGACATCTGGGGATCGGGCCAGGGCATCGGCGCAGTGCACGCGGTCGAGCCGGCGGCGGTGAGGATCGAGCGGATGAAGGCCGAATATGCGGCCGCGAAGGCGGCGATCGCGGCGCTCTAGAGCCGTTTTTCAGCTTCGCTGATCGGTACCGGCCCGCTCTGTTTCAGCTTCGCTGAAACAGACTCTAGAAGGACGCCGCGAGGCGATCCATCATCGTCCGCGCCGGACTCTCCAGGATCAGCGGATCGTCGAGCGACTGATCGAGGCGGGCGACGCGGCGATAGAGATCGAGGCTGGTGTGAATGATCGACACCGCCTGAGCGGGCATCGAGTCGAGCAGCGCCTCGTCGGTGTCCGGAGCATCGCCGAGCCGCCGCGAAGGCGACAGCGCGTCGCCCGGCGTCAATTCGCCGGCATCGACGGCGCGCTGGGTGAGCAGCCAGGCGATGATGTGCATGAGCCGGGTCGTCACCTTGAGCGACTCGCAGGAGAAGGCGACTCGATTCAGCGCCTCCAGCGCGTCACGCTCGTCTCGGCCCAATTCGTCGAAATAGGCGCGCGCCTCGTCGGCGAGCAGCATCGCCTCGACATAGAGCGAGTCGACCAGCTTGCGGTGGATCGGCGAAGTGCCCATTTGCCCCATGCGGCGAACGCTGCCACAGCCGGGGTGGTAACGAAATGCTTAATTTCGTGACGCTTGCGTCCCGTTCCGGAGCAGGGCTTCTTAGCTGGCGCCGCGGGCGTCTGCTCAGGCGATGATATCGGGAATCAGCTGGTCCTCGAGCGCGGCGATCTCGTCGCGCAGGGCCAGCTTGCGCTTCTTGAGTCGGGCCAACTGGAGCTGGTCCGAAGTGCCCGTCGCGCGCAGCGCCTCGATCGCCGCATCGAGGTCGCGATGCTCCGACCGCACCATCTCGAGCCGTTTGCGGATTTCATTCTCGTCCATCGCACGCCCCCGATACGCTGCTCCTGCATTAGGGTCCGGACCCGATGCCCGCAACGTCCGCGACACGCCGCAACGGGCCATCGCGTCTTTTCCGCACACCGTCGATTAGGGACGATTCGCGCGCGACAAAGCTGTGGAAAAATGATCTATTCGAAGGTTCCGGCCACCCGATGAAGGAGACTGCTTCGATGCAGAACGCGCATTTCTCGGCACTTTCGGCCAAGCACGACGTGCTCGACCAGCGAATCGCCGCCGAATCGCAACGGCCCATGCCGGACCAGCTGGTCCTGGCCTCCCTGAAGAAGCAGAAGCTTCGCATCAAGGAAGAAATGGCGCGCTAGACGCGTACCGCCTCAAGGGGTGTGGCCCCGCCGCACCCCGACAGCGAAAAACCTGTGGATAATCAGCGCCGCGTGATGATCGGCTTGGTGTAGCTCGGCGTGTGCTTGCCCTGGCCCACTGGCTTGCGCGCGAGCATCGGATCGATCGAGCTGTCGAAGGCGACTCCGACCCGGCCTTCGGCCGACCAGGCGATTCGGCCCGAGACCCAGCCGACGCCGCGCACCTCGACCTCGACCTGGGTGCCGCGCTCGACCGGCTGGGCATATTCCGCCATCAGCCCGCCCGCGGAGAGATTGCGCACCCGCACCTGCTCGGCCGTGCCGCCGGCGACTCGGAACTGCGCCGCCAGCATCAAGCTGTCGCGCGCCCCGGCCCGCTGGCTGGCGAAATCGTCGGCCGAAAGCGCCGTCAATGGGTCGTAGGAAAACTGGTCCATCCGTTCCGCTCGAACGCAAAATTCATGTCGCGCGAGAATAGGGCGGCAAACTTGTCGAAAGAGTTAATCACTCGACATCCGCCGCCGCCCCGCTTGCGCAGAAGCCACAAAAAAGGAGGCCCGAAGCCCCCTGCTATTCGTCCCGCGAGACCTTCTCGTTGCGCTCGTGCCGCTCTTGCGCCTCGACGGTCATGGTCGCGATCGGCCGCGCCTCGAGCCGGGCGAGGCTGATCGGCTCGCCGGTCACCTCGCAATAGCCATATTCGCCGTCCTCGATCCGCCGCAGCGCCGCGTCGATCTTGGCGATCAGCTTGCGCTGGCGATCACGCGTCCGGAGCTCGATCGACCAGTCCGTCTCGCTCGACGCGCGATCGGTGAGGTCTGCCTCGCGCAACGAGTCGGTCTGCAGCTGGTTGAGCGTGCCCGCGGCCTCGCGATAGATCGCGTCCTTCCAGGCGTTGAGCTTGGCTCGAAAATATTCGAGCTGCCGCGGGTTCATGAAAGGTTCGTCGTTGCTCGGCCGATAGCCGTCGTCGCCGTCATTGGCGGCGGGAGGAACGCGTTTACCCGGTTCGTCGAAGCGATCCAAAACAGTAGCCATCCCCACTCTCCACACCGGTCGCCCGCTTGGCTGAGCCTAACGGAGACCGCTTTGCCCTGCGCGGCCTATACTTTCGCGCGCGGACGTTCACAAGCACGGCTTTTTCCACAGGCGCGAGTAATGTCCGGTAATAAGGGGGAAATTAGCCCAGCCTGAACCCCGCCGGAAACGCGGCGAAATTAACCAGCTGTCTTCACAGGTTGCCAGTTAAGAAAGGCATCCTCTGTTCCGAAGTAGAACATTAACCTTCACCCAGTGAATCTCGCCGGGGAAAAATCGCTCCCAAGAAGGTTAACCGCGCTTAACGGCGTTGCACTTAATGGTTTGTTTTGCACTTTTGCCTCATTGGGCGCGTGCAAGCTGCTGACGGTCCCGTGGGGAGCGGCACGCCAGCAACGGGAAGAGTGGGACAACAATGTCGGTTCGCATGGCCTTGGCGAAACTCTGCGCCTGCACCTGTGGGGGCGCAGTCATCGGCGGCGGCGGCGTGTACGTCACCGAACGGATCCAGCAGCCCCGCGTGGTGAAGCAAGTCACCGTCGCGAAGAAGCGAGTCGTGCGGCGCACCGTCGCGCGGCCCGCGAGACGAGTCGTGAAGCGCACCGTCACCACCACGACGCAGGGCCAGCCCCAGGTCGTGGTCGTCACTGCGCAGGGCGCGCCGATCCCGACTCCCCCGCCCCTTTATGGATCGAGCGGCGAGATGCCGATCGTCTCGTCGAGCGGTTCGTCGTCCAGCTCGGGCGGCGTGATCGGCGGCTCGGGTGGCGGCGGCTTCATCGGCGGCTTCTTCGCGGGCGGCTTCTTCGGTGGTTCGAGCTCGGGCAGCAGCAGCGGCTCGAGCGGCATCAATATCGAGATCTCGTCATCCAACTCGTCGGGCGGGTCGACTTCGACCTCCACCGGCGGTTCGTCGACCTCGACCGGTGGCTCCTCGACCTCCACCTCGACCGGCGGGTCGTCGACCTCCTCGTCGAGCGGCCAGGTGAGCTCGACCTCGTCGTCGAGCGGCGACGTCTCCTCCTCGACCTCGTCTTCGTCGAGCGGCGACGTCTCGTCGTCGACTTCGTCCTCGACCAGCTCGTCGAGCTCGGGCGACGTGTCCTCGTCGACCTCGTCCTCCAGCTCGTCGTCGTCGAGCTCGTCGAGCTCCTCGTCGGGATCGAGCGGCTGGAGCAATTCGAGCGGCTGGCACGGATCGAGCGGCTGGCATGGCTCCAGCGGCCATCACGGATCGAGCGGCGGCAGCAGCGGCGGCTCGTCGGGCGGCCCGGCCCCGGTCCCGGCCCCGCCGATGATCCTGCTGTTCGGCGGCGCCGCAGCGGCGCTGGTCGCCCGCAAGCGCTTCGGCAAGAAGGCGCCGAAGGACTCCGGCACCGACGCCTGAAGGCGGTCACTCCGCCTTCAGCAGCGCCTCCTCGATCTGCGGCACGGTGTGGCCGGTCAGGTCCTTGGCGATCTCGGCCTTGAGCCGGTCGGCCACTTCCTTGTGATAATGTTTGCGTAGCGCGCCCAGCGTGCGCGGCGGCGCGACGATGATCAGCGATTCGAACTCGTTCCGCAGCGCGCGCTCCTTGAGCAGCTGCGCCGCCTCGGCCGCGAACCGGTCTTCCTCGAGCTGGTGGAAGTCCACTTCGTCCATATTGCCCGCGCCCCATTGCGCGCCCGCGGTCCGCGTGCCCATCGCCCCGCCGGCAAGGTCGGTCGCCTGCTCGTTGTGATCGGGATTGTGCTTGTCGATCAGCTTCTTCTCGACCTGCAGGTTCGGGATCAGCGCATCGCCCTCGTTCCGCAGGAACAAGAGCTTGCGCCCGTCGGCGACCATGACGAATGCGTCGTGCGGAAGCTGCATCTTCGCGTCTCCTTCGTTTCGCTTCTCTCCCCATAACGCCGCCGCCACCGGCAGGGTTGCGCGGGCCCGGCGGCCCGGCCATAGCGCTCGGCCATGCACGACATCCGCGCCATCCGAGAGAATCCCGAGGCCTTCGACGCCGGTCTCGCCCGCCGCGGGCTCGAGCCCCAGGCGGCCGAACTGATCGCGCTCGACGAGAAACGCCGCGCGCTGATCACCGAGCTCCAGGCCGGTCAGACGCGTCGCAACGAGGCGTCAAAGGAAATCGGAGTCGCCAAATCGGGCAAGAGAGCAGGGTTCGGTGACAAGGAAATCCAGGACCTCGTCGCTCCGCTGATGGTGGAAGTGGCGACTCTCAAGGAGCGCCTCCCCATGCTCGAAGCCGAGGAGAAGGCCGCCGGTGAAGAGCTGGAATCCCGGCTCGCGTCGCTGCCCAACCTTCCCTATGCCGACGTTCCCGATGGCGCCGACGAAGACGACAATGCGCTGGTCGCCGCCGTCGGCGAGCCCGCCGTCCTCCCCTTCGAAGCGAAGGAGCATGACGCGATCGGCCCCGCGCTCGGCCTGGACTTCGAGACTGGGGCGCTGCTCTCGGGCGCACGGTTCACGCTCGTCCGTGGCGCCGCGGCCAAGCTCCATCGCGCTCTCGGCCAGTTCATGCTCGATCGGCTCGAGGCCGAGGGCTATGAGCAGACCATCCCCCCGCTGCTCGTCCGCGACGAGGCGGTGTTCGGCACCGGCCAGCTCCCAAAGTTCGCCGAGGACCTGTTCCGCACCACCGACGGCCGCTGGCTGATCCCCACCGCCGAGGTGAGCCTCACCAACATCGTCCGCGAGCAGATCCTGGCCGAGGAGGCGCTGCCGCTGCGCTTCGCCGCGCTGACCCCCTGTTTCCGCTCCGAGGCCGGCGCGGCGGGGCGCGACACCCGCGGCTTCATCCGCCAGCACCAGTTCGAGAAGGTCGAGATGGTCTCGATCACCACGCCCGAACAGTCCGAGGACGAGCACGAGCGGATGACGCAATGCGCCGAGGGCATCCTCACCGCGCTCGGGCTGCCCTTCCGCCGTATGAAGCTCTGCACCGGCGACATGGGCTTCACCGCCGCGCGGACCTATGATCTCGAAGTGTGGCTGCCCGGCCAGGGCCGCTACCGCGAGATCTCGTCCTGCTCGACCTGCGGCGACTTCCAGGCGCGCCGCATGAACGCGCGCTACCGGCCGGAGGGCGAGAAAGCGACGCGCTTCGTCCACACGCTCAACGGCTCCGGCCTCGCGGTCGGCCGCACGCTGGTGGCGGTACTGGAGAATTACCAGCAGGCCGATGGGTCGGTCGCGGTGCCCGAGGCGTTGCAGCCCTATCTCAAGGGCCTCGACCGGCTCGAACCACGCTGATCCACGCCGTCATCCCCGCAAATCGACGGACCTGACAGGCGCGCGAAAATGCGCGATATGCAGGGCTCGAATGGTTAACGGGCGGGGAGCGATGGTGGGGGTTCGGATCATGGCGCCGCTGGCGCTGCTGGCGCTTGCCGGCTGCATCCCGCAGTCCGGTCAGCGCGCGCCGGCCTATGACGCGCCGCCCGAGCAGCGCCAGCAGCAGGGCTGGGAGCGTCCCGCGATCGGCACCGAGCAGGACGTCCGCGCCCTCCCCGCACCGCCGCCCGCCTGGGAGTCGCGGCGAGTCACTGCCGGCGCCCGCGAAGTGGCGAGCAGCACCTATGTCGTGCGCCCGGGCGATTCGCTCCGCTCGATCGCGATCAAGACCGGCGCCGGCTCCGAGGCGATCGCACGCGCCAACGACATCCCGCCGCCCTTCGTCATCCGCCCAGGCCAGCGGCTGACCATCCCGGGCGGCCGCTACCATCTCGTCCGCGAAGGCGAGACCGGCATCGCGATCGCGCGCGCCTATGGGGTGCCCTGGTCGCGGGTGATCGCAGTCAACGATCTCGAGGAGCCGTACATCCTGCGCACCAATCAGCGGCTGCTGATCCCCGACGCCGGACCCGAGACGATCGAGCAGCGCGCGGCACGCTTCCATCTCGATCTCGGCGTCGACGACATCGTCACCGGCGGCCAGCCCGCGCTATCGGCCAGGGAGAAGCCCGCCCGTCCGACCGCTTCGTCGGCGCGCGTGCTCGCGCCCACCGCCGCGGTGGCGGCGCCGGCGCGGCTCCGGGGCGGCTTCCAATGGCCGGTGAGCGGCGGGCGGCTGGTCACGCGCTTCGGCCCGGGCGCGAGCGGCGAACGCAATGACGGGATCAAGATCGCCGTGCCGCTCGACACGCCGGTCCTCGCCGCCGCGGACGGAGTCGTCGCCTATGTCGGTTCGGACATCCCGGCGCTGGGCGGCCTCGTCATCTTGCGCCATGGCGACGGATGGACCACGGTCTATGGCCATGCCGGCCAGCTGCTCGTCCAGCGCGGCCAGGCAGTGAAGAAGGGCCAGATGATCGCACTTTCGGGCAATTCGGGCTTTGCCGACCGGCCGGAGGTCCATTTCGAGATCCGCCAGGGCCGCACGCCCGTCGATCCGGTGCCGAGGCTGCCGGCGCGCTGATGCTCGAGCGTGCGCTGCCGGTCCTGATGCTGATCGCGTCGAACGTCTTCATGACGTTCGCCTGGTACGGGCATCTCAAGTTCAAGCAGGCGCCGCTCGTCTTCGTGATCTTCGCGAGCTGGGGGATCGCCTTCATCGAATATTGCCTGGCCGTCCCCGCCAACCGCTGGGGCAGCGCGGTCTATTCCGCGGCACAGCTCAAGGCGATCCAGGAAGTGGTGACGCTCACCATCTTCGCGGGCTTCTCGATCCTCTATCTCGGCCAGAAGATCACGCACAACCACCTGATCGGCTTCGCGCTGATCGCGGCGGGCGCGTGGTTCGTGTTCCGCGCGCCCGCCTGAGCGCTCAGCTCAACAGGTCGAGCAGCACGCCCATCACGCAATACATCACCACCCAATAGCCGGCATCGATCAGGAAGAGCCGACGGCTCATCTGCGAGAAGAGGTAGTTCACGCCGATCGAGGTGACGATGAACCCCAGCGCGATGCCGCCGGCGATCATCACCGACAGGCCGAGGTTCGGATCGCCATAGGTGCCCAGCACATGATCGAGCACGAAGGCGGCGATCAGGTTGAGCACGAAGGCAGTCCCGAAGATCAACGGCATGTTCGCGCCGGCCGCATCCTCCTTGCAGATTCCGCGCTCCGCCATCCATGCCTTGCCGAACAGCGGACCGTACCAGATCGCGCCCACCGCGAACCCCGCGACCGCCGCGGCGAGCACCGCTAGCCAGTGAATTTCCGTTCCCATCTGCATCCCCCTCACATTCGTTGCGAGGACGGCACGATACCCCCGTAGTCGTCCGACTGGCAATTTCCGCCAAAATCCCTATGTGGCGCGCCAATCATGGCAACCAAACTCCCCGAGGCGCCCCGCGTGGGCATGGTGTCGCTCGGCTGTCCCAAGAACCTGGTCGACAGCGAGCGGATCCTCACCAAGCTGCGCAGCGACGGCTATGCGATGTCCCCCGACTATGCCGGGGCGGACGTCGTGCTGGTCAACACCTGCGGCTTCCTCGACAGCGCCAAGGAGGAGTCGCTCGAAGCGATCGGCGAGGCGATCGCCGAGAACGGCCGCGTCATCGTCACCGGCTGCATGGGCAAGGAAGCCGAGGTGATCCGCGCCCGCTTCCCCAACGTGCTCGCGGTCACCGGCGCGCATCAATATGAGGAAGTCGTCGGCGCGGTGCACGAGGCGGCGCCGATGCCCCCCTCGCCCTTCGTCAACCTGGTGCCCGAAGCCGGGCTC
Organism: uncultured Sphingomonas sp.; assembly: GCA_966186155.1. Taxonomy (GTDB): domain Bacteria; phylum Pseudomonadota; class Alphaproteobacteria; order Sphingomonadales; family Sphingomonadaceae; genus Sphingomonas. Next base: position 25,394 of record CBIFVW010000001.1, read on the forward strand.
AAGCTCACGCCGCGCCACTACAGCTATCTGAAGATCTCCGAGGGCTGCAACCATCGCTGCGCCTTCTGCATCATCCCGAGCCTGCGCGGCGACCTGGTCAGCCGCCGCCCCGACGCGATCCTGCGGGAGGCCGAGAAACTGGTCGAGGCGGGCACCAGGGAGCTGCTGGTCATCAGCCAGGACACGTCGGCCTACGGAGTCGACATCCGCAAGGAGCCGCGCATGTGGAAGGGCCGCGAAATCGTCCCCCACATGACCGATCTCGCCCGCGAGCTCGGGCGGATCGCGCCCTGGGTGCGGCTCCATTACGTCTATCCCTATCCGCATGTCGACCAGGTCATCCCGTTGATGGCCGAGGGGCTCGTGCTCCCCTATCTCGACATCCCCTTCCAGCACGCCTCGCCTTCGGTGCTGCGGTTGATGAAGCGGCCCGCCAACGAGGCCAAGGTGCTCGAGCGGCTCAAGAACTGGCGCTCGATCGCGCCGGACATCACGATCCGCTCGACCTTCGTGGTGGGCTTCCCCGGCGAGACCGAGGCGGACTTCCAATATCTGCTCGATTGGCTCGACGAGGCGCAGCTCGACCGAGTCGGCGCGTTCCGCTTCGAGCCGGTCGAAGGCGCGGCCGCCAACGATCTCCCCGGAGCGGTGCCCGAGGAAGTCAAGGAAGAACGCTACGCCCGGATCATGGAAAAGACCGCCGCCATCTCGGCCGCGAAGCTTCGGGCCAAGATCGGCCGGACGCTCGAAGTGATCGTCGACGAAGTCGGCGAGGAAGGCGGCGCCACCGGCCGCAGCCAGGCCGACGCCCCCGAGATCGACGGCGAGGTCTTCCTGCGCGATGCCGGGCATCTGAAGCAGGGCGACATCGTCAAGGTCGAGATCGAGGACGCCGACGAGCACGATCTCTACGGCGTACCGGTGACGTGAAGCGAGGGGGCGCCGCGACGCCCCCTCCTTCAGCGCGCCTTGGCACCCATCCCCATCACGGATTCGACGATTGTCGCGACGGCGAGGCCGCCGAAGAACGCCGTTCCGCCGGTGGCCAGCAATCCCTGATCGCGCAGCAGCGGCTCGAACACGACGACGGCGGCGATGCCCCCCACCGCGCCGAGAATGCCGTCGACAAGCCGCCACCAGGGCTCGGGATCCGGATGCGGCGGACGCGGCCAGCGCCACCAGCCCGGCCATTTCGTGCCGCACCATCCCATCATCGCTGCAAAAGCGAACATCATGTCAAAACCTCCCCTGTCCAGATATACATTGTTGGTTTGTTATGACGCGACCCAATAGCGATGAATAACAGGACTCAGAGTTGTGTCCACCACAGGTCCGGATCAACTGTGGATATCTCCGAATACGCACGGATCTTTATTTGCGATCAATTGCCTGCCGTAGGATCCTCATACTTGCCACCGCTCGCGTCGTCCGCGGCATAGGCACCCATCGCGCGCCGGACGAGGAAGATAATCGCCACCACCGGGATCGCGAAGCTCATCACCCAAGGCAGCAGCGGGCCGTTCTGAAGCGCCGAAGCGCCGAACAGCTGGATCGATATTGGCCAGATGCCCCACTCGCCCGTGGTCCAGTTGAGTTGGAAGCTCACGAAGCCCAAGGCCGATCCGACCGCCCATAGCCATTTGCGCCGAAGACCGCGCGTGCGCAGAACCAGTACGAGCGCAGTGATCGAAGTCGCCACGGCCGCCAGCATCATCGCCAACCAGAAATAGTGGATCGCGCGCTTGCCCCGGAACGAGAATGCATGGGCAATCGATGGCGAGCGGTCGGCCGGCTGAACATACACGCCGGCAAGCCAGAGCCTTTCACCCTTCGGGTGCAGGATGATCTGAAGGATAGCCCAGCGCTGCCCGGTGCCGAGCTCGTAGTTGAACGTCTTGAAACTGCTGGTCTCGCCCCCGGCGGTCATTGCGTTCACACCGACGGTCATCAGCTTGGCCGGCCCGTCTGGCGTCAGGTCGCGGATCTGCGCGAGCATCCGGGGCGAGAAGTCCCGCATCGTGTCGGGATCGCTGGCCTCGGCGAGTTGCCGCATGTCGCCGCGCTGGATCGCCTGCACCATCTGCGCGGCGAAGGCGCGCTCCTGCGGCGTGCTCGCCCATTCGTTCCACCGCTGTATCGAGCATGCGGCGAGCACGAACAGCAGGATTCCGGCAATCAGTGCGCGCATCGGCCCTCCCCTTCCGATCGCTTCGTAACAGGCGCGCGCAGCCCGGAAAACAGGATCAGGTTTCTAGGCAGCTGCGGATCGCCGCCGCCTCGGGCGTCGCGAGCGCGCTTCCGACGCCGCACAGATAGAGCGTGTTCGCGCAGCGTCCGCCTACCGGCTCCAACCCGAAGGCGAGACAGGCGTCGAGCGGCGCGATCGTCGCGCCGCGCCCGGCGCGGACGCTTGCCAGGGCTTCCTCGAGCTCGGTGCAATGGTCGTGGCGGTCGAGCGCGTCGGGTTGCCGCGCGAACAGGGCGGCGAACCAGCGGCCGAAGACATAGTCGTGCTCCTCGTAGGTCACGAAGCGCAGCCGCTCGATCTCGGGGAGGCTTACCGCCGCCTCCGCCCCGGCACCCACCAGCACCAGCGCTTCCTCCGCCACCGCAATGCTGTCGATCGGCGCCGAAACCACCGCGCGATAGGTGATCGCGAAGTCCACGCGCCCCATCGCCAGCGCGTCGAGCAGCTCGTCATGCGATCCGGTGATCAGGGTCAGCGGCCGCGCTTCGTCGATCGCGGCGAAAAGGCGGGAGGCGAGCCGGTACCGGCCGAAGCCGGTCACCGCGCCGATCCGGAGCGGCAGCAGCGACGGCTCGGGACGGCGGAGATGCTCGCGCACGCGCCCGATCTCGTCGAGCGCCCGCGCGATCGTCTCGTAGAGCGCACGCCCCTGCGGCGTGAGCCGCAGCGCGCGGCCCGAACGCTCCATCAGCGTCACGCCGACATCGCGCTCGAAGCGCCTGAGGTCGCCGTGCACCGCCGGCGCCGACTTGCCGATCGCCCGCGCTGCCGCGGCGATGCCGCCCGCGCGGGCCACTGCGTGGAATACCGCCGCCCGGCGCAGATCCGCCCCTTCGAACATTCGACCTCACCTAACGATAAGCCGTGATCTTCCAAATTATCGAAGTATCGGGAGAGATCTACCCTGCGGCCATAGGAGGATTGGAGATTCGCCATGCCCCACCGCCCGTTCCTCGCTCTGGCGTTGCTCGCTGTGCCGCTCCCCGCCCTCGCCCAGGCCGGCGGCACCGCGCATCTCTACGCCTATGCCCTCACCGACCGCCCGGCCTTCGAGGCGGGTTATCGCAGGCATCTCGAATGGCATGCGGCGAAGGCCGACAAGCTCGCCTGGTTCGCCTGGTACGTCACCGAGGGCGACCGCAAGGGCGCGTTCGTCGACGGCACGTTCGGCACCACGCCCGAGGCGCTCGCCGCTCGCCCTGATCCCGAAGGCGACGGCGCCGATTTCCGCGCCAACGCCGCACCCTTCGCCAAGGCGATCGGCGACGAAGGCTGGGAGCTGTGGCGCGAGGCGAGCAGCGCGACTCCGCTCGAGGATCGCAGGCCCGCGGCGGTGGTGAAGGTCCATGCGGTCGCCGTCACCGACGCGGCCCGGTTCGAGCGCGCCGTCCGCGCGCGGCCGATCCCGGGCGCGAGTTGGTACCGCGCCATCGGCACGGGCCCGGCCGCCTATCTCCTGGTCGCGCCCGCGGATTCGACGATGCCTCGCCTTCCCTTCGCCCGTATCGTCCGCTCCGAGACCTGGGCCTATGCCCCACGCCTCGCGCTGATGCCGGGAGAGCCCCTCGTCCCTTAGGTAGGGTTGCCATTCGAAAGTTCCTCCCCCTCCGGGGGAGGATTGGAAAAGCCGCTCGCTGAATGGCAACACAGCCTGGAGGCCATGCCACGCGGGCAACGGCTCGCCGCGATTTGGAAACGCCCTGCGGGGATGACGCAGGCAATGTGCTGGCCTAAGCTCGGACGTCCGTTCCGGAGGTCCGATGTTCCGCACCGCTCTCGCCGCAGCCCTTCTCCTCGCCACACCCGCCGCCGCCCAGCAGCTCACGCCTGACGAGACCGCCAAGGTCGACGCGATCGTCGCGCGGGCGCTCCAGTCCTCGGGTGCGCCCTCGGCCTCCATCGCGATCGTGCGCGACGGCAGGATCGTCTATGCCAAGGCTTATGGCGACCAAGGCCCCGGCATCGCCAAGGGGCCGAGCGCCGACGCCAAATACCAGATCGCGTCGATCTCGAAGCAATTCACCGCCGCCGCGCTGCTGCTGCTCGAGGACGAGGGCAAGCTCAGCCTCGACGACAAGGTGAGCAAATGGGTGCCCGAGGTCACCGACGCGGATCAGATCACTGTTCGCCAGCTGCTCAGCCACACCGCCGGGATCCAGGACTATTGGCCGCAGGACTATGACTTCGCCGCGATGGAGAAGCCGGTCACGCCGCAGCAGATCCTCGACCGCTGGGCGAAGAAGCCGCTCGACTTCGCGCCTGGCACCGCCTGGCAATATTCGAACACCGGCTATGTCGTCGCCGGCATGATCATCGAGAAGGCGTCGGGCACGACATTGCTCGACTATCTCGACAAGAAGATCTTCAAGCCGCTCGGCATGAAGGCGATGGACCAGGACTACGCCGTCGGGAAAGGCTATCCCCAAGGCACCCATCGCTTCGCCCTCGGCCCCGTCCGCCCGGCCAAGCCCGCCGCGCATGGCTGGCTCTGGGCCGCGGGCGAGCTCGCCATGTCCGCCAGCGACCTGGCGAAGTGGGACATCGCCCGGATCGACCGCAAGATCCTGAGCGCCGAGGACTGGGCCGCGCAGGAGACCGAGGTGAAGCTCGCCGACGGCAGCGGCACGCGCTACGGCCTCGGCGTCTCGCTCGGCAGGCACGGCGCCGACCGGACCGTCGAGCATGGCGGCGAAGCGGTCGGCTTCCTTTCGGATAATGTGGTGATTCCGGCGAAGCGGTTCGCGGTGGTCGCGCTGGTCAATGCCGATTTCGGCGGAGCGCAGGACGCGATCACCGGCGGCGTCGCCGACCTGCTCTATCCGGCCGAGCAGGCGGCGCCCGCCCCCACGCTCGACCAGCAGCGCGACGCGCTCGCTCGCAAGCTCTACGACCAGCTCCGCGCCGGCACGCTCGACCGCGCGCTGCTGACGGAGGACGCCAATTACTATTTCACCCCTCAGGCCACCGCCGACTATCGGGACAGCCTGGCGCCGCTCGGTGAACCGACCAGCTTCGCGCCGATCGGCCGCGCCCGGCTGCGCGGCGGCTTCGTCAATCGCAACTATGCGATCAGCTACGGCGATCGCCGCCTCGTCGCGATCACCTATGCCGAGCCAGGCGCGGAGGGGAAGTTCGAGCAGTTCATCGTGCAGCCGAGGGATTGATGCGCCTCGCCGCGCTCGCCATCGCCGCATTGTTCGGCGCCGCGCCGGCCGATCCGGCCGCGGTTCGGCATGTCGATCCCCTGACCGTGCAGGACGACGATTTCGCGCGTCACCGCTATGCGGCGGAATGGAAGAACCTGGCCGTCACCAGCCTCACTTTCCGCGAGGAGCGCGCCGAGTGGCGGCTCTGGCGGATCGCCAACACCAAGCACCGCAAGGGCCCGCTCTTCTTCGTGCCGCACGACAACGAGAATGCCGGGTTCGAAGCCGGCCTCGCCGCGGTGCGCAAATATGGCGGCACGCTGATCGCGGTCGATTCGGGCGTCTCGCCCGGCAATGACGGCACAAGGATGAACCGCGCGGTCGACTATGGCCGGCCGATCGACCCCAACCGCAACTTCGACAGCGCGCTTCCCGGCTATGCGCACCGCATTCTCGCCGATCTCGCGCGCGGCGCCTGGCCGATCATCGCGCTGCACACCAACGCCAAGGGCTTCGAGACCGGCGAGTCGAAGTGCAACCGGGGCGATCCCGAAGGCCAGGGCGTGATCTCGATCCGCTTCTGCGACGACACGCTGCGCCCCAGCCCCTCGCAGCGCCGCGACTATCCGTTCGACGACGACGACACCGTCGCCTTCGCGACCTTCCTCGCCAAGGACGGCCCGAGCGCCGCCTTTTGCCGCGACGCGATGGTCGGCGCCGACTTCAACGTGGTGCAGGAGCGGGTGGTGACGAGCGACGGCTCGCTCTCCAACTATGCCGTGCTCCACGGGCTCCGATATCTGAACTTCGAGACGCTGGACCGGGGCCTCGACCCGGCGGAGCTCGCCAAGGCGCGCGACCGGCTGGGTTTCATGGTCGATCGCGCGCTCGCGATGTGCGCGCCGAAGGTGAAGCCCGTCGCGTCGAGCCCGGCGGCCCGCTGATCGTCCGGATCGGCGCGGGGACCGATCTCGCGATCGACGCGGCGGTCGCCGGCGTCGGGATCATCACGATCTTCGAAGCCATGCTCCGCCGTCACTTCGACAGCGGCGCGCTCGTGCCGGTGCTCGAACCATGGTGGCAGAGCTTCTCCGGCCCGTTCCTCTATTGTCCCGGCCGCCGCCTCGTCCCCGCGCCGCTCCGCGCGTTCATCGATCATGTGAAGGCGCTGCCGCCTCAGGGCAGCGCATAGGCGACCACTTCGTCGCCCACCGGCGTCTCCATGAAATGGTGCCCGCCGGCATAGAGGACGAGATATTGCCGGCCGCCCACCTCATAGGTGATCGGCGTCGCCTGGCCGCCTGCGGGCAGCACGTCCTTCCACAGCGTCCTGCCGGTCCTGAGATCGATCGCGCGGATGAGGTTGTCGGTCGCCGCGGCGACGAACACGAGCCCGCCCGCGGTCACCACCGCGCCGCCATTGTTGGGCGTGCCGATCGTGACCGGCAGCATCGAGGGGATGCCGAACGGGCCGTTGGTGCGCGCCTCGCCGAAGGGGCGGTCCCAGATCGTCTTGCCCGTGGCCATGTCGATCGCCCGGATCCCGCCATAGGGCGGCTGCTTGCAGAGCAGGCCGGTGAACGGCAGCCGCCAGCCGGCATTGACGCTGATCGCATAGGGCGTGTTGGCCTGCGGATCGCCCGCGCCCTCGGCGCCGCCGATCCGCCCGCGCGCCTGGTCGCGCGGCGCCCAGCCCAGCTTGTCCGCCTCGGCGCGCGGCACCAGCCGGACATAGTTGGGCATGTCGTTGTAGTTGGCGACGATCACGCCGCGCTGCGGGTCGACCGCTATCCCGCCCCAGTCGGTCCCGCCATTGTAGCCGGGATACTGGATCGATCGCCGGTCGCTCTCGGGCGGAGTGAAGAAGCCCTTGTAGCTCGCGCGGCGGAACTGGATGCGGCAGATCATCTGGTCGATCGGCGACATGCCCCACATGTCCCGCTCGGTGAGGTCGCGCTTCCTGAGCGTGTGCCAGAGCGACACCGGCTGGATCGCGGCGCGCTGCTGGGGCTCGACGCCGCCGCCCGGCGCATGGAACGCGCCGACCGGCGTCAGCGGCCGCCCGGTGCGACGGTCGAGCACATAGATGTCGCCCTGCTTCGACGGCAGCACCAGCGCCGGCACGCCCTTGTAGTCGACCAGGGTCGCCTGCGCCCCGAAGTCATAGTCCCACACGTCCTTGCGCACCGCCTGGAAGCGCCAGCGCGGCTTGCCGGTGGTGACGTCGAGCGCGACCAGCGAAGTCGCGAAGAAATCCTCCTCGGGCCGGCGCAGCGACGAATAATAGTCCGCCGCGGCATTGCCCATCGGCAGATAGACCAGGCCGAGCTGCTCGTCGCCGCTCGCCATCGTCCACATGTTCGGCGTGCCGCGCGCCCATTCCTGCCCCGCGGGGGGATAGCCGTTCCAGTCCGGGTGCATCATGTCCCAGGCCCAGCGCAGCTTGCCCGTGACCGCGTCGAAGCCCTGGATCACGCCCGAGGGCGCCCAGCGGTCCTGCCCGTCGAGCACTTGGTGCCCGACGACCAGCACGCCGCGCACCAAGGTCGGCGGCGAGTTGATCGAGACGAAGCCTGGCGGGACGTTACCCATCCCCGTCTTGGCGTCGACCTGGCCGTTGGCGCCGAAATCGGCACAAGGCCGTCCGGTCCGCGCGTCGACGGCGATCAGCCGCGCGTCGAGCGTCCCTTCGATCACGCGCGCCGCGCAGGGCTGGTCCGCGGCCGCGCCGGGCACGGCGTAATGGACCACGCCGCGGCAGGCGGCGGTGTAGGGGATCGCGTCGTCGGGAACCTTGGGATCGAAGCGCCACTTCTCCTTGCCGCTCGCCGGATCGAGCGCGATCAGGATGTTCTTGGGCGTGCAGAGATAGAGGCTGTCGCCGATCTTGAGCGGCGTGTTCTCGGCGCCATAGGTCTTCCGGATCATCTCCGACGACGGCAGGTCGCCGGTATGGATCGTCCAGACCCGCCGGAGCTTGCCGACATTGGCCGGGTTGATCTGCGCGAGCGGCGAATAGCGCCGCGCGCTGGTGGTGCCGCCATAAGCGGGCCAGTCGGCACCGGTCTGCTGGCCCGAGGGATCGGCCATGCCCGCGCTGCCCGGCGCCGGCAGCCCCGCCGCCACCGCGTCGGGCTCACCGGCGGCCGCCGCCCAGAAGTTCGCGACGGTGAGCAAGAAGGCCAGCGCCACCCCGCCGAAAGCCAGGCGCCAGCGCCCGGCCGCGCGCGTGAGCGTCGGCAGCACCAGGATCACCGCGATCAGCAGCAGCACCGGTGCGATGACGCGCGGGACCTGCGCCCAGGCATTGGCGCCGACTTCCCACCAGGCCCAGAACAGGCTCGCGAGCACGATTCCGAGGTAGAGCCAGCCGCCGATCATCCGCCCGCGCGCGAGCAGCACGCCCGCGACGAGCATCAGCACGCCGGCGGTCAGATAATAGAACGAGCCGCCCAGCACCGCGAGCCAGGCACCGCCGATGGCCAGCACCAGGCCGATCAGCGCGATCAGCGCGCCGACGATCGCCGCAGGCCAGCTCCATCGCCGCGGCTCCTCGGGAATCGGCTCGAGGAACGGGACCCGCTCGCTTTCGTGGCGCGTGTCGGTCATCGACTCTCTCCCGCAGCGATGACGGGGTAACCGGGCGCCGCTTCATGCGGTTCCGGCGTGAAGCAAATTTCATCTTCGCGCGATCGGCCCGGTGGCGGCTTCCGACCCTTCGCCCAGCCAACCCCAACCGTCATCCCGGCCTTGCGCCGGGACCCGCCAGGAGGCGAGTCATGGACAAGAGGCTCAAGTTCAGCCGGCGGGGCTGAGTGGATCCCGGCACAAGGCCGGGATGACGAAGGGTTGGGGTCGGCCGGGTCTCACGGCGTACCCAAATGTCGATCGGGGGCTAGCCCTTCTCCGCCCGGCGACCTAGATCAACCCGATGCCTGATCCCGCCTCGCTCGTTCAGCCCGACAAGGGCCAAGCCGCCCGCACCATCCACATCGTCGACCCCAAGGGCTTCGACGCCTGGCTCGCCGCCCAGCCCCCGCGCCACCGCGCCGCCGCCGCCGCGCAGAAGCTGGCGCCCACCGGCTATTCGAGCGCGATCCTGCCCGGCGACGGGCCCGAGGACTGGTCGGTGGTGACCGTGGTCGCCCATGCCGATCGGCTCACGCCCTGGTGCCTCGCCAAGCTCGCCGAGACGCTGCCCGAGGGCAGCTACCGCGTCGAGGGCCAGGATCCCGGCCGCGCCATCCATGGCTGGCTCGTCGCGCAGTACAAGTTCGACAGGTACAAGAAGGACGACAAGCCGCAGCAGGGCCCGCGCGTGCTGCTGACCGGCGACCCCGCCAAGATCGACGAGGCGGTGCGCCTCGCCGCCGTCACCTTCAAGCTGCGCGACCGGATCAACACCGGCGCCAACGACATGGGTCCGGCCGATCTCGAGGCCGCCGCCGCCGAGCTGGTCAAGGCGCATGGCGGCCAGCTCAACGTCGCGAAGGGCGCCGATGTCGAGAAGGGCTATGGCCTGATCTGGGCGGTCGGCAAGGCCGCCGGCAAGGGTCGCGAGCCGCGGCTGATCGAGATCGAATGGGGCAATCCCGAGCATCCCCGCGTCGCGATCATCGGCAAGGGCGTCTGCTTCGATTCGGGCGGGCTCGACATCAAGCCGGCCTCGGGCATGCGGCTGATGAAGAAGGACATGGGCGGCGCCGCGCACGCGCTCGCCACCGCCGAGCTGATCATGTCCGCGCGGCTGCCCGTGCGGCTCCACATGCTCGTCCCCGCGGTCGAGAATTCGATCAACGGCGAGGCGACGCGTCCGGGCGACATCATGCGCTCGCGCAAGGGCACCACGGTCGAGAACAGCAACACCGACGCCGAGGGCCGCCTGATCCTCGCCGATGCGCTCACCAAGGCGGCCGAGGCCAAGCCCGAGCTGGTGATCGACTATGCGACGCTCACCGGCGCCGCGCGCGTCGCGCTGGGCCCGGACCTGCAGGCGATGTTCGCCAACGACGACACGCTCGCCGCCGACCTGCTCGCCGCCGCCGAGGCCGAGGCGGATCCGATGTGGCGCCTGCCGCTCTACGATCCGTACAAGGAGATGCTCAAGTCCGACGTCGCCGACATGGTCAACGCGGCGGAGGCACCCTATGGCGGCGCGCTCACCGCGGCGCTGTTCCTCAAGGAGTTCGTCCCCGAGAAGGCGCAATGGGCGCATCTCGACATCTTCTGCTGGAACGGCAGCCACAAGCCCGGCCGGCCCAAGGGCGCCGAGGCAGTGAGCCTGAGGGCGGTGTGGAAGCTGCTCAAGGACCGCTACGCGGGCTGATGCGACGATGAGCACGCTCCCCTGCGACGAGGCCAGCGCCGCCGCCGCGAAGCAGGGGAAGTCCCGTCATCCGACGCTCACGCTCGCCGCCTGCATCCTCGCCTCGAGCCTGGCCTTCATCGACGGCTCGGTCACCAATGTCGCCTTGCCCGCGATCGGCGCGGACCTGCGCGCGACGCCGGCCGAGCTGCAATGGACGATCAACGCCTATCTGCTGCCGCTCTCCGCGCTGCTGCTGATCGGCGGCGCGGCGGGGGACCATTATGGCCGGCGCAAGCTGCTCGTCTGGGGCATCGCGCTGTTCGCCGCCGCCTCGGTCGCCTGTGCGGTCGCGTCGAACCTGACCCTGCTCCTCGCCGCCCGCGCGGCGCAGGGCGTGGGCGCGGCGATCCTGCTCCCCAACAGCCTCGCGACCCTGGGCCACGCCTTCACCGGCGAGGCGCGCGGCAAGGCGATCGGCACCTGGGCGGGCGTCGGGGCGATCGCAGGCGCGGTCGGACCGCCGCTCGGCGGCTGGCTGGTCGACGCGATCGGCTGGCGCGCGATCTTCTACGTCAACGTGCCGGTGGCGCTCGCCGCGATCTTCATCGCGCTCCGCTATGTCGAGGAAAGCTCGGAGGGCGAGCTCCCGCTCGATCTGCCCGGCGCCGCCACCGCGACGCTGGCCCTCGGCGCGCTCACCTGGGCGCTCACGCTCTGGTCGAGCCACCACGCGCTCGACGCGACGGTCGCGATCGGCCTCGTCGCCGGCCTTGTCTGCACCGGGCTGTTCCTGTGGATCGAGCATCGCCGCGGCGATCGCGCCATGATGCCGGTGGCGATGTTCGGCTCGCGCGCCTTCGCCGGGCTGACCCTGCTCACCTTCCTGCTCTACGGCGCGCTCGGCGGAGTGCTGCTCCTCCTCCCTTATGTGCTGATCGAGGCGGGCGGCTATTCCGCGCTCGACGCCGGACTCGCGCTGCTGCCGATGCCGCTCGGCATGGGGCTCGCCTCGCGCGTGATGGGGCGGATCACCACCAAGGTCGGTCCGCGCTGGCCGCTCACCATCGGCGCGCTCGTCGTCGCGATAGGCTTCGCGCTGCTCGTCCTCGTCGGGCGGGACGCGCCTTATTGGACCACCGTCTTCCCCGGCGCGCTGGTGATCGCGATCGGCATGTCGTGCGTCGCGGCCCCGCTCACCACCGCGGTGCTCGCCTCGGTCGACGATACGCACAGCGGCACCGCCTCGGGCTTCAACAGCGCGATCGCGCGCACCGGCGGGCTGATCGCCACTGCGATCGCAGGCGCGGTGATCGCCGCGGCGGGGCCCCAGCTGATCGCGGCCTTCCACGGCGGCGCGCTGGTCGGCGCGGCGATGGCCGCGCTGTCGGGAGCGACGGCCTTCCTGACGCTGGGCCCCGGTTCGCCGAAGGCGAACCGATCGCGCGAAGCCTAAGACAGCTTCAGGAAACCGACGCCGCAGCCGCGATGATCGGCGCGAACTTCTCCGCGGTCAGGCTGGCGCCGCCGACCAGCGCGCCGTCGACATTCTCGGTCCCGAGGATCGCCGCGGCATTCGCGCCGGTCACCGATCCCCCGTAGAGGATCCGGATCCCGTCGGCCGACTCGCCCACCATCATCCGGAGCTTCGCCCGCGCGATCGCGTGGATCGAGGCGATCTCGTCGAGCGTCGGCGTCCGCCCGGTGCCGATCGCCCAGCGCGGCTCATAGGCGAGTGTCAGCCAGTCGGGCGCGGCGCCGTCGGGCAGCGACTTCTCGATCTGGGACTGCACGATCCGCTCGGCGCGCCCCGCGTCGCGCTCGGCCTCGGTCTCGCCGCAGCACAGGATCACCCTGAGCCCATGCCGATGCGCCCCCGCGGCCTTGGCCCAGGCGTCGTGGCTGGTCTCGTGCTGGTCCGCGCGCCGCTCCGAATGGCCGACGATGGTGAGCACCGCCCCCGCCTCGACCAGCATCGGTGCAGAGATGCAGCCGGTATGCGCGCCCTGATCGGCCTCGTGGACGTCCTGCGCGCCGATCGGCAGGCCGTCCGCCACGCCCGCCGCCGCATGGATCAGAGTGAAGGGGACGCAAAGCGCCACGTCCACCTGCGGGTTCGCCGCGGCCGCGGCCGCGATCGCCTCGACCTCGCCGAGCTGGGCCTTCAGCCCGAACATCTTCCAGTTCCCTGCCACCAGCTTGCGGCGCATCACCCAGCCTCCCTGTTCTGTTTGGAGGCGGCGATACGCAGGGCCGCGTGCGCACACAAGCTTGATGGCTGCCCTCAGCCGCCCTAAAGCACCCGCCGGAAACCCCCAACGATCGGCCCTTCATGCTCAAATTCTTCCGGAACTTCACCAAGTCGCGCTACGGCCTGATCGCGGTGTTCATCTTCCTGGGCATCATCGCGCTCGCCTTCGCCGCGGGCGACGTGAGCGGCATCCGGGCGATGGGCGGCGGCGGAAGCGGCGGCACGATCGCCAAGGTCGGAAGCCAGACGATCACCGACGCCCAGGTCCGCGAGCGGATCGACCGCTTCCTGCGCAGCCTGCAGCGCGAGGGCCAGAACGTCACGATGGAGCAGTTCCTCGCCCAGGGCGGGCTGGAGCTCGCGATCGACGAGATGATCAACGGCGCGGCCCTGGTCGAGTTCGCCCGGAATTCGGGCATGCAGGTCAGCAAGCGGCTGGTGGACGGCAACATCGCCAGCAATCCGAGCTTCTTCGGCCTCGACGGCAAGTTCAGCCAGCAGACCTTCGAGAAGCTGCTCGCCGACAACCGCTTCTCGCCCGCCGCCTATCGCGAGGGCCTGACCAACGATCAGTACGGGAATTGGCTGGTCAACCGCGGCACGATCGGCAACCAGGTGCCGAACGGCGTGGCCCTCCCCTATGCGTCGCTGGCGCTCGAGCGCCGCACCGGCATCGTCGGCATGGTCTCGACGATCGCGATGGATCCGGGCGCCGATCCCGACGACAAGACGCTCACCGCCTATTACACCAGCCATCGCGCCCGCTACATGGTGCCGCAGCGCCGCGTCCTGCGCTACGCCACCGTCTCGCCCGAGGCGCTCAAGGCGCAGCACGCCGCGACCGAGGCCGAGATCACAGAAGTCTACAACAAGGCCGGCACCCGCTTCGCCGCCAAGGAGAAGCGCACGGTCCGCCAGCTCGTGCTGCTCGACCAGGCGACCGCCAACAAGGTCGCCGCCGAAGTGAAGGGCGGCAAGACGATCGCCGCCGCGGCCGCCGCCGCGGGACTCGAGCCGACCAATTTCGAAGGCGTCGAGAAGCCCGAGCTCGCGCGCCAGACCAGCGCCGGCATCGCCGACGCCGCCTTCGCCGCCGCGCAGGGCACGGTGGTCGGCCCGGTCAAGTCGCCGCTCGGCTGGCACCTGCTCCAGGTCGAGAAGGTCGAGAAGATCGCCGCGAAGACGCTCGCCCAGGCGCATGACGAGCTCGCCGCCGAGATCACCCAGCGCAAGACCGCGCAGGCGCTGGCGGACCTTCGCCAGAGCCTCGACGACGGCATCGGCGACGGCAAGACCTTCGACGAGGCAGTGCGCGACGCCAAGCTGGCCGCGCAGGCCACCCCCGCGCTCACTCAGGCCGGCACCGATCCGGACAATGCCGCGTTCAAGCCCGATCCGGCGATGGTCGCGCTGATGCGCGCCGGCTTCACCTTCGAGGGCCCGGACGCCGATCCGCAGATCGTCCCCGTCTCGCAGGAAGGCGCGTTCGCGATCGTCAAGCTCGACCGAATCGTCGCCGCCGCACCGCGCCCCCTCGCTTCCATCCGCGATCGGGTGAAGGCCGACTATCTGGTCGACAAGGCGCTCGAGAAGGCGCGCGCGGCCGCGGCGCAGGTCGTCGCCGCGCTCGACAAGGGCGTGCCGATGCAGAAGGCGCTCGCGGATGCCGGGGTCACCAAGGGGCCGCCGCCCAAGCCGTTCGACTTCAAGCGCTCGGAGATCGGCGACAAGGAGAACTTCATCCGGATGGCGTTCAGCATGCAGCCCAAAAAGGCCAAGCTGATCGCCGCCGAGGACCGCAAGGGCTTCTACGTGGTCTATCTCGACCAGGTCGAGGAGCACAGCGCGGCCAATGATCCCGTCGCCATCGCGAACGTGCGCGCCGCGCTCCAGCAGCAGGCCGCACCCGAGCAGGTCCGCGAGTTCGTTCGCGCGATCCGGAGCGACGTGAAGGTGACCCGCAACGAAGAGGCGATCGCTCGCCTGCGCGCCGATCTGCAGCGCCAGGGCGTTCGCTGAGGACGTGGTCGAGGGGATCGAAGCCGCCCGCGCGGCGCTCGCCGCCGGGCGGCCGGCGCTGCTCTGGCGGCGCCAGATCGCCGATACCGAGACGCCGGTCGCCGCCGCGCTCAAGCTGATCGAGCCGGGCCGCGGCGACTTCCTGCTCGAATCGGTCGAAGGCGGCTCGGTCCGCGGCCGCCACAGCCTGATCGGCCTCGCCCCAGACCTGGTCTTCCGCGCGACCGGCAACGAGGCCGCGATCAACGCCGAATGGCTGACCGACCGGAAGGCCTTCCGCCCCTGCGCCGAGCCTGCGCTCGAGGCGCTGCGCGGCCTGGTGCGCGACTGCCGCATGGACGTGCCGCCCGAACTGCCGCGCGCGCTCGCCTGCCTTGTCGGCTATTTCAGCTACGAAACCGTGGGACTGGTCGAGCGTCTGCCCCGGCCGCCCGCCAACCCCGTCGGCGTGCCCGACATGATGTTCGTGCGGCCGACGGTGGTGCTGATCTTCGACCGGCTGGCCGACGCGCTCTTCCTCGTCGCGCCGGTCTGGCCGGGCGGCGATGTCGACCGCGCCGCCGAGCGGATCGACGCCGTGGCCGCGCAGCTCGCCACCGCCGCGCTCCCCGCTCCGGTCCGCGCCGCGCCGGAAAAGATAGATCTGGCCCCGGTGCTCCGCCCCGGCCGCTATGCCGAGATGGTCGCTGCGGCAAAGGAGTATATCGCGGCGGGGGACATCTTCCAGGTCGTGCTCGCCCAGCGCTTCACCACACCCTTCGCCCTGCCGCCCTTCGAGCTCTATCGCGCGCTGCGACGGATCAACCCCTCGCCCTTTCTCTACCATCTCGACCTGCCGGGTTTCACGCTGACGGGTTCGAGCCCGGAGATCCTGGTCCGCGCGCGCGACGGCGAAGTGACGATCCGCCCGATCGCGGGCACCCGGCCACGCGGCAAGACCGCGGCGGAGGACGAGGAGAACCGCGCCAGCCTGCTCGCCGATCCCAAGGAATGCGCCGAGCATTTGATGCTGCTCGATCTCGGCCGCAACGATGTCGGCCGGGTCGCGGAGGCCGGCAGCGTGCGCGTGACCGACAGCTACACGGTCGAGTTCTACAGCCATGTCATGCACATCGTCTCGAACGTGGTCGGCCGGCTCGCGCCGGGGCAGGACGCGCTCGACGCGCTGTTCGCGGGCTTCCCCGCGGGCACGGTCAGTGGTGCGCCCAAGGTCCGCGCCTGCGAGATCATCGCCGAATTGGAGCCCGAGACGCGCGGGCCCTATGCGGGCGGCGTCGGCTACTTCTCGCCCGACGGGTCGATGGACAGCTGCATCGTGCTCAGGACCGCGCTGGTCAAGGACGGAGTGATGCACGTCCAGGCCGGCGCCGGCATCGTCGCGGACAGCGACCCGGCCTATGAGCAGCGCGAGTGCGAGGCCAAGGCCGGAGCGTTGTTCGCGGCGGCGCGGGAGGCGATGCGCCAGGCGGGCGACGCGGGGTTCGGTCAGTAAAGACCCTCCCCAAGCTCGGCTCGGGGAGGATTTTTTACCTCAAGGCACCTGCGACGCCTTGGCCTTGGCTTCGAGCCGCTCCTGATACCAGCGCCGGATCATCTCCCGGGTACAGCCGGTCTGGCCGCCGGTGCCGACCGGCGAGCAGCTGTTGGGCAGGCCCGCGCGATTGACTTCCTCGACCGTCTCGACTCGGTTGGTCCAGGCCTGGGCACCCGGCTCTTCGCTCCGCTGGTTCCGGAATCGCTTGGGGATGCGATAGGGCGATTCGCCCGCATTGGCGCACACCACGATCTCGTTGGGGTCCTCGGCCTTGGGGCATTGCTCGTCGCCATAGAGCAGGATGCTGCGCACGCGCTGGGGTGGGCCCTGGTTCGCGTCCTGGTCCTTCTTGCTGTCCTGGGCGATGGCGGGCCCGGCGAGCAGTGCCGCGGCGGCGAGCAATCGTACGATCATCGAAACTCCTCGGGTCGAAACGCCCCTGTCGCCCCCGCGTCGCATCGCACTGTGGCAGGGCCAAGGCACGGCGGAGCTTGCGCCGCACGCACGCATCCCTAAGTCGGAGCGATGATCCGGCTGCTCGCCGTCGCCGGCGCCCTCCTCCTGCTCGCCGCCTGCGGCCCCCGGACCCGCGACGGGATCGAGGAGGCGTGCAGCACGCTCCGGTTCGAGGGGACGCGCTTCACCGTGTGCAAGGCGCAGCCCGAGAAGCACGACCTGCTGCTCGTCGATCGTGGCCCGGACGGGCGGCCGATGCGCGACTTCATCGGGCTCGAGCCCCGGCTCGGCGAACGCTATCGCCGCATCGCCTTCGCGATGAACGCCGGGATGTTCGACGGCCGTGGCCTGCCGATCGGCTATTATGTCGAGGACGGCGCGCAGCAGATGCCGCTCAACCGCCGCGCCGGGCCCGGCAACTTCCATCTCCTGCCCAATGGCGTCTTCTGGGGCGACGCGCAGGGCTGGCACGTCGCCGCGACCGACGATTTCGCCGCGCGCAAGCCGCCGCATGTCCGCTTCGCGACTCAATCGGGCCCGATGCTGCTGATCGACGGCGCGCTCCATCCGAGGATCGCCGAGAACGGCGAATCGCTGCAGGTCCGCAACGCGGTCGGAGTCGGGCTCGACGGCGCCGCCTGGTTCGCGATCAGCGACGAGCCGGTGTCGTTCGGCCGCTTCGCCCGCCTCTTCCGCGACCGGCTCGCCTGCCCCGACGCACTCTATCTCGACGGCGCGGTGTCGCGGCTCTGGGATCCCGTCGGCAGCCGGCTCGACGGCGGCCCGCCGATCGGGCCGATTGTAGTCGCGCTCCAGAAGCGATAGCGGGCGGCATCATGATCCTCGTCATCGACAATTACGACAGCTTCACCTGGAACCTGGTCCATTATCTGATGGAGCTGGGCGCCGAAGTGCAGGTGGTGCGCAACGACGCGCTCTCCGCACGCGACGCGATCGCGAGCAACGCCCAGGCCTTCCTGATCTCGCCCGGCCCCTGCACTCCCAACGAGGCGGGGATCAGCCTCGATCTCGTCGCGGCCTGCGCGGATCTCGGCAAGCCGCTGCTCGGCGTCTGCCTCGGCCACCAGGCGATCGGCCAGCATTTCGGTGGGCAGGTCGTGCGCGGCGGGCTGATGCACGGCAAGACCTCGCCGGTCGAGCATGACGGCACCGGGCTGTTCGCCGGGCTCCCCTCGCCCTTCACCGCGACGCGCTACCATTCGCTGATCGTGACCGACATTCCCGAGGACCTCGTCGTCAACGCCACCGCCGCCGACGCGTCGGTGATGGGCTTCCGGCACGCCAGGCTGCCGATCCACGGCGTCCAGTTCCACCCCGAGAGCATCGCCACCGAGCATGGCCATGCGATGCTGGCCAACTTCCTGCGAATCGCCGGGATCGAGGTCCGCGCGCTGGCTTGAGGGTCCCGCGTAGCCGCGGAAATGCGGCGAACCGCTCGCGGTGGTTAGCCGGTCTTGTAATCAACAGGGGCCGTGCCAGAAAACGCCCGAACTCGCCTCCCAATAGCATTCTTGCAGCATGGGCAGCTCTCGCTTGTCTCCGCGAGGGACCTGGTACCCCCAGCCGCCATCGAAATCGCGCTTCACGCTGATATCGACTCCCCATCGATGAACGGTCACGTGCCAGGGTTGCAGTTTCGCGATTTCAGGGGGCCATGCTCCTTCGGGTATTACAGCCCAAGTCCGCGGTGTCTTGATCGGATAGGCCGCCATCAGTTCGTGCGCCTCGGCTCTGACCTTGCGCAGCGCAGCATCGTTGGAGGTCGGACCGATGCAGCTGAAAGGCAGCGCAAATATCGAAAGAAAAGCGACCGCGGCACTCCTGCCCAGGCATCCTCGCCCCTCTTCAGGCGATAGTTCGGCAGCGCCAGGTCCAACCATCCCGGAAACTTGATCGACATCGCCAACTTCCGCAACTGAGACGAAGCAGCCCATTCCGGTGCCGGTTCACGACCTGGGGATGACGGCTAGGCCCGGGCACGTTAGCCTTGCCGGATGAGCTTCTTCGAGAGCCTCGTCGCGCTGCTGCTGCTCGCCGTCGTGCTGCTCCAGGTCGCGCGGCGGACGCCGATCCCCTATCCGACGATGCTCGCCGCCGCGGGCGTGATCGTCGCGCTGGTGCCCGGGGCGCCCTCGATCGCGCTCGAAGGCCATACCGCGCTCGCGCTGTTCATCGCCCCGGTGCTGCTCGACGCCGCGTTCGACTTCCCGCTCGCCGCGATCCGCCGGCTGTGGCGCCCGCTGGTCGCGCTGGCGATCGTCGCGGTGCTGCTCACCACCGCGGTGGTCGCCTGGATCGGCTGGGCGTTCGCCGGGCTGCCGATCGCCGCCGCGGTCGCGCTCGGCGCGATCGTCGCCCCGCCCGATGCCGCCGCGGCGACCACCGTGCTCCAGTCCGCCTCGCTCCCGCGCCGCACGGCGCAGGTGCTCACCGGCGAGAGCCTGCTCAACGACGCCTCGGCGCTGCTGCTGTTCGGCGCCGCCGTGGCGGTGCAGAGCCATGGCGGGATCGACGGCGGCGTCGCGGTTCGGCTCGGCCTCGCGGTTCCCGGCGGCGTGGCGCTCGGCCTGTTCCTCGGCTGGGCGATGGGCCATGTCCTGCCCTTCACGCGGGGTTCGTTCGGTGGCAATCTGTTCGAGTTCGTCAACACCTTCCTCGCCTGGATCATCGCCGAGCGGCTCGGCCTCTCCGCCGTGCTCTGCGTGGTCACCATGGCGATGTACGTCGCCAATTCGCCGCGCGTGGAGATCACCGCGCGCAACCGCGTCCAGTCCTTCGCGGTCTGGGGTGTGGCGGTGTTCGTGCTCAACGTCGTCGCCTTCCTGCTGATGGGGATGCAGGCGCGCCAGATCGTCGCGGGCATGAGCCCCGAGCGGCTGCGCGAGGCGGTGGGCTTCGCGGGCCTCGTCGTGCTCGCCGTGATCGCCACGCGCATGGCCTGGGTGCTGCTGTACAACCTGCTCGCGCGCCGCTTCGCGGTGCTGCGCGGCGGCGTGAAGCCCTCCACGCTCGCCCAGGGCATCGTCGTCGGCTGGTGCGGCATGCGCGGCCTCGTCACCCTCGCCACTGCCTTCGCGCTTCCCGGCGACTTCCCGCAGCGCGACCTGATCGTGCTCACTGCCTTCGCCGTCGTGCTCGCCACGCTCGTGCTCCAGGGGCTGACGCTGTCGCCGCTCATCCGCTGGCTCGGTCTCGCCGGGGCGCACGATCCCGAGGCCGAGCTTGCCAAGGCCCGCCGTGCGCTCGCCGAGGCGGCGCTCGCCCGCCTCGGTGGCGAGACGGGCCGCGTCGCCGACGAAGTGCGGCGCCACTTCGAGGTCGACCGCGTCGCGGTCGACGGCGACTGCGGCGACTATGACGAACGCCAGCGCCTCAAGCTCGCCGTCTATGCCGCCCAGCGCGCGCGCCTGCGCCAGCTGCGCGACGCCGACGCGATCGGCCAGGAGGAATATGAGCTGCTCGAGGAGGAGCTCGACTGGCGCGAGCTCGCCATCGGCCCCGACGGCCGGAGGCTGATCGAGCAGGGCTGATCCGGCCTGGACCGACGCCGCACGCAGGTGTATTAGTCAAATAATACAATGGAGGGAATCGCGATGCTGCGTGCCTCGGGCCTTGCCTTCGCCCTGCTCTGCTCGCCCGCCGCCGCGCAGACCGGATCCGCCGAGCAGGCGGTGCGCGAGGCCGATGCCGCCTTCTGGCGCGCCTTCAACGCCTGCGACGCCGCGGCCATGGCGCCCTTCTTCGCCGAAGGCGTCGAGTTCTACCACGACATCACCGGCCTCACCCGCACCCGCGCGGCGGTGGTCGAATCGCTGGCGAAGGGGCCCTGCGGCACGCCGGGCCTCCATATGCGCCGCGAGCTTGCCGCGGACAGCGTCCGCTTCGAGCCCGTCCCCGGCTATGGCGCGATCCTCTCGGGCGAGCATCTCTTCTACGCGCGCCAGGACGACGGCCCCGAAAGGCTGGCCACCCGCGCCCGCTTCGTCGTGATCTGGCACCTCGACGGCGGCCGCTGGCGGATGACCCGGGTGATCAGCGACGCGCACGAGCCGGTCGCCTATCGCCCGCCCGCCCCCGGCCTGACGATCCCGCAGGAGGTCCTGCGGCGTTATGTCGGCCATTATCGCACCGATGCCGGAGACCTCGACGTCACGCTCGAATCCGGCACGCTGGTCGTCCGCTCGGGCAATCTGCGTGTCACGCTCGCCGCGAGCGCCCCTGGCCGCTTCTTCGCGCTCGAGCGCGACCTGCGCTTCACCTTCGATGCGGCCGGCATCGCGATCGAGGAGAATGGCAGGACCGTGGCTCGCGGACCGCGCGCCGCGCCCTGAGCTTCACGCCACCCGCAGCAGGATTTGCTCGACTCGCGCCGCGCTCCCCGGAATAGAGGCCGCGTGACCGTCTCCGCCCTCCTCCCCGATCCTGCGACGCCGCTCAGCCGCGAGAGCGCTGCGCAGGCGTTCGCCGACATTCTCGACGGCACCGTGCCCGAGGACGCGATCGAGGCCTTCCTGATCGCGCTGTCGATCCGCGGCGAGACCAGCATCGAGATCGCCGAGGCCGCGCGCGCGATGCGCACTCGGCTGGTCCCGGTCACTGCCCCGCCGGGCGCTATCGACGTATGCGGCACCGGCGGCGACGGGCACCACACGCTCAACGTCTCGACCGCGGTGAGCCTGGTCGTCGCCGCGGCCGGCGTGCCGGTCGCCAAGCACGGCAACCGCGCCGCCTCGTCCAAATCGGGCGCCGCCGACACGCTCGAGGCCTTGGGCCTCGACCTCGACCGCGCCGCCGCGCGCGCCGAGGAATCGCTCCACGAGCTCGGCATCGCCTTCCTCTTCGCGCAGCATCATCATCCGGCGCTCGCGCGCATCGGCCCGCTGCGCCGCCGCATCGGCCGCCGGACGATCTTCAACCTGATGGGCCCGCTGGCCAACCCCGCCCGCGTCACGCGCCAGCTGATCGGCATCGCCCGGCCCGACTACGCCCCGATCTATGCCGAGGCGCTCGCGCAGCTCGGCGCCGAGGCGGCCGCGGTGGTCTCGGGCGAGGAGGGGCTCGACGAGCTCTCGACCGAGCGCGCCAGCGTCGTGGTCAATGTCGGCTGCGCGGGATTGCCCGCGCGGCTCGTGCCCGAGGACGCCGGCCTCGCCCGCCACCCGCTGTCGGCGATCCGCGGCGGCGGGCCGGAGGAGAATGCGTTGGCGCTGCGCCGCCTGCTCCAGGGCGCGCCGGGCGCCTATCGCGACGCGGTGCTGCTCAACGCCGCCGCCGCGCTGATGGTCGCGGGCCGCGCCGGCGATCTTCGCGAGGGCGCCGAGGAAGCAGCCGAAGTGATCGACAACGGCCTTGCCAACGCGCTGCTCGACTGCTGGATCGCGTTCGCATGACCACGATCCTCGACAAGATCCTCGAGACCAAGCGCGCCGAGGTCGCCGCGCGCCGCGCCGCGCCGGTCGAGCGTGCGGAGCCCAGCGCGCCGCGCGGCTTCAAGGCCGCGCTCGACGCCAGGACGGCCGCAGGCGGCTATGGCCTGATCGCGGAGATCAAGAAGGCGAGCCCGTCCAAGGGCCTGATCCGCCCGGACTTCGATCCGCCCGCCCATGCCCGCGCCTATGCGGCCGGCGGCGCGGCCTGCCTGTCGGTGCTGACCGACCAGGAATATTTCCAGGGCCATGAGGAATATCTGGTCGCCGCCCGCGCCGCCTGCGCGCTGCCGGTGCTGCGCAAGGACTTCATGGTCGATCCCTGGCAGGTGGTCGAATCGCGCGCGATCGGCGCCGATGCGATCCTGATCATCGTCGCCGCGCTCGACGACGGCCGGATGGCCGAGATCGAGGCCGCGGCGATCGAGCAGGGCATGGACGTGCTGGTCGAGGTCCATGACGCGCACGAGCTCGAGCGGGCGCTCAAGCTCCGATCGCGCCTGATCGGCGTGAACAACCGCAATCTCAAGACCTTCGAGGTCGATCTCCACAAGACCTACGAGCTCGTCCGCCACGCCCCGAAGGACTGCACCTTCGTCGCCGAGTCCGGCCTCGCCACTCGCGCCGACCTCGACGCCATGGCGGAGCACGGCGTCCGCTGCTTCCTGATCGGCGAGTCGCTGATGCGCCAGGACGATGTCGAGGCGGCGACGCGGAGGCTTTTGGGATGACCGGCCTCACCCATATCGACGAGACCGGCGCGGCGCGCATGGTCGACGTCGCGGGCAAGCCCGTCACCGCGCGCGAGGCGGTCGCCACCGGCCGCATCGCCATGTCGCGCGAAGCCGCCGCCGCGATCCGCGAAGGCAGCGTCAAGAAGGGCGACGTCCTCGCCGCCGCGCGCATCGCGGGGATCATGGCGGCGAAGAAGACCGCCGAGCTGATCCCGCTCTGCCATCCGCTGCCGCTCTCGCGCGTGGAAGTGCATCTCGCTCCCGACGAGACCGGCGTCACCGTCACCGCCACCGTCGCGACCGAGGCGCAGACCGGCGTCGAGATGGAAGCGCTCACCGCGGTCGGCGTCGCGCTCCTCACGCTCTACGACATGGCGAAGGCGCTCGATAAGGCGATGACCATCGGCGAGATCCGCCTCCTTTCCAAAAAGGGCGGGAAATCGGGCGACTGGACCGCCTGATCGGGCAAGGAACGCGCGCGCCCTCCCGCCGTTTGTCCGCTGTCGTCACAGGTCATGAGGTCAGCGAATTGCGCACCGTCTCCACGCTCAAGGGCCTCGGCTATCTCACTTCGACGCTGAGCGTGATCCTGCTCGGCATCGTCAGTCTGAAGGCGGCCCAGGAAAGCGCCCTGCTGGCGGCGTGCCTCGTCCTCGGCATGGCGACGTCGGTCCTCGGCATGTTCCTGCGCTGGCGCTCGCACCGCCTGGAGCAGCACGAAAAGCCGCCCGAGGCCCGGCCCGCGCAGAAAACAGGTGACTGGCGGCACGAGCTCGGATAGTTAGGCTTTAACCTAACTGATCGAGGAGTCCTCCATGAAGCCCCAATTCTTCGGCCACCCCTTCTCGTCCTACACCTGGAAGGCGCTGATCGCGCTCTACGAGAACGGGACCGATTTCGAATATCGCCACCTCGAGGATGCCGAGGCGGGCCGCGAATGGGAGGAGCGCTGGCCGCTCAAGCGCTTCCCGATCCTGGTCGACGGGGACCGGACCTTGCTCGAGGCATCGATCGTCGTCGAATATCTCCAGCTTCACTATCCGGGTCCGGTCCGGCTGATCCCCGCCGATCCCGACGCGGCCATCGAGGTCCGCATGCTCGACCGGCTGTTCGACAATTACGTGATGGGATCGATGCAGGCGCCGGTGGCCGACAGCATCCGTCCCGAGGACAAGCGCGATCCGCACGGCGTCGCCCAGGCGATGGCGATGCTCGACAAGGCCTATGCCTGGCTCGATGCGCGCATGGCGGACCGCGAATGGGCCGCGGGCGATTTCAGCCTCGCCGATTGCGCCGCCGCGCCCGCGCTCTTCTATGCCGACTGGGTGCGCGAGATCCCCGGGACCCTGCCGCATCTGCGCGCCTATCGCGCGCGGCTGCTCGCGCGCCCGTCGGTCGCCCGCTGCGTCGAGGAGGCGCGCCCCTATCGCGGCTATTTTCCGCTCGGCGCACCCGACCGGGATTAGGGTTTTCGCAACCCTGTGGCTTAACCCCAGCTTCAGACCGCGGGCGCACAATCATGACTGGGCCGGGCGGGAAAACATGTTATGACACAGGGACTTGCGTCCTCGACGATCTTCAGTCTCGCCGCCGAGCCGCCGGCGCAGCTCGGGCTCGACCCCGATGATTCCGCGAGCTTCGACTCGGCGTTCCTCGTCGACGAGGACGGCCGCCTCCCCTGCGCGATCCGCAAGCTCACCGCCGCCGGCGCGACGCTGCAGCTCGATTGCGAAGTGAACGAAGGCGATTCGCTCAGCCTCGAGCTCGCCAACGGCCAGTCGCTCGCCGGGAGGATCGCCTGGTCCGGCGAAGGCACCGCGGGCTTCCTGTTCGACGTGCCGATCGACGTGATCAGCACGCTGGCGCGCAACCTCGCGGCGCTGCCCGCCGAGCGCCGCACCGTGCCGCGCGTCGAGCTGCACCAGACGGTCTGCGTGCGGCGCGGCAACCAGGTCGAGTTCACGCGCAGCCGCAACCTCTCGCAGGGGGGCGCCGGCATCGAGACCCAGATCGCGCTGCAGGAGGGCGATCGCGTCCAGATCAACTTCGACGGGCTGAAGCCGCTCGACGGCGTGGTCCGCTGGTGCCAGGGCAGCCAGGCGGGCATCGCCTTCGACGAGGATATTCCGTGGCAGCTGCTGATGCCGTGGCTGCGCCAGGTCCAGAAGACGCCGCAGCATCCCACCCGCACCGCGGTGATGCAGGAGCCGAGCGGCCTGATCCCCGAGCAGCACGCGATCCGCCTCGACCTGCCCGCACGCGTTCGAGAGGGCGTGCGCTGGTGGAACGTGAAGGTGTGCGCGATCACGCCCCAGCTCGTCGAGTTCGAGACCCGCGCCGAGTTCGCGCCGGGCGCCCAGCTCTGGGTGTCGCTCCCGGGCATCGGCGGCGCGCCCGCCTCGGTGATCGAGGCAGACCGCAACCGCTTCCTGTGCGAGTTCCGCCTGCCGCTGCGCCAGCGCGACATCGGGATGATCTCGGGGCGCTAGCCCTTGCGTTGACCTTCAACAAGGTCCTCCCCCGGAGGGGGAGGGGGACCGCGCCCGCAGGGCGTGGTGGAGGGGTATTCTCCACGTGCGGTGGCCCTGGTTGGACAGGCCGCGCCTTCCCCGGCTCGATATGTCGCCGCTCCTCCGAACCATGGTGCCCGCGGTAGGCTAACCCCTCCGTCAGCCCTGCGGGCTGCCACCTCCCCCTCCGGGGAGGATTTATAGGATGCCGGCACGACCAGGCCTTCGCCGGGGAACCGCCAGAACGATGACTCTCCCGCCGATCCCTCCTAGGACTCGCGCCATGCCTTCCCCCCTCCTGCCCCTCGACCAGGCCCAGTCCCGCCTCCTCGCCCTCGCCGTTCCTGTCCCGGAGGAGACCGCCCCCCTCGCCGAGGCCGCCGGCCGCTGGGCAGCGCGAGACGTGGCGGCGCTGCGCACCCAGCCCGCATCCGATCTTTCGGCGATGGACGGCTATGCGATCCGGTTCGCCGACCTGCCCGGCCCATGGGAAGTGATCGGCGAGAGCGCCGCCGGGCGCGGCTTCGCGGGCACCGCCGGCCCCGGCCAGGCCGTCCGCATATTCACCGGGGCGCCGCTCCCCGCCGGGGCCGACACCGTGCTCGTCCAGGAGGAGGCGGCGCGCGACGGCGTCCGGCTCGCCCTCGCGGGCGAAGGCCCGGCGCATCGGGGGCGCAACGTCCGTCGCCGCGGCCTGGATTTCGGCGAGGGCGACCTGCTGATCCGCGCCGGCGAGCGGCTCACCCCCGCTCGACTCGCGCTCGCGGCGATCGCCGGCCACGCCGCGCTGCCGGTGCGCTGCAAGGTCCGCGTCGCGCTCGCGGCGACCGGGGACGAGCTCGTGCCGCCGGGCACCCCGCCGGGGTCCGACCAGCTTCCCGAGACCAACAGACTGATGCTCGCCGCCCAGCTCGCCGGGCTGCCGGTCGAGCTCGTCGATCTCGGCATCCTCCCCGATCGCCGCGACGCGCTCGAGGCCGCCTTCCGCGCGGTGGCGTGCGACTTGCTCGTCACCACCGGCGGCGCCTCGGTCGGCGACCATGACCTGGTCCGCCCCGCGCTCGAGGACGCCGGCGCGGCGATCGACTTCTGGAAGATCGCGCTGCGCCCCGGCAAGCCGGTGATGGCCGGCCGGCTCGGCGAAGCGGTGGTGCTGGGGCTGCCCGGCAATCCGGTCTCGGCCTTCGTCACCGCGCTGCTCCTCGTCCGCCCGCTGGTCGCGCATCTGGCCGGCGCCGCCGATCCCTTCCCGCGGCCCCGGCCCGCGATCCTCGGCGAGGCGCTGCCCGCCAACGGCCCGCGCACCGACTATCTGCGTGCCGAGCTGGTCGACGGCCGCGCCTTCGCATCGACGATCCAGGACTCGTCGATGCTGCGCACGCTCGCCCGCGCGGCCTGCCTGATCGTGCGCGAACCGCACGCGCCGGAGGCCAGGGCGGGCGACTCGGCGGAAATCCTGGATATCGCTTGACAAGCCGACGGAACATTGCGTAAACGTTCCCAATCTGTTCTGGATGGGAGGATTGGATGCTCACGCGCAAGCAGCACGAGCTCATCTGCTTCATCGCCGATCGGCTTGCCGAGACCGGCGTCTCGCCTTCGTTCGAGGAAATGAAGGAGGCGCTCGATCTCAAGTCGAAGTCGGGCGTGCACCGGCTGATCTCCGCGCTCGAGGAGCGGCAGTTCATTCGCCGCCTCCCCAATCGCGCCCGCGCGCTCGAGGTGCTGCGCATGCCCGAGCGCGGCGACGCGAAGAAGCCCGCCGCGCGCGCCGACAAGCCCGCGCTGGTGTCAACTTCGTCAACTTCGGTCCCGACGCCCGCCAACGACGTGGTCGAGATCCCGCTGCACGGCCGGATCGCCGCCGGCACGCCGATCGAGGCGCTCGAGGGCTCGACGATGCTTCCCGTCCCCGCCGCGCTGCTCGGCGCGGGCGAGCATTATGCGCTCGAGGTCGCGGGCGATTCGATGGTCGAGGCGGGGATCCTCGACGGCGACTATGCGCTGATCCGCCGCACCGACGTGGCGCGCGATGGCGAGATCGTCGTGGCGCTGATCGACGATGCGGAGGCGACGCTCAAATATTTCCGCAAGGAAGGCGCGATGATCCGGCTCGATCCCGCCAATCGCGACTATAACCCGCAGCGCTACCGTCCCGACCAGATCCGCGTGCAGGGCCGTCTCGCCGGATTGCTTCGTAGATATTGAGACTTTCGTGACTTTCCGGGTTCAGCGCGCCGGCTCGAACGGCGGCTGCACCGTCGGCGGGTCGATCCACGGATGCGTGCCGGCGCCGCGTACCGTCATGACCCGCCCGCTCGCGAAGGCGATCGATACGCCGCCCGTCCGCGCCAGCACCGGGCGGTCCAGCTTCAGCCAGCGCGGGCCGCAGCCGGGCGGTAGGCGGCGGTCGCTGATCATGACGTCGACCGCGCGGCACAGGGCGATCATCTCCGTCCAGGGCACCGCATAGCCGCTCCGCGTCGCCGCGACGCGCCACGACCGCGCGCCGGCGCGATGCTCGATCAGGCACAGGTCCGGGCTGCACCGCGCGCCCGGCTGGTCGGCCAGCGCGACCAGCGCGTCGTCGACGCCGCCATTCTCGCCGAGCATCGAGCGGGTATAGTCGCCCGCCCGGTCGCGGAGGAGCGCCATGCCGCCACCGGGCATGCGGATCGCGAGGTGGCGGCCGTCGCCGGTGACGATCAGATCGGGCGCCGGCGTGAGCAGCGCCCAGGCCATGCCCGCCGCCAACGGCGCCGCGCCGGCCCAGCGCGCCCGTGTCCGCCACAGCGCGAGCCACAGCCCGCCCGCGACCATCAGCGCATAGGCGCCACCCGGCATCGCGGGCAGCGACGCGATCGCGCCGGGGGCGTGCGCGGTGGTCCGCGCCAGCCACAGCAGCAGGTCGAGCGCCCGCGCCGTGAGCCACCAGGCCGGCGCACCCGCTCCCACCAGGTCGAGCAGCAGCGCCAGCGCCTTGATCGGCATGATCACGAAGGTGGTGAGCGGGATCGCGACGATGTTGGCGAGCGCGCCATAGATGCCCGCCTGGTGGAAATGGAACAGCGCGATCGGCATCAGCGCCAGCTCGACCGCCACGCCGGTGAGCAGCAGCGATCCGAGCCCGCGCAGCAGCCGCGCGCCGCGCCCCTCCTCGCGCCGTCCGAACCAGCGCTTCATCCGCGGGCTCTCGTGCAGCGCGACGATCGCGGTGACCGCCGCGAAGCTCAGCTGGAAGCTCGGTCCCGCCAGCGCCTCGGGCCAGAGCAGCAGCACCACCAGCGCCCCCGTCGCGACCAGCCGCAGCGTGATCGCCTCGCGCCCCAGGCTCAGCGCGAGCAGGACGAGCAGCGCGGCGACGCAGGAGCGGATCGTCGGCACCTCGGCGCCGGTGAGCCAGGTATAGCCCACCGCCGCCGTCGCGCCCGCCCCCGCCGCCACCAGCGGCAGCCGCCAGCGCAGCGCGAGGACGGGGCTCAGCGCGAGCAGGCGCAACACCACCAGCATCGCCGCCGCGGTGACCGCGGTGACGTGCAGCCCGCTCACCGATAGCAGATGCGCGAGCCCCGAGCGCTGCATCGCCTCGGCATCGTCGTCGCTGATCGCGCCGCGGTCGCCGGTCGCGAGCGCGCTGGCGATGCCGCCGCCGCTCCCCTCGATCCGCGACTGGATGTGCGCCGAGAGCCGCGCGCGCAGGTCCGACTCCGCTTGGCCGGACCGCAGGACCTCCACCGGCGCGAAACCCTTGCCGGTCGCGCCGAGCCCGTCGAACCAGGCGACGCGCGCGAAGTCATAGGCGCCCGGCACCGAGGGTTCGGGCGGCGGCATCAGCCGGGCGCGCAGCCGCACCGTCGCGCCGCGCGTCAAACCGGCCGGGAGGTCGCCCGCCGCGAGATTGACTCGCACCTTCGCGGGCAGATCGCTGCGTCCCGGCAGCAGCGTCACGCGCGCCATGTCGCGCGCCGGCAATTGCTCGACCCGCACGACTCGAGCCTCGAGCGTCACCAGCGCCGGCCGCGCCAACACCGGCGCCGCGACACTTTCGGCGCGCCACCAGATCAGCGCGCATCCCGCCGCCATCACCACACCGCCGACGAGCAGGACGCGGCCTAGCCGTCCCGGCAGCGCCAGCCCGATCAGCGCCACCGCGGCGCTGCCGAGCAGGAACCCGGTCCAGCGCGCCGCGTCTGGCAGCACGAACCACGCCGCGATCCCCGCTCCGAGCGCCACGGGGATCCACAAGGCGAGCTGGGCGCGTTCGGCCTCGAGCCAAAGCTCGATCGCTTCGCGCAGCTGGCGAAGTACCCTCCCCGCCCCCATTTGTAGGAGGCCAAGGCGCGTGCTAGGGGCCTCGGCGGCTGAACTGGCCATCGATCATCAACTCTGGGAGCATGCGCGGTTGAGCGCAACATCTGATACGCCGATGAAAGACCTTGGCGCGAAACGGAGCGTCGTCACGCGCTTCGCGCCGTCCCCCACCGGTTTCCTGCACATCGGCGGCGCCCGCACCGCGCTGTTCAACCTGCTGTTCGCGCGCCATCACGGCGGCGGGTTCCTGCTGCGCATCGAGGATACCGATCGCGCGCGCTCGACCCAGCCGGCGATCGACGCGATCCTCGACGGGATGCGCTGGCTCGGGCTCGATTGGGACGGGCCCGAAATCTACCAGTTCGCCCGCGCCGAGCGGCATGCCGAGGTCGCGCGCGCCATGATCGAGAAGGGCGCGGCCTATCGCTGCTATCTCACCCAGGACGAGCTCGCTCGGATGCGCGCCGAGGCCGAGGCGGCGAAGAAGCCCTTGCGCATCCGCTCGCCCTGGCGCGACCGCGACAACAACGACGCGGCCGCGCCGTACGTCGTCCGCCTCAAGGCGCCGACCGAAGGATCGACGACGATCCAGGATCATGTCCAGGGCGAAGTCACCGTCCAGAACAGCGAGATCGACGACCTGGTCCTGCTCCGCTCGGACGGCACGCCGACCTATATGCTCGCCGTGGTGGTCGACGATCACGACATGGGCGTGACTCACGTCATCCGCGGCGACGACCATCTCAACAACGCCTTCCGCCAGCTCCCCATCTATCGGGCGATGGGCTGGCCGGAGCCCGAATATGCGCATATCCCGCTGATCCACGGTTCGGACGGCGCCAAGCTCTCGAAGCGCCACGGCGCGCTCGGAGTCGATTCCTATCGCGACGAGATGGGCATCCTCCCCGAAGCGCTGTCCAACTACCTGCTTCGCCTCGGCTGGGGCCATGGTGACGACGAGATCATCAGCCGTGAGCAGGCGATCGAATGGTTCGATCTCGCAGGGGTGGGGAAATCGCCATCCAGGTTCGATCTGAAGAAGCTGGAGAACCTCAACGGTCATTATATCCGCGCTGCCGACGACGGCCGCCTCGCCGATCTAGTCGCGGCGCGGCTCGATGCGGGGCTCGACGGATCGCAGCGCGACCTTCTGCGCCGCAGCATGCCCGCGTTGAAGCCGCGCGCCGCCAATCTCCTGGAGTTGGCCGAGGGCGCCCGCTTCCTGTTTCGCACTCGCCCACTCGAATTGGACGACGACGCGCGCGCTCTGCTAGAGGGCGACGCGCGGGCGCTGCTGGGCCGGCTCCACACCGCGCTTGACGGCGTGGACAGCTGGGATACGGAAGCGCTCGAAGCGGCGGTACGCACCGTCGCGGACGAAGCGGGGGTCAAGCTTGGTGCAGCCGCGCAACCGTTGCGCGCGGCGCTCACCGGGCGGCGCACTTCGCCCGGCATCTTCGACGTCCTGGCGCTGCTGGGCCGCGACGAGAGCCTGGCCCGCATCGCCGACCAGATGACCGTGCCCGCCTGAATCGGGTCATAGAAGGAAGACGAGAATGAGCGACACTGCGAAGCTGCAGGTTCCGGGGAAGGACGTCGATTACCCGATCCTCTCGGGCAGCGTCGGCCCGGACGTGATCGACATCCGCAAGCTCTATGGCCAGACGGGCATGTTTACCTATGATCCGGGCTTCACGTCGACGGCGTCGTGCGAATCCGGCCTCACCTATATCGATGGCGACGCAGGCGTGCTGCTCCATCGCGGCTACCCGATCGGCCAGCTCGCCGAGCATTCGAGCTTCATGGAGGTCTCCTACCTCCTCCTCAACGGCGAGCTGCCGACCAAGGAGGAGCTCGACAAGTTCAGCTGGACGATCACCCGCCACACCATGCTGCACGAGCAGCTCGCGACCTTCTACCGCGGTTTCCGGCGCGACGCGCACCCGATGGCGGTGATGTGCGGCGTGGTCGGCGCGCTCTCGGCCTTCTACCATGATTCGACCGACATCACCGATCCGCACCAGCGGATGATCGCGTCGCACCGGCTGATCGCCAAGATGCCGACGATCGCGGCGATGGCGTACAAGTACAGCGTCGGCCAGCCCTTCCTCTATCCGCAGAACGATCTGAGCTACACCGGCAACTTCCTGCGCATGACCTTCGGCGTCCCGGCCGAGCAATATGAAGTGAACCCGGTGGTCGAGAAGGCGCTCGACCGCATCTTCATCCTCCACGCCGATCACGAGCAGAACGCCTCGACCTCGACCGTGCGGCTCGCCGGCTCGTCGGGCGCGAATCCCTTCGCGTGCATCGCGGCGGGCATCGCCTGCCTGTGGGGACCGGCGCATGGCGGCGCCAACGAAGCGGCGCTCAACATGCTCCACGAGATCGGCCGCCCCGAGCGCATCCCCGAGTTCATCGCGCGCGCCAAGGACAAGAACGACCCGTTCCGCCTGATGGGATTCGGCCACCGCGTCTACAAGAACTATGATCCGCGCGCGACCGTGATGCAGAAGACGGTGCGCGAGGTGTTCGCGGCGCTGAAGGTCAACGATCCCGTCTTCGAAGTGGCCCTCCAGCTCGAGGAGATGGCGCTCAAGGACGATTATTTCATCGAGAAGAAGCTCTTCCCGAACGTCGATTTCTATTCGGGCGTGATCCTCTCGGCGATCGGCTTCCCGACCACGATGTTCACCGCCCTGTTCGCGCTCGCCCGCACCGTCGGCTGGGTCGCGCAATGGAACGAGATGATTTCGGACCCCGAGCAGAAGATCGGCCGCCCCCGCCAGCTCTACACCGGCCCGATGCAGCGCGACTATGTGCCGGTGGAGAAGCGCTGAGGCCGCGCCAACCTTAACCTCAGCGAACAACTCGATTCAGCAACCTGATCGGATCGCATGCGTAGACTCGGCGGCATGCGGGGAAGAGAGGAGAGTTGAGATGTTCACCAAGTTGATCGCGGCGGCTTCCCTGGCGTTCGTGGGCGTAGCCAGCGCCACGACGCCGGTCGCCGCAGCGCCGGCTGCGGGGAGCGCGACGCTGATGGTCGCGGCCGCCGCCAGTCCGGCTGCGCAGGACTGGCGCTATCGCGGCGACTATCGCCGCTACGACCGCCGCCACTGGGATCGCGGCCGCCATCGCGGCTGGGACCGCGGCCGCCACTATCGCCGCGGCTACTATCGCGGCGGGCGCACCTGCTGGCGTGAGTGGCGCTTCGGCCATCGCGTGACGGTCTGCCGCCGCCGCTGGTAAGCCGAAGACCATCGGGCGCTCGCCGGACCGGCGGGCGCCCTATTGCCGCAGGGGAAGGCTGAACACGAAGCGCGCGCCCATGCCCGGCGCGCTGTCCACGGTCAGCTCGCCACCCATCGCGCGCGCGAGCCTGCGGGCGATGTAGAGGCCGAGCCCGCTGCCGCCCGGCTCGCTCGGATCGACGCGGCCGAACTTCTCGAAGATCTTCTCCTGGTCCTCGATCGCGATGCCCTTGCCCTGATCGGCGACGATCACATGGCCGCGCGCCTCGTCGCGCTCGAGCCGGATCCACACCATCCCGCCCGGCGGCGAATAGCGGACCGCATTGCCGATCAGGTTGACCAGCACCTGCAGCGCACGGCGGAACTCGCCGCTGACCGCCAGGCTCTCGTCGGCGGCGGGCTTGTCGATCCGGACCTCCGCCTGGGCCGCGCGCACTGCGAGCAGCCCGGCGGCGCGCCGCGCGACATCGGCGAGGTCGACTTCCTCTTCCTCGGTCGCGAAATCCTCACGCTCGATCGCCTGCAGGTCGACCAGATCGTCGACCAGCCCGAGCAGGTGCCGCCCGGCATTGGCGATGTCGCTCGCATATTCGGCATAATCGCCCTTGAGCGGCCCCTCGGTCTGCGCGCTGATCGAATCGGCATTGGCGATGATCCGCCCGAGCGGACCGCGCAGCGCCCGGTCGAGCCGCTGGCTGAACGAGTCGGGAAAGCCGCCGAACGGCGCCGCGGGGGCGGGCATCGGCGCATCGACCTTGGGCCGCTGCGGCGCCGCGTCGAGCATGTGCGCCGCGCCGACGAAGCCAGCGAAACGCCCGCCCGGATCGGTGCGCGGGGTCGCGGCGAGGCGGACCATGCGGCCGGTGCCGCGGATCTCGGCCTTCTGTCCGTCGAACCGCGCCTGGCCTGCGACCGCATTGAGGATCGGCAGGCTGCCGCCCTCGTCCTGCGCGAGGCTGAACAGGCGGGTCAGCGGCTGGCCGAGCATCGCCGAGCTGTCGAAGCCGTAGCGCGCGCCCGCCTCGATCGAGAGGAAGGTGATCCTGAGCGACGCGTCGGTCTCCCACAGCCAGTCGGCCGCCGAGCGGAAGAAGTCGCCGTCGCGCTCGGGCTCGCTCGCCGGCGCGCGCCAGCCGGGGCGCAGCCGCCAGCCGCTGACCTCGAGCCGCACCCCGCCCTCTTCGGGCTCGGCGCGTACCCAGAGCTCGAGATCGTCCTCGCCGTCGGCGGCGATCACGTTGCGCGAGATGGCGATGCCGAGCCGCTGGGCGAGCCGCGCCAGCGTGGCGATCTGCGGCACTGCGAGCGGCGCGCCGATCGTGCCGCCCGCGCGCAGGTTGAGCTCGAACAGCCGCGCCTCGGCATCGATCAGCCGGCCCTCTGCATCGAGGCGGCCGATCGCGAGGGGGAGCGCCGGGTCGAGAATGTTCACCGCCCACCCCCGGCGCGCTGGAGCGCGGCCATGGCGGCTCGATAATCGGGATGGAGCTTGAGCGGCGCGATCGCCTGACGCGCCTCGGCGCCGGTGATCGCGGCGATCGTGTCGAGCGTGTCGGCAAAGCGCTCGAGGTCGCGGCGCGGATCGGCCTCGCTCAGCGCATAGCCGATCTGCGCGACGCCCTCGCGGCCGATCTCGAGCGCGCGCAGCGCCAGCCAGAGGCGGTCGGCATCGGGATCGAGCACCAGGTCGCGCGCCAGCGCGTAGGGCACGCCCAGCGCATGGGCGAGCAGCGCGATGAACAGCACGATCCGCCGGTCGCCGAGCGACTCGACGAGCAGCCCGGGCAACTCGCGCGGCTGAGCGTCGACCGCGGCGGCGAAGCGCATCGCCGCGGCTTCGAGCCGGTCGCCCTCGTCATAGGCGGCGAGGCTGCGCTGCGCCGCTTCGGACAGCGCGCGGTCGAGCGCGTCGTTCGGCTCCGCCACCCGCTCGCGCAGCGCCGCGGCCACCCACCAGACCAGCCGGTGGTGCAGCTCGGCGGGAAGCTCGGTCTGGAACTGTCCCACATCGGGACTGGTCCGACGGCGGCTTTCGGCGATCAGCACCGCCATCGCGCTCGCTGCGAGCACCCGATCGGGGTGCTGGACGAATCGGTTGATCAGGCTGGGCTGCTCGGGATCGTCGGGCGCGTTCATCGGCAAGGCGGCGCCCAGCGTCTCCTGGCGCACGCGCGCTATCAGCTCGGCCATCAGCTCGGGATCGCGCAGCAGCCCGGCCCGCCCGAGCCGTTCGAGCGCCGAGCCCGGCTCGATCAGCGCCGCGACCAGCCCCGATTCGCCACGCCCGGTGAGCAGGCGCACCGCATGCTCGCGAATCTCGCCCTCCACCGTCTCGACCAGCCCGCGCAGCAGCGCGGCCAGCGCCGAGCGGCCATGCTCGCCGAGCCGCGCCTCTTCGGGCAGGAAGAAATCGTCGATCGCGACCGCGAGCCCCTGAAAGGCGCGCAGCTCCGCAGCCGCCGCACGTGCAAGCAGCTCCCGGGCGCCGACGGCGTGGCCATCGCGCATGTCGACGGGATTGTCCGACATCGACCTCAGACTAGCGGAAATGTCCTTAAGACGAGACTAAGCTTTTTCGCGCGCGCCCTCAACCGCCGCGGCGAGCGTCGCGAATGCATAGATCGCAACCGCGCCGAGCCCCGCCACCGGGAATCCGGCGAGCGCGAACGGGGTCAGCAGCAGCAGATGCGCCGAGGGGCTGGCCCACCAGCGCCGCCGGCGGGTGGGCGCGCGCTCGACCAGCAGCTGCGCCGCGACCGCGACCAGCGCGAGCACCGGCGGCGTGGTGTCGATCAGCCGCGCATATTCGACACCGCCGATCAGCAGCGTCGTCAGCGCGAACAGGCTGAAGATGCTCCATTCGAGCAATACGGCGCGCTTCTCCTCGCCCCGGATCGCGGCCATCGCCGATCCGGTGGCGAGCGAAGCGGTCCCGATCAGCGCGCCGACCAGCCCCGCGCCTTCCCAGCCGAGCCCGACGCCGAGCAGCGAGAGCAGCGAGACCAGGCCTCCTGCCATGGTTACCGCCCAGCCGGGGACGTTGCGTCCCACCAGCTCGGGCAGCGCGAGTCGCGCCGCGCGCGTGAACACCCAGCGGTCCGCCCATTCGGTGCGCCGCTCGGTCAGCGCGGCGAGCACGCCGGTGTTGCGCTGGGCGAGCCCTTCGACGCTGCGCTCGACCGCATGGCCGCCCTTGAGCCAGCCGGCAGTGAGCGGCACATGCTCGGCGCCCGATTGCGCGGCGATGCGCAGCAGCGCCGACTGGAAATCGTAATCCTCGGGCATCTGCGCGATCTGGCCGAGCTGCTCGATCGAGATGCGGGCGATCCCGGCCCAGCTGTCGCGCATGTCGAGCCGCTCGATCGCGGCGGGCGAAGCGGGATCGTCGGTGACGAGCAGCGCCTCGCCGCCCTCGGCCGCCATGCGGTCCATCACTGGATCGGTGGTGACGAGGCCGTCGGCCATCACCAGCACGCGCGCGCCCGGCGCTATCTTCTCCGCCGCTTCTTCGGCCGAGCGGACGATCTCGACATGGGCGTGGCGCCGCGTGCTGCGGTTGACCGCGGCGAGCAGCGGCGGCGTCATCTTGCCGACCGCGACGAGCACCTGCTCCGCCCCGGCGCCGACGAGCAGCCGGATCTGATATTCGAGCAAGGTCATGCCGCCGAACGGCAAGGTCGCCATCAGCGTGCCCTGGCGGTCCTCCGCCTCCTCGACTGCGAATATCAGCCCCGCCAGCATGTGCGGGTGGTTAGGCGGAATGGAAGAAGGACGCAATTCGTACTCGTTTGGAGTTGCCCGACGAAAAGCCTCCCCTTGATGGGGGAGGGTTGGGTGGGGGTGACCTTTCCGCGGGCAATGTCGCCGGTGGAGAGGTCACCCTCACCCTCCCACCGCCTGCGGCGGCGGGCCCCTCCCTCTCCCATCAAGGGAGAGAGTTCATACCTTAGTACAGCAAGCACCCCCGCCGCGCCTCTTCCCACGCCGCTTCGTCCGGCCCGGCCAGCGCATCGAGGTCCTCCGGCTCGGCCGCCGCGTCGTCCACCCATTCGCGCAGCCCCGGCCCGCCGTTGATCACGTCGATCGCGAGCTTGTCGAAGACATATTCGTACGGGAAGTCGCGCCACAGTTCGTAGTCGGGATAGAGCCGGCGGATCGCCTTGAAGCCCAGCGCCTGCAGCCGCCACGGCTTGAACGCTGCATGATCGTAGCCCTGGCCCTCGGCATGGATGAACACGCCCGAGCAGAGCGTGCCCACATGCTTGTGGAAGGTCGGCTGGAACCAGATGTCGCGGAGCGTGCACCCCTCCAGCCATTGCGGCGCGAGCGCGCGCATCGCTGCGATCACGCGGCGCGCGTCGATGTCCGGCGCGCCGAACAGCTCGAGTGGACGCGTCGTCCCCCGCCCCTCGGACAGCATCGTTCCTTCGAGCATCACCGTACCCGCATAGGCGCGCGCCATATTGACGTTGGCGGCGTTGGGGCTGGGATTGATCCAGGGCCGCTCGGGCGGCCAGCCGAAGCCCGGCGCTGCCTCGTGCGCCCAGCCCTCCATCGCGATCACGCGATAATCGACGTCGAGCTTGAACTGCTCGATGAACCAATGCCCCATCTCGCCCAGCGTCATGCCGTGCCGCATCGGCATGGGCCCGGCGCCGACGAAGCTCTCCCAGCCGGGCAGCAGGGTCGTGCCCTCGACCGGCCGCCCGGCCGGATTGGGACGGTCGAGCACCCAGACGCTCTTGCCGTGCGCGGCCGCGGCCTCGAGCACGTAGAGCAAGGTCGTCACGAAGGTGTAGATGCGGCAGCCCACGTCCTGCAGGTCGACCAGCATCACGTCGAACGTGTGCATCGACTGGCCGGTCGGCCGCCGCACTTCGCCGTACAGGCTGAACACCGGCATGCCATAGGTCGGGTCGGTGAAGTCGGGCGACTCCATCATATTGTCCTGCAGGTCGCCGCGCACGCCGTGCTGCGGCCCGAACACCGCCGAGACGTTGAGTCCCGTGGCGACCAGCGCGTCGATCGAATGGGTGAGGTCCGCGGTCACCGACGCGGGGTGTGCGAGCAATGCGACACGCCGCCCTTCGAGGGGCTTGCGGAGGTCGGGGTCGGCGAGCAGCCGGTCGATGCCGAATTTCATGTGTCGCTGGGTGCCGGGAGTTCGAGGGCGAAGCAAGCCGGATCGTGGAAATCGGGTTTCCCCGGAGGATGCGCGAGCGCCCAATAGGATTTGGTGCCGTCCTGCTCCTCGATAACGGCGGTGAGCGCCGCGCGCCACGGCCCGGGCGGAAGCGCCGAGAGGTCGACCGCGACATGCACGCCGTCCTCGATCGGCTCGATCATGGGAACGGGCAGCGGCAGGTCCGCCATGCCGGCGCGATAATCGTCGAAGCGATAGGCGGCCCATGCGTGCGAAGGCGAGAAGTTGAACTCGAAATAGCCCGTCCCGCCTTCGGGCCTGACGAACAGCTCGAAGCATGTGGTTCGCCACAATCCGTCGGTCCGCACCGGGGCCGCGGGCGAGGGGATATGCGGGAGGGCACCCTGCACCTTCCAGGCCAGGCTTGCCGGGCCGCGGCGCAACTCCGCCGCCACCTCGATCTCCTCGACCGCGGCGGGCGGGAACGCGGGGTGCGGAATCAACTTCACGGAACGGGGATAAGCGAGGCAGCGGTGGAGAGCCAGGGCTAGGTTGAAGCCCGCACTTCGCGCACGACCTCGCGATAGAGCAGGCAAAAGGCGAGGACGTGCGTGATCATGAGCAGCGGCACATAAAGGATCGGAACCGCATAGGCGGCGCCGAGCGTACCCGCGACCTCGGGCAGTCCGAGCCGGACGGCATGATAATAGTCTCCCAGCAGGTCGCAGACGCCGACGATGTTGAAGGCGGCCACGAACGTCCAGAAGAGCGGGCGGATGCGAAACGTCACGAGCGCCATCAGGGCGAGCACGCCGGTGGCGAGGTCGCCATAGGCCGCGAAGGTCGCGAAGCCGCCGGGAAGGTCGCGACCGACCGCGCCCGGCACGACGAAGACGAGGCCGAAGAAGCGGAAGCTGTGCAACGTGGCGATCGCGCGATGCACGATCTCCGGCCGCACGGTCCGCGCCCAGGGCAGCCCATAGCCGAAAAGCCAGACGATCCACGCGACATAGCCGAGGATCATCTGGAGCTGGAAAAGCGCTCCGACAGCCATCTTCCTGCTCCTCAACTGCGGCCGTCGACTGCCAGATGCGTGATCCGCTCGTGCGCATCGGTCAGATGAAAGCCATATCGGACGATGTCGTCCAGGCAGCTGTTCACGTCGACGCCGGCATGCGGCTCGTCGCGGTGCATCTCCAGCGTCTTGAACGGCGACCATGGCGCATAGCGCTCCGGGAGGTTCGCGCCTTCCGCGTCCGGGGTCGCCCCGAACACGCGCCCCGGCCCTCTGAATATATGGACGATCATTGCGGTCCTCTAACGGCTTCCCAGCGGCGCTCTGCCGCTTTACATGCTGTAAAGTCAGGCCGGAATGACATGGAGTTTACAGGGTGTCAAGCGAAGAGACGACGACGCGCTCCCGCATCGTCCGGGCGGCATTGTCGCTAATCGAGCAGGGGCAAGGGGCGATCAGCATGGGTGCCATCGCAAAGGCGGCGGGGCTGTCGCGCCAGGCACTGTATCTGACCTTCGCCAACAGGGCGGACCTGTTCATCGCGGTGCTGCGCTTCGCCGACGGACAGCGCGGCATCGTCGAGGAGCGCGCGCGGATCCGTGCCGCGACCACCGGTCGCGAGGCCCTGCTCGCGATCGTCGACCGGCAGGCGCGGCTCAGTCCGGCGTACAAGCGCCTGGCCGACGCCTTCGAAGTGCTGCGGCGGCAGGACGAAGCCGCCGAAGAGGCATGGCAGGACCGGCAGCGCGACCGCCTGGCCGGCTGCCGCGTGGTGGCGGAGCGCCTCGCCGCCGAGGGCGCGTTGCGGTCCAGTCTCGACGCCGAGGTCGCCGCCGACCTCATCTGGGCGGCCACCGCCTCGACCCTGTGGGACGACCTCGTCACGGTCCGCGGATGGACCTCCGCCGCCTATGGCGAGCAGCTCGCCGGGCTCCTGCTGCGCGCGCTGACGACGGACGGCTGACGACTTCCGACGATTCCGTTCCCCGCGCTCGCGGGGATGACGCGCGCGCTCGCCTCGGCTATGCGCGCCGCACGATGACCGAATACCAGTCCGATCTGCTCCGCCTGCTCTCCTCGCGCGGCTATATCCACCAGGTCACCGATCCGGAAGGACTCGACGCGCTCGCCGCGAAGCAGGTCGTGCCCGGCTATATCGGCTTCGACGCCACCGCACCCTCGCTCCATGTCGGCAACCTCGTCTCGGTCATGCTGCTCCGCCGCCTCCAGCAGGCCGGGCACAAGCCGATCGTGCTGATGGGCGGCGGCACCACCAAGGTGGGCGACCCTTCGGGCAAGGACGAGATCCGCAAGCTGCTCGACGAGGACGGCATCGCCGCCAACATCGCCTCGATCAAGCGCATCTTCGAGCGTTTCCTGACCTTCGGCGACGGCCCGACCGACGCCGTGATGGTCAACAACGCCGATTGGCTCGACAAGCTCGAATATATCCCGTTCCTGCGCGATGTCGGCCGGCATTTCACGATCAACCGGATGCTGACCTTCGACTCGGTCAAGCTCCGGCTCGACCGCGAGCAGCCGCTGACCTTCCTCGAGTTCAACTACATGATCCTCCAGGCCTATGATTTCCTGGAGCTTTCCCGCCGTGCGCAGTGCCGCCTCCAGATGGGCGGATCGGACCAGTGGGGCAACATCGTCAACGGCATCGAGCTCACCCGCCGCATCGACGGCGACGAGGTCTTCGGCGTCACCACGCCGCTGATCACCAAGGCCGACGGTTCGAAGATGGGCAAGTCGGTCAACGGCGCGGTGTGGCTGCACGAGGACCAGCTCGGCCATTATGATTACTGGCAGTTCTGGCGGAACACCGACGATCGCGACGTGGGCAAGTTCCTTCGCCTTTTCACGGACCTGCCGCTCGACGAGATCGCCCGGCTCGAGATGCTCGAGGGCGCGGAGATCAACGAGGCCAAGAAAATCCTCGCCAACGCGGCGACGGCACTGTGCCGCGGCGCCGACGCGGCGGCCGAGGCGGCAGAGACGGCGCGCCGCACTTTCGAGGAGGGCGCCGCGGGCGACGCGCTGCCGCGTTTCGCCGTCGAAGGCGGCAGCATCGGCGTGGTCGATGCGCTGGTCGCGCTCGGCCTCTGCCCGTCCAAGGGCGAGGCGCGGCGCAAGCTCGGCGAGGGCGCTATCCGCGTCGACGACCAGCCCGTCTCCGACCCGCTGCTGACGATCACAGTCTCGGCGCCGGTCAAGCTCAGTTTCGGCAAGAAACGCCACGGGCTGCTGACCCCTCCGTAGAAGTACGGGGCCTGATAAGTCAACGTTAAGCAGCTTTGTTGCAACGAGATTTACGCGGCGGCGTTTATCACCGCAGCCCTACCTCTAGCGTAAATGAGGGGCTGTGTGAGTTTCGGAACGGGAAATCTGGCTTATTCCGATCCCAGGCGCGAAGGACGCGACGACGTCCATTATCGCGCCCGCGCCTTCGGTCCCGATGCCCGGCAGCTCACCTTCCTGATCGTCAATATCTCGCCGCACGGCCTGATGGCGCGCTGCGAGGATTGCTTCGAGATCGGCGACCGCATCCGCGTCGTGTTCCCGCATATCGGCTCGGTGGTCGCCGAGGTGCGCTGGTCGCTGGGCGGCCGTCTCGGCGCGCAGTTCGAGCGCGCGATCGATCTCGCCAGCTATTACGAGCTGGTCACCGCCATGGTGAAGGCGAAATAGCTCAGCCCGCCCTGAGCAGCGCCACCGCCGCATCCCGCTCGAACAGATAGAGCGCCAGCCGCGCCGCCTGGCCGCGCGCGCCGCTGAGCCCCCCGTCGCGGTCGATCAGCAGCCGGGCGTCGCTGTTGGCCATGCCGATCAGCTCGGCGAACTTCTCGGGCGGGGCGAGGCGGAAGCTCTGCTCGCCCGATTGCCGCGTGCCCAGCATCTCCCCCGCGCCGCGCAGCCTGAGGTCCTCCTCGGCGATGCGGAAGCCGTCATTGGTCTCGCGCATCAGCGCCAGCCGCGCCCGCGACGTCTCGCTCAGGCCGTTGCCGCGCAGCAGCACGCATACCGATCGCCCCCCGCCCCTGCCCACGCGCCCGCGCAGCTGGTGGAGCTGGGCCAGGCCGAAGCGGTCGGCATGCTCGATCACGATCAGCGTCGCGTTGGGCACGTCGACCCCGACCTCGATCACGGTGGTCGCGACGAGCACGCCGAGCGCTCCGCTCGCGAAGCGCGCCATCACCGCGTCCTTGTCGGGTCCCTTCATCCGGCCATGGACGAGCCCGACCTTGTCCCCGAACCGCGCCTGGAGCGCCGCCGCACGCGCCTCGGCGGCCGCGAGGTCGGTCTTCTCGCTCTCCTCGACCAGCGGGCACACCCAATAGGCCTGTTTTCCCGCCGCGAGATGCCGCCCCAGCCCCTCGACCACCTCGCCGAGCCGATCCTCGGAGATCACGCTGGTCTCGATCGGCTCGCGTCCCGGCGGCATCTCGTCGAGCCGGCTCACGTCCATCTCGCCATATTGGGCGAGCGTCAGCGTCCGCGGGATCGGCGTGGCGGTCATCACGAGGAGATGCGGCGGGCGCTCCGCCTTGGCCTGCAGCATCATCCGCTGGGCGACGCCGAAGCGATGCTGCTCGTCGACCACCACCAGCCCGAGGTCGCGATAGGTGACGCCTTCCTGGAAGATCGCGTGCGTGCCGACCAATATGTCGATCGAACCGTCGGCGAGCCCCATCAGCGTCGCCTCGCGCGCCTTGCCCTTGTCGCGCCCGGTGAGCAGCCCCACCCGCACGTCGAGCCCCGAGAGCATCCGCGAGAGCGTCTCGAAATGCTGGCGGGCAAGGATCTCGGTCGGTGCGAGCAGCGCGCCCTGCGCGCCCGCCTCGGCGGCGATCAGCAGCGCCATGGTGGCGACCAGCGTCTTGCCCGAGCCGACATCGCCCTGGAGCAGCCGCAGCATCGGCTGGACCTGCGCCATGTCGCCTTCGATCTCGCGGATCGTGCGCGCCTGGGCGCCCGTCGGGGCATAGGGCAGGCGGAGCGCGTCGCGCAG
Organism: uncultured Sphingomonas sp.; assembly: GCA_966186155.1. Lineage (GTDB taxonomy): Bacteria > Pseudomonadota > Alphaproteobacteria > Sphingomonadales > Sphingomonadaceae > Sphingomonas. Next base: position 68,782 of record CBIFVW010000001.1, read on the forward strand.
CCGCCCGTCGCCCGCGAGCGCCCTCCCCTGCTTCGCCCGCGCCTCGCCGCGCACCAGCATCAGCGCGAGCTGGTTGGCGAACACCTCGTCATAGGCGAGCCGCTCGCGCGCCTTCGCGTCGGCCGGATCGGTGTGGATCCGTGCCAGCGCCTCGCGCCAGCCGGGCCAGTCGTGACGGGCCTTGAGGCTCGGCTCGATCCATTCGGGCAGGTCCGGCGCGCGCTCGGTCGCCTGGGCGGCCATCGCCGCGATCCGCTTCGAGGTGATCCCCTCCGAACAGGGATAGACCGCCTCGCGCCCGCCCGCCTCCTCCTTCTGGTCGAGCGGCAGGACATGGTCGGGATGGACGATCTGCAGCTCCTGCCCATAGGTCTCGAGCTTGCCCGAAACCCAACGCGGCTCATTGAGGGGCAGCAGCTTCCTCACCCAGCCCGAATTGCCGCCGAAATAGACGAGGCTGACATAGTTTCCGTGCGCGTCGACCGCGTGCACCCGTGCCGGCGCCCGCGCGCTGCCGCTCATCTTGTAGTTCAAGGGGGTGAGCTGGATCGCGATCACTCGGCCAGCGTCGGACGCCATCAACTCGTCGCGCGGAATCCGGTCGATGAAGCCGGTCGGCAAGTGGAACGCCACGTCGACCACGCGCGCAAGCCCGAGCCGCTCGAGCGGTTTGGCCAGCCCGGGCCCGACGCCCTTGAGTGCCGTGACCTCGGCGAAGAGGGGATTGAGGAGTTCGGGCCGCATCGGACCCGACGTAATCGGTGGCCCGCTGCGCGGCTAGGGCTAACCCGCGACGCGATTGCTCGATTCGATCGCCGCGAGCACTTCGGGAACGGTCGAGCCGATCACCACTTCATGATCGTGGCCGAATGCGATCACGCCGACATCGTCGCCGGCCATGTTGATCGTCGAGACGGTACGGATCGCCGCGAGGTTGACCAGCATGGGTTCGCCATTGATCGATTTCAGCATCACGAACTGCATCTTGTCACCCATCCACGCGGAAGCATTCTTTCCGATATAGGAAGATCGGCGGCAAAACGGTCGAGATTGCACGATAAGTAGGCGGAGCCAGCAAGGCTGGCATTCCGGCGCGGGGCGCCCTATCTGGTGGCCGAACCCCTTCGCCGACGGCGCATTTCCGCGCTGCCGGCCGTTCGTCGTTGAGGAGCGCATGGATCGCGAAACCCGTCTCAAGCGCCTGCGCTTCCGCGCCTGGCACCGCGGCGTCAAGGAAGCCGACCTCCTGATCGGCGGCTTCTTCGACCGCCACTCGGCCGGCTGGCGCGAAGAGGAGATCGCGCTGTTCGAAGCTCTGCTCGAGGAGCAGGACGTCGACATCATGGCCTGGGCGATGGGAACCCAGCCGGTGCCGCCGCGCTATGCCGGGACGGTGATGGATGCCCTCAAGACGCTGAACTACGTGCCGATTTCGCGCTAGCCGTCACCCCCCGAAAGCCGGGGTCTCAGGCCACGCACCGCTCGCCCGCGACACGAGATCCCCGCTTTCGCCGGGATGACGAACCAAGAGACCGAATGCCCGACCTCAACACGATCCTCTCCGCGAACCGCCCCCTCACCCTCTCGGGCGCCCCCACCGGCTTCCTCCCCTGGATGCTGGCCGATCTCGCGCGCGCCGGGCGGATGGCGGTGTTCGTCGCACCCGACGAGGCGGCGATGCGCGCGGTCGCGTCCACCGCGCCCTTCTTCGCGCCCGAGCTCGAAGTGATCGCCTTCCCCGCCTGGGACTGCCTGCCCTATGACCGCGCCAGCCCGACGCTGCGCGTCATGGCCGAGCGGCTCGCCGCGCTCCACGCGCTGCAGGCGCCGGGCGACAAGCCCCGCCTGTTCGTCACCACCGTCAACGCCGCCAGCCAGCGCACGCTGACGCCCTTCCGCATCCGCCAGCTCGTCGCCCGTCTCGCCCCCGGCGAGCGGATCGGGCTCGATCGGCTTTCGGCGTTGCTCCAGGCGAACGGCTATGTTCGCGTCGATACGGTCAACGACGCCGGCGAGTTCGCGGTGCGCGGCGGCCTGGTCGACCTCTTCCCCAGCGGCGCCGAGCAGGCGCTCCGCCTCGATTTCTTCGGCGACGAGATCGAGAGCGTCCGCACCTTCGACCCCGCCGACCAGCGCACCACCGGCCGCGTCGACGGCTTCACGCTGCTCCCCGCGTCGGAAGCGCTGCTCGACGAGGAATCGATCAAGCGCTTCCGCTCGCATTATCGCGAGAAGTTCGGCGCCACCGCGACCGGCGATCCGCTCTACCAGGCGATCAGCGATGGCCGTCGCCTCGCCGGGATGGAGCATTGGCTGCCTCTGTTCGAGGAACGGCTCAAGACCCTGTTCGAGCATCTCCCCGACGACGCGATCCTGATCCGCGACGCGGGCGACGCGGGCGCGGCCGAGGCGCGGTTCGAGGCGATCGCCGACTATCATTCCAACCGCGTCCGCGCCCAGTCGGCCGATCCGGGCAGCTATCGCCCGCTCGCCGCCGATCAGCTCTATCTGACCGCCGACGAATGGGCCCGGCGCCTCGCCGAATGGCCGGCGCACCTCACCACGCCGTTCCACGAGCCCGAGAGCGCCACCGTCCTCGACTTCAACGTCGACGGCCCGCGCGACTTCGCCCCCGAGCGGGCGGCGGGCACAAACGTCTACGAAGCGGTGGTGGAGCATCTCGCCAAGCTACGGAAATCAGGCAAGAAGCCGATCCTCGCCAGCTATTCGGGCGGCGCCCGCGAGCGGCTCACCGGCCTGCTCGCCGATCACGGCCTCAAGGCCGCGCGCAAGGCGGACAGCTGGCAGGAGGCGCTCGGTGCCGCCGACAGCGGCGTCGCCCTCATCGTCCTGCCGCTCGACCACGGCTTCACCGCTCCGGACGTCGCCGTGCTCACCGAGCAGGACATGCTCGGCGACCGGCTCGTCCGCCGCACCAAGCGCCGCAAGTCGACCGACGCCTTCCTCAACGAGCTGGCGACGCTCTCGCCCGGCGATCTCGTCGTCCATGTCGACCACGGCATCGGCCGCTACGAGGGGCTGACCCAGATCCCGGTGCAGAAGGCGCCGCACGACTGCGTCGCGCTCACCTATGCCGGCGGCGACAAGCTCTACGTGCCGGTCGAGAATCTCGAGGTGCTGAGCCGCTACGGCGCGGGCGAGGAAGGCGCGACGCTCGACAAGCTGGGCGGCGAGGCGTGGCAGCGGCGCAAGAGCCGGATGAAGGAGCGGATCCGCGAGATCGCGGGCGAGCTCATCGCCACCGCGGCCAAGCGCGCGACCCGCCCCGCCGAAGTCGCCGAGCCCGATGCGGGGGGCTATCCCGCCTTTGTCGACCGCTTCCCCTATGAGGAGACCGACGACCAGGACCGCGCGATCGGCGACGTGCTCGAGGATCTCGCCGCCGGCCGCCCGATGGACCGGCTCGTCGTCGGCGACGTCGGCTTCGGCAAGACCGAAGTGGCGCTGCGCGCGGCATTCGTCGCGGCGATGGCGGGGATGCAGGTCGCGGTGGTCTGCCCGACCACGCTGCTCGCCCGCCAGCATTTCCAGAATTTCAGCCAGCGCTTCGAAGGCTTCCCGATCCGGATCGGCCGCCTCTCGCGCCTCGTCGGCGCCGCCGAGGCCAAGGCGACCAAGGAGGGCCTGGCCGACGGCACGATCGACGTGGTCGTCGGTACCCATGCGGTGCTCGCCAAGGGCGTCGAGTTCAAACGGCTCGGCCTCGTCGTGGTCGACGAGGAGCAGCGCTTCGGCGTGACGCACAAGGAACGATTGAAGGCGCTCAAGGCCGATGTCCATGTCCTGACGCTCACCGCCACGCCGATCCCGCGCACGCTGCAGATGGCGATGTCGGGTCTGCGCGAGCTTTCGGTGATCCAGACCCCGCCGGTCGACCGGCTCGCGGTGCGCACCTATGTCATGCCTTGGGACCCGGTGGTGCTGCGCGAGGCGCTGCTGCGCGAGCATTATCGCGGCGGCCAGGCCTATTTCGTCACGCCGCGCATCGCCGATCTACCCGAGATCGAGGAGTTCCTGCGGAGCGAGGTGCCCGAGATCCGTTACGTCGTCGCGCACGGCCAGATGGCGCCGACCGAGGTCGAAGAACGCATGTCCGCCTTCTACGACAAGAAGTTCGAGGTGCTGGTCTCGACCACCATCGTCGAATCCGGCCTCGACATCCCCTCGGCCAACACGATGATCGTCAACCGCGCCGACAAGTTCGGCCTCGCCCAGCTCTACCAGCTGCGCGGCCGCGTCGGGCGTGCCAAGACGCGCGCCTATGCCTATCTGACCACCCCGTCCGAGCGGCTGATGACCGAGGCGGCGGAGAAGCGATTGAAGGTGCTCTCCGATCTCGAATCGCTCGGCGCGGGCTTCCAGCTCGCGAGCCACGACCTCGACATCCGCGGCGCGGGCAATCTGCTCGGCGACGAGCAATCGGGACACATCAAGGAAGTCGGTTACGAGCTCTACCAGTCGATGCTCGAGGAGGCGATCCTCGACGCCAAGGCCGGCGGGTTGCGCGATGAGCTGCGGCCCAAGGACCTCTCGCCCCAGATCACCGTCGACGCGCCGATCATGATCCCCGAGGACTATGTCCCCGATCTCGACCTGCGCATGGGCCTCTATCGCCGCCTCAATGAAGTCGAGGACCGAGCGGGCCTCGAGGCCTTCGCCGCCGAGATGATCGACCGGTTCGGCAAGCTGCCCGAGCCGACCGAGAATCTGATCACGCTGATCGAGACCAAGCTCAACGCCAAACGGTCCTGCATCGCCAAGCTCGACGTCGGCCCCAAGGGGGCGCTGGTCGGCTTCCACGACGACAAGTTCCCGAACGTTGAGGGCCTGCTCGCCTATGTCGATCGGCTCGACGGCACGGCGCGGCTCCGGCCGGACATGAAGCTGGTGATCACGCGCGAATGGGCGAACCCCAAGGCGCGGCTCAACGGCGCGCTGCAATTGTCGCGCGGGCTCGCCAAGGCGGCGGGGTGAGCGACCAGACCCAGGACGAATTCGGGAGCGCCTTCCTTGATCCTCTCCCGGAGGGGGAGGATCCGCTGAATGTCGATTCGACCGGGGACGGGAATTCCGTCGTCATACCTGCAAGGGTAAATCCGCGATTATTTCTTTCGATTCATGGGATGCCGCCCGAAACGGCGCTACGAGACATTGCATATGACCTCCGATCTCACCACCGAAGCGCGCCGCCGCACCCTGTTCCGCGCGATCGGCCAGCTCTCCATGGCGCGCAGTTTCGACGATCTCGTCTCGGCGCTTCGCGGATCGGCGCGCGCGATCGGCGCCGCCGACGGCATCACCGTCGTCCGCCGCCGGGGCGATCGGGTCGCCTATGTCGCCGAGGACGCGGTGAGCCCGCTCTGGACCGGCCAGGACTTCCCGATCGAGAACTGCATCTCGGGCATCGCGATGCTCGAGAACCGCCCCATCCTGATCCCCGACATCGCCGCCGATCCGCGCGTGCCGCAGGCGGCCTATGAGCCCACCTTCGTGCGCAGCATGGCGATGTTCCCGATCGGATCGGGCGAGCCGACCATGGCGATGGGCGCCTATTGGAAGACCGCGGGCCCGCTCGACCCGGAGTCGATCAACCTGCTCACCGGCCTCGCCCATGCCGCCGGCGACGCCTTCGAGACGGTCGAGCGGCACGAACGCATGGCCGTGCAGCGCGCGGCCGCCGGCTGAGAATCCGTCAGCGCAGCGTCAGCTCCTCCTCGCGCTCCGCCTCGAATACCTCGATCGCGAATTTCTCGCGCTGCATCGTGAAGCTGCCGCTGATCCAGTCGACCTTCCAGCTCCCGGTCACCTCGGTTCCCTCGCCGTCCACCAGGCCGGCATAGCGGACCGTGTGGAACCAGCCGCCGCTGCCCTGATATTGCTTGAGGAACTGCACCGAGGTCCCGTCGCGGCGCCCGGAGACGCTCGCCCTGCGGATGCCCCCGGCGCCGGCACCGCCCTGGTCGGGCTCGGTGATCGTGCCCGTGAAGCCTCCGCCCTCCTCCTCCAGCACTGCGATGAAGCTGTTGTCCTGCGCGTCCGATCGGCTGACATAGCGGCCGTACCACACGCCCGTGAGGTCGCGCGGATCGCTCATGCCTTCGCCGCCAGCTGGGCGAGCGCGGGCACGTCGACGGGCTCCGAGCAGAGGAAGCCCTGGAAATATTGGCAGCCCTCCTTGGCGAGCAGGTCGAGCTGCTCGGGCGTCTCGACGCCTTCGGCGACCACTGCCAGCCCCAGCGAGCGCGCCATGTCGATCACCCCGCGCACCACCACGCGGTCACGGTGCGAGCCGGTGATGTCCTGGCTGAGCTTCTTGTCGATCTTGAGATAGTCGAGCGGCAGCGCCTTCAGATAGGCGAGGCTCGAATAGCCGGTGCCGAAATCGTCGATCGCGACGCGGCAGCCCGCGCTGCGCAGCTCCATCAGCAGACGCGATGCCTCGCCGAGGTCCGCCATGATCCCGCTCTCGGTGACTTCGATGGTGAGCCGGCCCCGCGGAAAGCCGCTGGCGTCGACTCGTCCCAGCAGCGAGTCGGCGAAACCGGGCCGCGCGACGTCGGCGGCGGTGACGTTGATCGACAATCGGAGCTTGGCGAGCGACATCGGCCAATTGAACGCGGTCGCCAGCGCCCGGCGCTGAACATGGTCGCTCAACGCCGCGTCGAGCCCCGCGCGTTCGGCGGCGGCGAACAGGGTCTCCGCGCCCAGCTCGCCATGTTCCGGATGATTCCAGCGGGCGAGCGCCTCGACTCCGGTGATCGCGCCGGTGGCGATCGCGACCTGGGGCTGGAAGAGCACGCCGATCTCGCCGCGCTCGAGCGCGCGGTGGAGGTCGCCGACCAGCGCGTCGACCGGCGGCGCCCCCTTCTCGAGCGGCGCCTCGCCCAGCAGGGTCTCGCTCGCGCGGCGGAGCAGGGTCGCCGCGGTATCGCCGGGCTGGCTTTCGATGGACACCAGTTTCGCGCCCAGAGGCGCGATGTCGCCGCCCGCCACGAAGG
>CBIFVW010000002.1:0-48066 GCA_966186155.1 uncultured Sphingomonas sp.
GCTAACGCGTCAGGATCAGCGCCGCGCCGGCGAGGATGCCGAGCACGCCCGCCGCGCGGCCGATCGTCACGCGCTCCTTGAGGAAGATCGTCGCGATCACCAGCGCGGTCACCATCCCCGTCTCGCGCAGCGCCGCGAGCGGGGCGGTGGGACCGAGCGCGAAGGCCGAGAGCGCGAGGCCGTAGGTGACGATCGACAGCGCGCCGGCGATGACGCCCGGCCGCCACTGCCTGACCCCCGTAGCGAAGATCGCGCCCTTCGAGACGATCGCGAACATCGTCACCGTCGCGGCTCCCATCAGCACGAACATCCAGACGATGTAGCTCGCCGGCGTCGGCGCGGCGCGCACGCCATGCGCGTCGATCACGGTATATCCGGCGATGGTCACGCCGGTGAACAGCGCCCAGCCGAGCCCGGCGCGGCTGATGTGGCGGCCGGCGACCATCACGAACATCGCCGAGCCGATCAGCGCGATGCCGATCAGCTCGCGCGGGCTCGCGGGCTCGCCGAACAGGCCGATCGCGAGCGCGGCGGTGACCAAAGGCGCAGTGCCGCGCAGGATCGGATAGGCGGCGGAGAGATCGCTGGTCTCGAAGGCGCGAACCAGCGCGTAGAGATAGGCGCAATGGAGCAGCGCGGTGGCCACGATCCAGCCCCAGGCGCCCGTCGGGGCGGGTACCAGCAGCGTCGCCGGCAGGAGGATCATCGCGCTCGACGCGTCGATGACCGCGCGCCCGGCCATCTTGTCCCTGCCGCCCTTGAGGATCGCGTTGACCACCGCATGGATCGAGCCCGAGGCGATCATCATCGCCGGGGCGAGGATCGCGGCGTTCACAGCTCGATCGCGCGGCGATGGAGCCAGAAGCCGAGCGCGATGCGCGAGACGATGGCGGAGAGGAGCACGAGCGGAACGACCAGCCACAGCATCAGCACCTGGAACGCCTGCCATTGGCCGTCGACCAAGTGCCGCGCGCTGGTGAGTGCGGTCCAGCCGAGCACGACCGCCGTGGTGACCATCCCGGCGAGCACGCCTGCCCCCATCCAGCGATGCCAGGGCAGGGCCGGGTCGCGGAGCAGCAGCAGCGCGATCGGCAGGCCGATCGCCACGGCATAGCAGAATCCGAACAGCGCGAGCGTGGCCCAGACGCGCAGGAAGCCCTCGACGTCCCCCGATCCGGCGAGCGCGGGCAGCAAGGCGGCGGGGATCGGCCCCGCGAGCACGCAGGCGATCAGCGGCAAGGCCGGAACGCGTTCATTTTCCCCCATAGGGGAAAGACTAGGCTCATGTGGCGAGCTTGCGCAACGCCTCGATCGTGTCGGCCTCGCCCGCCGGCTTGTCGGTGCGGATGCGGCTGATCCGCGGGAAGCGCATCGCGAGGCCCGATTTGTGCCGCCGCGATTCGTGGATCGAATCGAACGCCACCTCGAGGACGAGGCTCTTCTCCACTTCGCGCACCGGACCGAACCGATTGACCGTGTGGTTGCGCACGAATCGGTCCAGCCATTTGAGCTCCTCGTCGGTGAAGCCGAAATAGGCCTTGCCGACCGGCAGCAGCTCGCCCTCCGGCCCCCAGGCGCCGAACGTATAGTCCGAATAGAAGGAGCTCCGCTTGCCCGAACCGCGCTGGGCGTACATCAGCACGCAATCGGCGACGAGCGGATCGCGCTTCCATTTGTACCAGAGACCCGCGCGGCGCCCGGCGACATAGGGAGAATCCCTGCGCTTGAGCATCACGCCTTCGATCGAAGCGTCGCGGGCGCCGGCGCGGATCTCCTCGAGCGCGGCGAAGTCCGGTGCCTCGATCACCGCCGAGACGTCGAAGCGATCCGGATCGAGACCCCCGGCGAAGTCGTCGAGCCGCTCGCGCCGCTTCGTCCAGGGTAGCTCGCGCAGATCCGCGGCACCGTCGAAGAGGATGTCGTAGAGGCGCACGAAGGCGGGATAGTCGGCGAGCGTCTTCGAGCTCACCAGCTTGCGGCCGAGCCTTTGCTGGAGCGCGTTGAAGCTCGCCGCCTCCCCGCCCTGGAACTCGCCCTTCACCAGCAGCTCGCCATCGAGCACGCCGGGCGTGGTGAAGGCGGCGGCGATCTCGGGAAAGCTGTGCGTGATGTCGTCGCCGGCGCGGCTGTAGAGCCGGGTCTGGCCGGCGACATGGACGAGCTGGACGCGGATGCCGTCCCATTTCCATTCGGCGGCGTAATCGTCGAGGCTGACCGCCGCTTCCTCGAGCGGATGCGCGAGCATGAAGGGGCGGAAGACGGGGACGTCGGCCGGAGTCGGCTGGGCGCCGCGCCCTTCGGCCCAGTCGAACAGCGGCAGATAGGGCGGGGCGAGCCCGTGCCACACTTCCTCGACTGCATCGACGTCGAGCCCGAAGGCCTGGGCGAGCGCGGTCTTGGCGAGCCGCGCCGAGACGCCGACGCGCAGCGCGCCGGTCGCGAGCTTGAGCAGCGCGAAACGCTCGTCGGCCTCGAGCCGGTCGAGCATCGCGGCGAGCGTCGCGGGCGCATCGGATTTGGAAATGGCGCCGAGCGTCGCCACGACTTCGGACAAGGCGAGTGGCGCGCCCTCCTTCGGCGGCACGTGCGGCTCGGGCCAGAGCAGGGCGATCGTCTCGGCCGAATCGCCGACGAAGTCGCGACTCATCGCGAAGAGCACCGGATCGACGCGAGCCTCGACCATCGCGCGGATCAGCGCGGGCTTGACCGCAGGCAGGTCGAGCGTGCCGGTGAGCGCCGCCATCGCCCAGCCCCGGTCGGGATCGGGCGTGGCGCGCAGATAGTCGCCGATCAGCCGGAGCTTGGCGTTGCGCGATCGTGTGTAGATCAGCCCGTCGAGCAGGTCGGCAAAGGCGCGCATCGAGCTAAAATGGTTTCGTCCCCGGATTTGTGCCAGAGCCTCGCCCATGCTGCTCCGCGCCATGGGCCTGATCTTGCTTCTGCTGCTCGGGCTGGCGGGCTGGGGCTATGCCGGCAGCCTGGCCGATCCGGTGGTCCGCCGCGCCGTCGTGCGCGTCGCCGGATGGCCCATGGGGGCGCCGCCGCTGCGGGTGGCGCTGATCAGCGACGTCCATGTCCAGGGTCCCGACATGCCGCCCGAGCGCGTCGTGCGGATCGCCGACGAGGTGAACGCGGCGAAGCCGGATCTGGTCCTGCTCGCGGGCGACTTCGTCGGCGACCGGCGGCTTTCGAGCCGCGAATATCCCGACCCCGAGATCGCCGCGGCGCTGGGACGGCTGCGCGCGCCGCTCGGTGTCCATGCGGTGCTCGGCAACCACGATCATTGGCGGGACGGCGCGGCGATGGTGCGCGCGCTCGAAGCAGCCGGAATCCGCGTGCTCCGCAATAGCGCCGCACGGGTCGGCCCGCTCATGCTGGTGGGGATCGACGATCTCGATTCGGAGCATGCCGATCTCGCTGCCGCACTGCGCGCCGCCGGCACATCGCCTGGCCCGGCGCTCGTGCTTTCGCACAGTCCGGACGTGGTCCCGGCGCTCCCCGCGCGCTTCGCCACGGTGTTCGCCGGGCATACGCATTGCGGCCAGATCGTATTGCCGCTCTGGGGCCAGCTCGCCAGCGCCTCGCGCTATGGCGAGCGCTATCGTTGCGGGCTGATCCGCGAGGGCGGCCGGACGATCGTGGTCGGCGCGGGCTGGGGCACGAGCGTCCTCCCCTTCCGCTTCGGCGCCCCTCCCGACTGGTGGCTGGTGACGCTCGAAGGCAATGGCCCGGGGGCGAAATAGCGGCTAGTCTCGCGGCTTCACCACCGGAGGGGTCTTCCCGATATGAAGCTCGTTCTCACCGCCGCGGCGTTCGTCTGCGCGCTGCCCGCCGCCGCCCTCGCCCAGACCGCGCCGAACGCCGTACCGGCGCCCGCCGCGACTCCCGCCTCGGCCGCAGCCCCGGCAACCGCCGCCAAGTTCAACCTCGACACCCCCATCGAGGAACTCGTGGCCAACGCCGACGCCAAGGCGGTGCTCGCCGCCAATGGGCTGGGCGAGGTCGACCAGCATCCGGCTTATGAGCAGTTCAAGGGGATGAGCCTGCGGGCGGTGCAGCCCTTCTCGGACGGCAAGGTCACCGACGAGATGCTGGCCAAGATCGAAGCCGGACTCGCCAAGATCAAGTGACGAGTGAAACGCGGCCGGACGTGCGTCCGGTCGCGTTTCGCTTGGGGTGCGGCCTCAGCCCTTGCGGCTGGCCTCGAACAGGAACCAGGCGCGCTCTTCGGCCTGGTCGGTCCATTCGTCGACGATGCCGCTGGTCGCGTTGTCGCCTGCCTTCTCGGCGGCTTCCTTCACCGTGCGGAAGCTCTCGACGAGCTTGAGATTGTCCTCGCGCAGCTCGACCAGCATATCGGTCGGGGCGACGAAATCCGCGTCATTGTCCGTGAGCGTCTGGCGGCGCGCGATGTCGCCGATCGATCGCAGCGTGACGTTGCCGGTCTTGCGCACGCGCTCGGCGATCGCATCGGTGATGCCGTAAATCTGTGCGGCCTGGTCGTCGAGCAGCAGGTGGTAGTCGCGGAAATGCGGGCCCGAGACGTGCCAGTGGAAATTCTTGGTCTTGAGGTAGAGCGCGAAGCAATCGGCGAGCGCGCTGTTGAGCGCGTCCGCGACGCTCCTCGTGTCGTTGCGGTTGAGATCGGTGGGCGTGCGGAGCGCCGCGTCGGTATCTGCCATGTTCGTCCTCCCGGGGAATCGGTTCGCAGGGTCAACGAACGGCATATAGGACGCGGTTCCCGCCGCGCATTTCGCAAATTCACGATCAGTTTGATCGATCAGACGAGGCGCAGCGCGCCGAGCCCGATCCAGGCACCGGTGCCGAGAAAGGCAAGCGCGATGGCGATCCGGGGCCAGCGGAGCGGAACGGCCTGCCAGGCGCGTTCGCCGAGCACGGCCGCGACGAAGCCGACCGCGAAGGCGCCGATCGTCGCGCCGGCGGCGGCGAACCAGGGCTCGCCGCGCGTCGCCAGCGCGAAGGTGAAGAATTGCGTGCGCTCGCCGAAGGCGAGGACCAGCATCCCGAGCAGCGGCGTGACCAGCGCCCCCATCTTCCACCCCTCGAGCCGGTCCTTGAGCTTGCCGCCGAAGCCGAAAAGCCCGCCGGAGATCAGCGCGATCGCGAGCAGCAGCGCCTTGGCGTTGGGCGTCATCATCGGCGCGACCGCCATTCCGGCGAAGGCGGCGGCGAAATTGAGGCCGGCATGGGCGAGCCCGGCCGCGAAGGCGATGGTGAACGGGCGGCCGTAGCGGTCGGCCAGGATCGCGGTGAGCAGCGCCGGCCGGTCGCCGATCTGGCTCAGCACGGCCAAGAGGAAGGCCGGGACTATCGCTTCCATCACGCCTCCCTTTCCTGCGAGTCTGCCCGACATGCGGTTAAGCCGGTGTGAAGCATGGCGGGGCGCTCGCCCAGCCTTGACTTTTGGGGCAGACTCGCGCACTGGCCCGCGTCTGGCAGCGGTGCGCCCAAGCGTGCCGCTCTTTTCATTTCGCAAGATTCAAGGGTTTCGGGTCATGGCCAAGCCGACCACTGTCAAGATCAAGCTCGTCAGCTCGGCGGATACGGGCTTCTTCTACGTCACGAAGAAGAATCCGCGCACCCAGACCGAGAAGCTCAGCTTCCGCAAGTACGATCCCGTCGCGCGCAAGCACGTCGAGTTCAAGGAAGCCAAGATCAAGTAATCCGCCGTCCCGCGCGAGCGGAGCGGAAGACACGAGCCCCGCGGCCTAGGCCTGCGGGGCTTCTGCTGTGTCCGTCGGAACCAGCGCGCGCACTTCCTCCATGAAGCGCACGAGCGAGATCGGCTTGGAGACATAGGCGTTGGCGCCGGCCGCGCGGATACGCTCCTCGTCGTCATGGCCGGCATAGGCGGTCACCGCCATGATCGGGATCGCCTGGAGCCGCGGATCGAGCTTCATCCGCTGGATGAGCTCGAGTCCGGTCACGTGCGGCATCTGGATGTCCATCACCACCAGCTGGGGATCGAAGTCGCGCGCGCGGGCCACGGCCTCGCGCCCGTCGCGCACCGGCTCCGCGGCGAAGTCGTGCGCACGCAGCAAGTCGCAGAACAGCTTCAGATTGAGTTCGTTGTCCTCGACAACGAGCACCCTTTTTGCCACGCGCTACCCCTGTTGAACCCGGGAGTATGTAGGGGATGGCAGCCGCCGAAACAAATGCCGAAGCGCTGGCGCTGCAGGCGCTCGTCTGGACGCTCGGCGACGAATCGCGCGCGCGCCGGCTGCTCGACCTGACCGGGCTCGATCCCGCGGACCTGCGCGCCCGGGCCGGCGAGGCGACGGTGCTCGCCGCCACGCTCGCCTTCCTCGAATCGCACGAGCCCGATCTTGTCGCCTGCGCCGCGGCGCTCGACATAGGCCCCGAACAACTGGTCGCCGCCCGCGCGACGCTGGAACACGCATGAAGCCGCTGCTGATCACCGATTGCGACGAGGTCCTTCTCCACATGGTCCGCCATTTCGGCGACTGGTTGGGCGAGACCCATGATATCGACTTCACCCCCGACGGCGCCGATTTCGCCAATTCGATGCGCCGCCGCGGCGATTCGACGGTGATCGAGCGCGAGGAGATGTGGGGGCTGCTCGACGGCTTCTTTCCGGCCGAGATGGACCGGCAGACGCTGGTGCCGCACGCACGCGAGGCGCTCGCCGCGCTCGCGGAGCGGGCCGAGATCGTCGTGCTCACCAATCTCGGCGACCATTGCCGCGAGCATCGCGTCGCCCAGCTCGCCGCGCACGGCATCGCGCATCGAGTCGAGTGCAACCAGGGCGGCAAGGGCGCCCCGGTCGCGCGGCTGGTCGAGGAGCTCGGCGCGCCGGTGGCTGTGTTCGTCGACGATCTCGCGGTCCATCACGAATCGGTCGCCAAGCACGCCCCGCACGTGTTCCGGCTGCACATGGTCGCCGAGCCGAGCCTGGCGCCGCGCGTGCCCAAGGCGCCGCACGCCCATGCGCGGATCGACGACTGGCGCGAGGCGCGGGCATGGATCGAGGCGCGCTTCGCGGGGTTGACCGCCGACGCGGCGAATGGTTGAGCACGGGTCATGACGACCGCCATCGATCGCAAGCTCGAGGAGCTTGGCCTCGCCCTTCCCGAAGCCGCGGCGCCCGTCGCCGCCTATGTGCCCGTGGTGGAGGCCAATGGCCTGCTTCACATCTCCGGGCAGCTGCCGTTCAAGGACGGCGCGCTGATGACCGGCCGATTGGGCGAGGACCGCGATCTCGAGTTCGGCACCGAGGCCGCCCGGCGCTGCGCGCTGATGCTCGTCGCGCAGATCAAGAAGCATCTCGGCGGCGACCTGTCGCGCGTCGAGCGCATCGTCAAGCTCGGCGTGTTCGTCAATTCGACGCCTTCGTTCATCGACCAGCCCAAGGTCGCCAACGGCGCCTCGGAGCTGATGCAGGCGCTGTTCGGCGAGGCAGGGCGCCATGCCCGCAGCGCGGTCGGCGTGCCCGTGCTGCCGCTCGGCGCCGCGGTCGAGGTGGATGCCGTGGTGCAGCTCGGCTGAACCGAAAAGCTGTTGCGACGTCGCAACACTTCTCGGCTATCCTGTAACGTTACAGCAAATATTGTTGTGCGCCGCAGCGCATTCCGGCAATGATCTTGTGCCGACGCAAGCACGTGCCTGCCCCCTGGCAGAGACGCGGCACCGAAGGCAGCAGGCGGGGACCCTTTTAACCAGTGGAAGGGGATTCCATGCGCTTCTCAATGATCAGCCTGGCCGCGCTCATGGTCGCGGCCGCCACTCCCGCAATGGCCCAGGACGAGACCGCTCCGGCGCCGGCGATCACCGTCAATGGCAGCGTCGCCGTGGTCAGCGACTACAAGTTCCGCGGCATCTCGCAGACCGACGGCAATTTCGCGGTCCAGGGCGGTATCACGATCAGCCACGAATCGGGCTTCTACGTCTCGGTCTGGGGCTCTTCGATCGACAATTACGTGACCGTCCATGGCACGCCGAACCAGGAGATCGACCTGATCGCGGGCTTCAAGAAGCCGTTCGACAACGGCATCACGCTCGACGTCGGTGCGCTCTATTATGTGTATCCGGGCACGCGCCCCGGCTTCGCCGGCGACACCAGCGCGTCGGACTTCATCGAGCCCTATGCCTCGATCTCCTATGCGATCGGCCCGGTGACCGCGAAGGTGACCGGCAACTATGCGCCGAAGCAGAAGGCGCTGGCGATCGACCAGGGCGTGACCGGCCTCTTCCCCAAGGAGGACAATGTTTATCTGGCGGGCGACCTCTCGGCGTCGATCCCCAACACGCCGATCGGGCTCACCGCCCATCTCGGCCACACCTGGGGACCGAGCTGGCTGTCGGGTCCGACCGACGAATATACCGACTGGTCGCTGGGTGCGACGGCGACGTGGAAGGCGCTGACCTTCGGCGTCAGCTATGTCGACACCGACACCTTCTACTTCACCCCGAGCGGCAAGGACGCGGCCAAGGGCGGCGTGCTCTTCTCGATCGGCGCCTCGTTCTGATCTCGATGGGAGCGGCTCCGGCCGCTCCCGCAAACGAAAACGCCGGTCCGCGCGATGCGGGCCGGCGTTTCGCGTTCAGACCGGCGGCCTGCGCCTATTGCTGCGGCGTGCTGGCCTTGGCGTCCTTGCCGTCGCCTTCGGGCGCTGCGACGATGTCACGGGTGGTCTGGCCCTTGTCGACGACATTGGTGGTCGGGCTGCCCGCGGTCGAGCGCGCGGCCTGATCGGCGCTGTTGCGGCCGGCGGCGTCGAGCGTCGCCTGCTCGCTGGGGCTGCGGGCGGCCGAGCCGCCGAACAGCGCGTCGAGCGCCTGGTTGGCCGAATTGGCGTCCTGCGGGCGTGCCGCGCCGGGCTGCGGCGGAACCAGCGAGAAATCGGGCGGAATCACCAGCGGCGCCTGGCGCGCCACTGCGAATTCGTCGGGCCGCTCGCGGTCGTAACCGCTCTTGCCGCAGGCGGAGAGGGAGCCGGCGAGCGCGACGCCCGCAGCGATCAGGACCAACTTACGCATTGACTTCGTTCTCCACAGGGGCCGGCGCTTCCGCCGTCTTATCGCGCACGAAAAGGGCGCGGATCAACAGGATCAGCACGCCGATGGTAATCGCCGCATCGGCGACATTGAAGACCAAAAAGGGGCGCCACGCCCCGATATGGAAATCGGCGAAGTCGACGACATAGCCGAGCCGGGTACGGTCGAGGATGTTGCCGATCGCGCCGCCGAGGACGAGGCCGAGCGCGATGACGTCGGGGAGCTTCTTCTCGCGGAACATCCACCAGACCACGCCCGCCGCGATGCCGCCGGTGAGCGCCACCAGCAGCCAGCGCATCGTGTCGCTGCTCGCGCGCAACAGGCCGAGCGAGACGCCGACATTCTCGACATAGCGCAAGTCGAAAAAGGGCAGCAGCTTCATCTCGGCGCCGTCGAAGGCGAGGCCGAGCGGTCCGGTGACATAATATTTGGTGCCCTGGTCGAACAGGAACACCAGCAGGGCCACGAGCAGCCCGATTCCACGCGTCACGTTCATTCCACCACCCCCGCACAGCGGTCGCACAGAGCGCCGTCCCGTGCAACTTCCGGGAGATGCCGCCAACACCGGCCGCATTTGTGGCGCTGCGTGGGCGTGACGGTGACCGTATCGCCTTTCGTCACTGCGGAGACGATGAAGAGCTCGGCGAGGTCGCCGCCCGGCATGGGCAGCTCGGGCACGGTGACTTCGGCCTCGAGGCTCGAGCGCACCTGCTTCTCGCGGCGATAGGGCTCGATCGCCTCGGTGACCTGCTGCCGCAGCGCCCGCACCGCCTCCCAATCGGCGTCGAGGCCGCCCGACAGCTGGGGCAGCTCGGGCCATTCGAGCAGATGGACCGACCCGTCCTCGCTCGGGAAACGCGCCTGCCACACTTCCTCGGCGGTGAAGGCGAGGATGGGCGCGGCGTAGCGGACCAGCGCGTGGAAGAGCAGGTCGAGCACCGTCCGATAGGCGCGCCGCTTCGGATCCGAAGGCGCGTCGCAATAGAGGCAGTCCTTGCGGATGTCGAAGAAGAAGGCCGACAGGTCCTCGTTCATGAAGTCGGTGAGGGCGCGGCTGTAGCGGTTGAACTCGAAATCCTCGGCCGCCTGGCGCAGCTCGGCATCGAGCGTGGCGAGCCTGGCGAGGATGTAGCGCTCGAGCTCGGGCATCTCGGCGACCGGCAGCTTCTCGGCGTCGGTGAAGCCGTCGAGCGCGCCGAGCAGGTAGCGGAAGGTGTTGCGGATCTTGCGATAGGCGTCGCCGGTGCCCGCGAGCACTTCCTTGCCGATGCGGACGTCCTCGAAATAATCGGTCTGCGCGACCCAGAGGCGGAGGATGTCGGCGCCGCTCTCGCCGATCACCTTCAGCGGATCGACGACATTGCCGAGCGACTTGGACATCTTGCGGCCGTTGCCGTCGAGCGCGAAGCCATGGGTCAGCACCGCGCCATAGGGCGCGCGGCCGCGCGTGCCCGCGCTTTCGAGCAGCGAGGACTGGAACCAGCCGCGATGCTGGTCCGAACCTTCGAGATAGAGGTCGGCGCGCACGTCCCTCCCGTAGCGCGCCTCGATCACGAAGCTGTGGGTCGAGCCCGAATCGAACCAGACGTCGAGGATGTCGGTGACCACCTCGTAATCGGCGAGGTCGTATTTCTCGCCCAGCAGCGCCTGGTGGTCGGCCTGGAACCAGGCGTCGGCGCCGCCGGTCGTGAAGGCCTGGAGGATGCGGGCATTGACCTCGGGATCGCGGAGGTAGTCGCCCGACTGGCGATGGACGTAGAGCGCGATCGGCACGCCCCAGGCGCGCTGGCGGCTGATCACCCAATCGGGACGCCCCTCGACCATCGCGCGGATGCGATTGATCGAGCGCTCGGGCACCCAGCGGGTGCGGGCGATCGCGTCGAGCGCCAGGCCGCGCAAGGTCGGACCGTTGCCGGCGTGGATCGGCAGATCGAGCCCGAAGGGCGTCGGCACGTCGGTGACCACCGGGCCCGCGGACTTGTCCATGGGGATGAACCATTGCGGGGTGCAGCGGAAGATGATCTTGGCCTTGGAGCGCCAGCTGTGCGGATAGCTGTGCTGGAAATCCTCCGACGCGGCGAGCAGCGCGCCGGCCGCGCGCAGGTCGGCGCAGATCGGGCCGTCGGGCGCGACGAACTTCTTGTTGATCACCGATCCCTGGCCGCCGAGCCACAGCCAGTCGGGCCGGTAGAAGCCCGCGGCGTCGACCGCGAACACCGGATCGATGCCGTGCGCCTTGCAGAGCAGGAAATCGTCCTCGCCATGGTCGGGCGCCATATGGACCAGGCCGGTGCCCGCGTCGGTGGTGACGAAGTCGCCGGGCAGGAACGGGCGCGGCCTGGCGAAGAAGCCGCCGAGATGGTGCATCGGGTGGCGGGCGACTGTACCTGCCAGCTCTGACCCCTTGCCTACCCAACGTAGCGAGGTGCGCGGCGGCTCTTCGCCCTCAGCTATAAAGGCCACCTTCGGAATTCCGGCGCGCTTCAAGAACTCTAGCTGAAGGTCGCGAGCGATGAGGACGGAGACAGATTTCTGCCCGTCGTTCCATTCGAAATCATAAGCGGCGTATTCAATGTCGGGCCCGTATGCCAAGGCTTGGTTCACCGGAATCGTCCACGGAGTGGTCGTCCAGATCACCGCTTTGCGGCCTCTCAGAACCTCAATCGGGCTTTCAACGATCTCGAACGCCACGTCGATCTGGGTCGAGACCACGTCCTCATATTCGACTTCGGCCTCGGCCAACGCGGTCTTCTCGACCGGCGACCACATCACCGGCTTGGCGCCGCGATAGAGCTGGCCCGCCTCGGCGAATTTCAGCAGCTCGCCGGCGATGATCGCCTCGGCCTCGAAGTTCATCGTGAGATAGGGATCGTCCCAGTCGCCCATCACGCCCAGCCGCTCGAACTGCTCGCGCTGCACCTTCACCCAGCGCGCGGCATAGGCGCGGCACTCGGCGCGGAAGGCGACGGGGTCGACTTCGTCCTTGCTCTGCTTCTTGGCGCGATAGGCTTCCTCGACCTTCCACTCGATCGGCAGGCCGTGGCAGTCCCAGCCCGGGATGTACGGCGCGTCCTTGCCCATCAGGCTCTGCGAGCGGACGACGATGTCCTTGAGGACCTTGTTCATCGCATGGCCCATATGGATGTCGCCATTGGCGTAGGGCGGGCCGTCGTGGAGGATGAAGCGCTCCCGCCCGGCGCGCTCGGCGCGCAGCTTCCGGTAGAGGTCGATCTTCGCCCAATGCTCGAGGATCGCCGGCTCCTTCTGGGCGAGGCCGGCCTTCATCGGGAATTCGGTCTTCGGCAGGAAGACGGTGTCGCGCCAGTCGCGCTGGGAATCTTGTGTGTCGCTCATCGGTGCGCGGCAATTAGAGGAAGTGCGGGCGGGGCGAAACCCCGGAGTCGGGAGCGGCGAATCGCGGCGGGCGGTTGTCGAAGTTGACACGACTCGGGCCCTCGCCGCCGCCGGGCGGGGGCTGCCCCCTGGGGAAAGGCGACAACGCGCCTCCCACGCGACGCCCAAGCGCCTGCGACGCGACACCGACGCGACACCTTCGCCACGGCGACGCGACACCGGCGCGACGCCTTCGCCACAGCGACGCGCCCGTGACGCGACACCTTCGCGACGGCGACGCGCCACGCACGCGACGCCTTGGGGCGGAGGGGAATCGGCAGATCGTCCATGGCCGGAACGAAAGCAGATCAAATCCTATTATGGAAGGGCGAGACACGCCTGGGACCGATCGACATTGCCGATTCGTCCTTCCTCTTCGTCACCCTGGCTCGGGCCGGGGTCCGCGGTACCGCACCGGATACCCGAGAGCCTCCCGTCCATGACTCGCCTCCCGGTGGGCCCCGGAACAAGTCCGGGGTGACGGTTGCAAATGTTCGGGAGGCAGACCCGCCAAATGTCGAGCTGCCCTAGCTCGCCAGCAACGCCCGCGCCCGCTCGGCATCCTCGGCCATCTGCGCCTTGAGCGCGTCGAGGCTGTCGAACTTCGCCTCGGGGCGGAGATAGTCGATCAGCTGGACCTCGAGTCCCTGGCCGTAGAGATCGCCGGAGAAGTCGAAGAAAAAGGGCTCGAGCAGCTCGACCGGCGGCTCGAAGGTCGGGCGGATGCCGAGGCTTGCGACGCCGTCGAGCCGTCGGCCGTCGGCCAGCCGGCCCCGGACGGCGTAGATGCCATAGGCGGGGCGGAGATAATTGGCCATGCTGAGGTTCGCGGTCGGATAGCCGAGCGTGCGGCCGACCCGGTCGCCCGGCTGGACCACGCCCTCGATCGCGAAGGGGCGCGTGAGCAGTCGCGCCGCCGCGCGCGGACGGCCTTCGCGCAGATGCGCGCGGATGCGGCTCGACGAGACGGTCTCGCCGTCGAGCTCGACCGGCGGCACCACTTCGGCCGAATAGCCGAGCTCGGCGCCGAGCGCGGCGAGCGTCGCGACATCGCCCTCGCGGCCCTTGCCGAAAGTGAAGTCGCCGCCGGTGACCACCCCGCCGACGCCGAGCAGGCCGACCAGCCGCTCCTCGGCGAAGGCGCGCGCGCTCAGCGCGGCGAGCGCGGCGTCGAAGGGGAAGACCAGCATCGCGTCGGCCCCGGCCTCGGCGAAGAGGCGCTGGCGCTGGTCCATGGTGGTGAGGCGGAACCAGGGGCTGTCGGGGCGAAAATAGCGCTGCGGGTGCGGATCGAAGGTGCCGACGATCGCCGGCCGCCCCTCGGCGCGGGCATGCGCGATCGCGCGGCCGACCACCGCCTGGTGCCCCAAGTGAAACCCGTCGAAATTGCCGAGCGCGACGATCGCGCCCCGGTAGCGGGGCGGAACCGACGAGCCGCCGTCCAGCCGCTCCATGCCCGGGGCTATAGGGACGGTACGCGGATCACGAAACCCCTCTCCCTTGGGAGAGGGATTAGCGGCCCGGCACGATCCCCGCGCGGATCACGCGGAGGACGTTGCCGCCCATCACCTTGCGGATGTCGTCCGCCGGGAGGCCCGCATCGGCGAGCGCCTGGGTAATCGCGATCAGTTCCGAGCTGTCGAAGCCGGTGGTCACCGCGCCGTCGAAATCCGAGCCGAGCCCGACATGGTCGATCCCGGCGACGTCGCGGACATGGAGGATCGCCTGGACGATCTTCGTCGGCTCGGTGCCGCAGACCGCCGCGTCCCAATAGCCGATGCCGACCACCCCGCCGGTGCGCGCGATGCCGCGGATCTCGTCGTCGGTGAGGTTGCGGTTGACCTTGCACGTCGCCTGGACGCCGCCATGGCTCGACACGACGGGCCGTTTCGCCAGCGCGAGGATCTCGGCGACCGCCGCATGGCTCGAATGCGCGACGTCGACGATCATGCCGAGCCGCTCCATCCGCGCCAGCACCTGGCGGCCGAGCGGGGTGAGCCCGCCCTTGCGGACGCCGTGCATCGATCCGGCGACGTCGTTGTCGAAGAAATGCGCGAGCCCCGCCATGCGGAAGCCGGCGGCGTGGAGCCGGTCGAGATTGCCGATCTGCCCCTCGAGGTCCTGCAGCCCCTCGATCGAGAGCATGCCGCCGACGACCTTCTTCCCCGCCGCGCGGTCGGCGAGCAGCCGGTCGAGATCTCCGGGAGCATGGATCACGCGCAGCTTGCCGTTCGAGGCGTTGGCGGCGCGATCGAGCTTGTGCGCGTGCCAGAGCGAGCGCTCGAGCAGCGAGTTCCAGGTGCGCGGCGGCTGGAGCTGGGCGATCGTCAGCAGCGTGATGTTGTCGGTGTCGCCGCTGTTCGAATCGTAATTCTGGTTCTTCGGCGTCTTGGTCACCGACGAGAAGACCTGGAGCGCGACATTGCCGTCGAGGAGCCGCGGCAGATCGACCTGGCCGGTGTTCGAATGGTCGAGCAGGCTGCGCCGCCACATCAGCGTGTCGGCATGCATGTCGGCGATCTGCAGGGAGGCGTGGAGCCGCTTCACGGCGTCGCTCGGCCTGGCGAGCTTCACCCGCTCGACCTTGTTCATGCTGCCTTCGACGATCCCCGGCGCGAAGCCGAAAAAGCCGATCACCGCGAGCGCCAGCACGCCGAGCAGGCCCCAGAGGAACTTCTTCATCGCATCCGCTCCAGCGTCACGAAGCTATAGGCCGGGCGCCCCGCTTCCTCGGGGAAATCCTCGCGCGCGACTTCGCGCCATGCAAGGCCGAAGGGCGGGACGACCGCGTCGCCCTCGGGCGCGGCATGGACTTCGGTGAGTTCGATTCGGTCGGGCGTGAACAGCGCGAAGACCTCGGCGCCGCCGATCACCGCGACTTCGCCTTCGCCGGCGAGCGCCAGCGCTTCGCCGGGGCTGTGCGCGACCTCCGCCCCTTCGGCCCGCCAGCCGCGGTCGCGGGTCAGCACGATGTGGCGCCGGCCCGGAAGCGGGCTCGGGAAGCTCTCGAAGGTCTTGCGCCCCATGATCATCGGCTTGCCCATGGTCTGCGCCTTGAAGCGCCGGAGGTCGGCGGGGAGGCGCCAGGGCAGCTTGCCGTCGCGGCCGATCACGCCATTGTCGGCGCGGGCGAGGTGGAAGCTGATCAAACCGCCACCGGCGCCTTGATGTGCGGCTGGGCCGCGTAATCGTGGATCACGAAGTCCTCATATTCGTACGCGTCGATCGACGGCGCCTTGCGGAGGATCTCGAGCCGGGGGAGCGGGCCGGGGGTGCGGCCGAGCTGCTCGCGCGCCTGGTCGAGATGGTTCGCATAGAGATGGCAGTCGCCGCCGGTCCAGACGAAGTCGCCGGGCTCGAGCCCCGTCTGCTCGGCGAGCAGATGGGTGAGCAGCGCGTAGCTCGCGATGTTGAACGGCACCCCGAGGAAGATGTCGGCCGAGCGCTGGTAGAGCTGGAGCGAGAGCCTGCCGTTCGCGACATGGCACTGGAACAGGCAATGGCACGGCGCCAGCGCCATCGCGTGGAGGTCGCCCGGGTTCCAGGCCGAGACGACCATGCGGCGCGAATGGGGGTTGGTCCTGAGCGTCTCGATCAGCTCGGCGATCTGGTCGAGATGGCGGCCGTCCGCCGTCTCCCAGTCGCGCCACTGCTTGCCATAGACCGGGCCGAGCTCGCCCGCCGCGTCGGCCCATTCGTCCCAGATGCTGACCTTGCGCTCCTGCAGCCATTTTACGTTGGTGTCGCCGCGCAGGAACCAGAGCAGCTCGACGATGATCGAGCGCAAGTGCAGCTTCTTGGTGGTGAGCAGCGGGAAGCCCTGCGACAAGTCGAAGCGCATCTGGTGGCCGAACACGCTGCGCGTGCCGGTCCCGGTCCGGTCCATCTGTACCGCGCCGTCGTTGAGCGCGCGCGCCATCAGCTCGAGATATTGCCGCATGCGGCGAGCCTAGACCCCTGCGGCGGCGGCGCCAAGCGGGCCGGGCGCCTCCATTGTGGAGAAATGCGGCTCCGGATCGGACGCGGTCGCGCTTCGGCTCGGGGCGCGGCGATGGCAGCCTTGCGCCGATGACGATGCTCGGCTCGATGTCCCGCCCGCTGCGGCTGTCCGGTCCGGAGGCCGCGGGCGATCTGTTCGCGCCGCTCGCCGCCGAACCGGTCGAGGTCGTCGCCTTCGTCTATCTGGGCGAGGACCAGCGCGTGCTCGGCATGCGCCATGCGCGCTCGGACTCGATCGACACGCTCGACCTGCCGATTCGCGACGTCGCGGCGGACGCGCTGGCGTTCGGCGCCGCCGCGGTGGTGATGGCGCACAACCATCCGAGCGGCGATCCGACGCCGAGCATCGCCGATCGCGAGACGACGCGCCTGCTCGCCCGCGCGCTCGACGCGCTCGGCGTGCGGCTGCTCGATCACCTGGTGGTCGCCGGCCGCGGCGTCACCAGCTTTCGCAGCCTAGGGCTCCTCTGAGGTCTTCCGCATCGCGGTGGGCGTCGCGGTCTTGCCGCTCTTGCACGCCTTGATCGTCGCGGGCTCGGGCCGCTCGCCCCGCGCCTCGAAGATCGCGATATAGCCGCCGGCCGAGGGCATCGGCTTCATCGAGACCTGGGTATAGCCGACCGCGGCGAACTCGCACTTGAGCAGGTCGGGCGGCGTGCCGTGATTCTCGGTCGGCCGGTCGGCGTCGACCACCACCACCTGTCCGCCGGGGGCCAGCGCCGGGCGCAGCCGCCAGAGGAACTCGTAGGGGCTCTCGATCTCGTGGTACATATGGACCATCAGCACCCGGTCGAAGCTCGCCTCGGGGAGGCGCGGATCGGCGGGGAGGCCGAGGCGGACGCTGACATTGTCGAGCTTCTCGCGCAGCACGCGGGTGGCGAGATAGTCGCGGGTCTCGGGCACGATGTCCTCGGCGACCACGCGGCCCTGCCTGCCGACCCGCGCGGCGAGGCGGACGGTGTAATAGCCTTCGCCGGCGCCGATGTCCGCGACGGTCATGCCGGGCTTGATCCCGGCGAGGTTCATCACCTGGCCCGCCTCGTTCAGCCGGTCGCGCGCCTCCTCGGTCGACCAGCGCGCCGAGACGATCGTGGCGACCGGCCGGTCGGCGGCGGGGAAGCCGGTATGCTGCTCGGGGCCCGTCTCGCGCGTCACGCGGGGCGCGCCGTCGCACGCCGAGATCAGAGTCGCCGCGATCAGGGCGAGGGCAAGCCTCAATCGACATCCTCCACTTCGACCGTCTCTCCGGTCACGCGCTGGGATAGCGCGGCAGCCATGAACGCGTCGAGGTCCCCGTCGAGCACGTCGGAGGGCGAAGTGGAAGTGACGCCGGTCCGGAGGTCCTTCACCAGCTGATAGGGCTGGAGGACGTAGCTGCGGATCTGGTGGCCCCAGCCGATATCGGTCTTGGTGGCGTTCTGCGCGTTGGCCGCGGCCTCGCGCTCGGCGAGCTCGCGCTCGTAGAGGCGCGCGCGCAGCTGGTTGTACGCCTCGGCGCGGTTCTTGTGCTGCGAGCGCTGGTTCTGGCACTGGACGACGATGCCGGTGGGCAAGTGCGTGATGCGCACCGCCGAATCGGTCGTGTTGATGTGCTGGCCGCCCGCGCCCGAGGCGCGATAGGTGTCGATCCTGAGCTCGCTCTCGTTGATCTCGACTTCGATATTGTCGTCGATCACCGGATAGACCCACACGCTCGAGAAGCTGGTGTGTCGCCGCGCCGAGCTGTCGTAGGGGCTGATGCGGACGAGGCGGTGCACGCCGCTCTCGGTCTTGGCATAGCCGTACGCATTCTCGCCCTTGAGCAGCAGCGTGGCGGACTTGATCCCGGCCTGCTCGCCGGCATGATAGTCGATGAGCTCGACCTTCATGCCGTGGCGCTCGGCCCAGCGCGTGTACATGCGCTGGAGCATCTCGGCCCAGTCGTTGCTCTCGGTGCCGCCGGCGCCCGAGTTGATCTCGAGATAGGTGTCGTTGGCGTCGGCCTCGCCCGAGAGCAAGGCCTTGACCTTGTCCTGCTCCGCCCGCGCGGCGAGCGCGGCGAGCGCGGCGGTGCCTTCGCTCGCCATCTCCTCGTCGCCTTCGGCCTCCGCCATCTCGATCAGCTCGGCGGTGTCGTTGAGCTCGCTCTCGATCGCGCGCGTCGCGCTGATCGCCTCGTCGAGGCGGCGGCGCTCGCGCATCACCTCCTGCGCCTGCTTGGCGTCGTTCCAGAGCTGGGGGTCCTCGACGCGCGCGTTCAGTTCGTCGAGACGGCGCAGCGCGCGATCCCAGTCGAGGAACCGGCGGAGCAAGGCCAGCGCCTCGTTGATCTTGTCGACATGGGCCTGCGCTTCGGCGCGCATGAATGGAACTCCAGAAGCTTTTTCGCGGGGGTGACGGATATATAGGGATCGGCGCTAGTAGATTCCGCCCTCGCGTTGCAAGAAGTCGCTGTCGCTCTGGCTCTCCGACTTGGGCGCGGCCTTCTTCTCGACGGCCTTGGTCTCCTGCTCCTCCTCGTCGGTGCGGCGGCCGCGGCGCTGCTCGGTCGCGGGCTTGAACGCTTCCCAGATCACCGGCGAGAGCGGGTCGTTGCCCGGCCAGGCGCCGGTCACCGGCTTGCCGCTCGCCCGGTCGATACGGACCATGCGGATGCCCGCGGGGGCGGTGAAGGGCAGCTTCTCCATGCCTTCGAAGGCGGGAATCGCGAACTGCTTGAAGATCGGCGCGGCGATCGACCCGCCCTGGGCATAGCCGCCGAGATTGGTCGGCGTGTCGTAGCCGATATAGAGGCCGCCGATCATCTGCGGCGTGCCGCCGACGAACCACACGTCGGTGGGTCCCGAGGTCGTGCCGGTCTTGCCCATCATCGGCCGGCCGAGATCGCGCAGCACCGTCGCGGTGCCGCGCTGGATCACGCCCTCGGCGATGTGGACGATCTGATAGGCCGAGAGCGGATCGACGATCTGGCGCGCGCGGTTGACCGGGCGCGGCATCGCCTCGCCCTTCCAGTCGGGCGCGTTGCAGCCCTCGCAGGGGCGCCAGTTCTCGGGCCAGATCACCTGGCCCCTCCGGTTCTGGACGAAGTCGATCAGCGTCGGGTTGAGCGCGCGGCCGTGGTTCACCAGGATCGAATAGGCGTTCACCATGCGCAGCACCGTCGTCTCCCCGGCGCCCAGCGCATAGGAGAGATAGGGCGGGAATTTCTGGCGCGAGACGCCGATGCGCTGAATGAGGTCGACGACATGGTCCATGCCGGTCTGGTTCGCCGCCTGCACGGTCATCAGGTTGCGCGACTGCTCGATGCCCCAGCGCATCGTGTGCGGCCCCGCGCCGCGCGCATTGCCGAAGTTGCGGAAGCATTTCTGGCCGAGCCCGGCGCCCTGCCAGACGCAGAAGGGCCCGTCGACGATGATCGAGGCGGGCGTCATGCCCTGCTCGAGCGCGGCGGTGTAGACGATCGGCTTGATCGTCGATCCCGGCTGGCGCTGCGCCTGGGTGGCGCGGTTGAACGACTGGATGCGCGAATCGAAACCGCCCTGCATCGCGAGGACGCGGCCGGTGCGCGGATCCTCGACCACCATGCCGCCCGAGACCTTGGGGATCGAGCGCAGCGACCAATTCCCGCCCGCCTCGGGCGCCACCGCGACGATGTCGCCCGGCTTGAACGCGTCGAAGGCCTGGCCGCCCTGGCCGCGGACCGGCATGGTCGCGCCCCATTTGGGGAGCGTGCCGGTCGATCCGTCGTCGAAGCCGATCTGCCAGGCGTCGCCGCTCTGCGCGATCAGGATGCCGGCGCGCCAATTCTCGTAATCGACGCCGATATTGGTGTTGAGGAACGACTGGAGCCAGCTCCGCCCGATCTCGGCATGGCCGATCGGACCGGACCAGCCGCGGCCGCGATCGTAGCGCAGCAGGCCGTCGCGTAGGGCTTTCTGGGCATATTGCTGGAGCCTGGGATCGAGCGAGGTGCGGACCCAGAGGCCGCCCTGATAGACGCTGTACGGCCCGGACTCGTTGTTCTCGCCGAACTTGTCGATCAGCTGGCGGCGGACCTCTTCGACGAAATAGCCGCCGACGCGCTCATATTTGGGCGTCTGGCGCGGCACCGTGCCGAGCGGCGCGGCGCGCGCGGCATCGCGCTGCGCCTGGGTGATGAAGCCATTTTCGTACATCTGGCCGAGCACCCAGTTGCGCCGCTCGATCGCGCGCTCGGGATAGCGGTCCGGATCGTAATTGGCGGGGCCCTTGGGCAGGATGGCGAGATAGGCCATCTGCTCGAGCCGCAGCTGATCGAGCTCCTTGCCGAAATAGGCCTGGCTCGCCGCCTCGACTCCGCCGGCGTTGCGGCCGAGCTCGATCGAGTTGAGGTAGAGCTCCATGATCTGCTGCTTGGAGAGCGTGTCCTCGATGCGCCAGGCCAGGATCGCCTCCTTGGCCTTGCGCAGATAGCTCGCCTCGTTGCCGACGAGCAGGTTCTTGGCGACCTGCTGGGTGATCGTCGAGGTGCCGCGCGGCGTCGAGCCGCTGACCAGCCCCTGGACGGCGGCGCGGATCAGGCCGGGGAAGTCGACGCCGTGATGCTCGAAGAAGGTCTTGTCCTCGGCGGACATATAGGCCTCGACCAGCTGCTTCGGATATTCGGCGAAGCTCAGCTGGACGCGGCGCTCGCGCGCATAGCTGTGGATCGGCAGGCCCTCGGCCGAGCGGACATTGGTGGGCAGCGGCGGCTCGTAGGTGCGGAGCGTGTCGACCGAGGGCAGGTTGCGCGCGACGAGCAGCCAGACCAGGAAGACGAAGATCCCGAGGAGCAGGGCGAGCACCGCGGTGACGCGGAACCACCAGCGGTGGCGCACCCGCTCGAACAGCCCGCGAAGGCCCCCGATCTCGCGCTTGATGCGCATCGTGACGCTGGAAATCGAACCGTCGGACATGCGGGCTGCGGTGTAGCAGGATTGCGAGCGGAGGGAAGCCGGCACCTTAGGTCTTGCCCCAGCTTGCTGGGGGAGGGGACCATCCGAAGGATGGTGGAGGGGCGGCGGGCAAAGCCCGCCGACTGTCCTCGGCGGCCCCTCCACCACCGGCCCATGGCCGGCGGTCCCCCTCCCCGAGCGAGCTCGGGGAGGATTGTGCCGGGTGCGCAACCACTTCCTGCCCGTCCCCTCTATAATGCGGGTTCGAGGGGAGGACCGGGAAGTGCCGTCAGCGGGACGCCATGCGCGTGGCGAAGTGGATTTCGACTGCCTTGCGCACGCTCTGCGCGACGCGGCGGCGCCCGTCGTCGGAGGCGAGGAAGGCCGCGTCGCCGGCGTTCGAGATATAGCCGGTCTCGAACAGCACCGAGGGCATGTCGGGCGCCTTCAGCACGATCAGCGAGGCCATGCGGTGGTAATTGGCCTTGATCGGGATGAGCGGCTGCGCCTCGCGGCCGAGCAGCCGGGCGAAGCTCGCCGACATGTTCATCGTCTCGCGCTGGGTGAGGTCGATGAGGATCGACGAGATGTCGGGATTCTGCGTGCCGAGATCGACGCCGGCGATGATGTCGGCCTTGTTCTCGCGCGCCGCGAGCCGCGCGGCCTCCTTGTCGGATGCGACCTCGGAGAGCGTGTAGACCGTCGCGCCCGAAGCCTCGGCATTGCCGGCGCTGTCGCAATGGACCGAGATGAACAGGTCGGCGCCCAGCTTGCGGGCGAGGCCGTAGCGCTCCTGGAGCACGAGGAAGCGATCGTCCTCGCGGGTGAGCGCGACGCGGACGCGGCCCGAGGCGAGCAGCGCGTCCCTGATCGCCAGCGCGGTCTTGAGCGTGAGGTCCTTCTCGCGCAGGCCATTGGCGCCGATCGCGCCCGGGTCATGGCCGCCATGGCCGGCGTCGATCACCACGAGCGGCCGGCTGGGATCGCCATAGACGCGCGGCAGCGCCGCGGCGGGCGCGCGCCGGGGCAGCGCGATCGTCTCGCTATAGGGATGCCGGCTCGACGGCTGGAGATAGGTGAAGGGCGGCAGGAAGCTCAGCCGCCGCTCGGCCGCGGCGCGGGCGAAGCGCGCGTCGTCGACCGTGCGCAGCACCAGGGTCAGCGTGCGCCCGTCGCGCCCGAAGCCGCCCTCGGTGATGATCGCCGGCCGCGCGAGGTCGAACACGATCCGCGCGCCCTCGGCGCCTTGGGCGCCCTGGCGGATGTTCGCCACCACGCCCTCCGCATAGGCGCGGTTGCCCGGCTCGGCGCCCTTGACGTCGAGCGCGATCCGTTGCGGTCCTGCCAGCAGGAAGGCGCTCGCCTGGGTCACCGGCTCGTCGAACTTCACGACGACGCGGTCTCCCTTGACGCGCACTTCCTGAACGACACCCGCCCAACTGGGTGCTCCGGTCAGCCAACCGGAGAGAAGGGCGAGCAGGAACAGCACCCGCGCGATATGCCGCGCCGGGCCGCGGGGGGTCCAGCCCAAATCCATGCTATAATACTCTGATACGCGTCTGCCCTGACTGCGGTCCGGTCTAGACGGCGCCTCTCAAATCGCCGTGAAGCGACGCGGTTAACCGCGGATTCGGCATATTTTTGCCGCGACCCGGCAATTTGCTGCCGGAAGCTGCGATGGTTGCCGCATCGCGCGGGGGGTGCTAGGCAATCGCCACGCCGGCCCTTGCGCCGGCCCTATTCCGCGGCCACATCCGCCGCGACAGTCCAGGTTGACGCTCGCATGAGGCAATTTCCCCAACGTCCGCAACGACCGGCCCCCATGGCCGGCCGCGTGACGGCGGCGGAGCCTGCGGACCACCGGTCCGCGCGTGCCCTGCGAGCAGCAGCATCTTTCGAAACCTGCGAGACCGCAGCCGGCGCCGCCGGCCAAGGCCGCATTGTACATCGCGCGCCAGCAGAGCCGCTGCGCGGCTCCCTCCGGCGCGCCCGGAGAACCATAAATGACCATGCGTATGCTGATCGACGCACGCCACCGGGAGGAAACCCGCGTGGCGGTCGTCAAAGGGAATCGAATCGAGGAGTTTGATTTCGAGAGTGCCGAGCGCAAGCAGCTCAAGGGCAACATCTACCTCGCCAAGGTGACTCGCGTCGAACCGTCGCTCCAGGCGGCGTTCGTCGACTATGGCGGCAACCGCCACGGCTTCCTGGCCTTCTCGGAAATCCATCCCGACTATTACCAGATCCCCAAGGAGGATCGCGACGCGCTGCTGCGCGAGGAGGCCGAGCACGCCGCCGAGGAGGCGGCGCTGCGCGCCGAGGAGGATGGCGACGAGGACCACGACCACGACCATGACGAGGGCGGCGTGGAAGTGCTCGAGCGCCCGCACGACGACGAGGAGGAAGCCGAGGGCGGCGCGGCCGAGCCCGGCGAGGGCGAGGAAGCGCCCGAGGGCCGTTCGCGCGGCCGGCGCCGTGGCGGCAAGGACAATGGCGAGGACAGCCCGGCCGAGGCGCTGCGCCAGCGCCGCATGAACCTCAGGCGCCGCTACAAGATCCAGGACGTGATCCGCCGCCGCCAGGTGCTGCTCGTCCAGGTCGTCAAGGAGGAGCGCGGCAACAAGGGCGCGGCGCTCACCACCTATCTGAGCCTCGCCGGCCGCTATTGCGTGCTGATGCCCAACACCGCGCATGGCGGCGGGATCAGCCGCAAGATCTCGTCGGCGGCGGACCGCAAGCGCCTGAAGGGCATCATGGCGGACCTCAAGCTGCCGCCGACGATGGGCTGCATCGTCCGCACCGCGGGCCTCCAGCGCACCAAGACCGAGATCAAGCGCGACTTCGACTATCTCGCCCGCCTGTGGGACGGCATCCGCGAGAACACCTTGAAGTCCACGGCGCCAGCGCTCGTCTATGGCGACAGCGACCTCATCAAGCGCGCGATCCGCGACATCTACAATCGCGACATCGACGAAGTGATCGTCGAGGGCGAGGAAGGCTATCGCCAGGCCAAGGACTTCATGAAGCTCCTGATGCCGAGCCACGCCAAGAAGGTGAAGCAGTACGCCGACGCCGTGCCGCTGTTCCAGCGCGCGCATGTCGAGGACCAGCTCGCGGCGATGTACCATCCCGTCGTCCAGCTGAAGTCGGGCGGCTATCTGGTGATCAACCCGACCGAGGCGCTCGTCTCGATCGACATCAACTCCGGGCGCTCGACGCGCGAGCACAATATCGAGCAGACCGCCACCGCGACCAATCTCGAGGCGGCGCAGGAGATCGCCCGCCAGCTCCGCCTGCGCGACATGGCGGGCCTGGTCGTGATCGACTTCATCGACATGGACCATGGATCGAACGTCCGTAAGGTCGAGAAGGCGATGAAGGAGGCGCTCAAGAACGATCGCGCCCGCATCCAGGTCGGCCGCATCTCGGCCTTCGGCCTGATGGAGATGAGCCGCCAGCGCCTGCGCACGGGCGTGCTCGAGGCGTCGACGCGCCAGTGCCCGCATTGCGAGGGCACCGGCCTCGTCCGCACCGCCTCGTCGGCGGGGCTTTCGGCGCTTCGCCTGATCGAGGACGAGGCCGCGCGCGGCCGCGGCTCGATCCTGACGCTGCGCGCGAGCCAGGAAGCAGCCTTCTACGTGCTCAACAAGAAGCGCTCCGAGCTGGCGGAGATCGAGGATCGCTACGGCGTGACGATCGAGATCGCCTCGGACGGCGAGCTCGAGGGCGCGCGCATGTCGGTCGAGGCTTCGGGCCCGCCGCCGGCGCACGCGCCCAAGATCGAGAAGCTGATCGAGGAGCCCGAGGACGAGGACTTCGTCGAGGAGATCGACGAGGAGGAGGACGAGGAGATCGAGGCCGAGGCGCCGCGCCAGCGCGATCGTGAGCGTGACCGTGACGAGGGCGACGGCGAGGGCCGCGGCAAGCGCCGCCGCCGGCGTCGCGGCCGCGGGCGTGGCCGTCGCGAGGAGGGCGGCGAGGCCGTCGATGGCGAGATCGAGGCGGGCGAGGAAGCCGGCGAAGGCGAAGGCGAGGGCGAGGGCCAGGACGAGGAAGTCTCGGCCGCCGCCGAGGGCGAGGCCCGCGAGGGCGGCCGCAAGCGCCGCCGGCGCGGTCGCCGCGGCGGTCGTCGTGGGGACCGTCAGGCCGAGGAGGGCGGTGTCGAAGCCGCCGATGCGGTCGAGGCGGAAGCGCCCGCGAGCGACGTCGCCGAGATGGCCGAAGCCGAGCCGCAGCCCGAGCCGGTGGCCGAGAAGCCCAAGCGCTCGCGCCGCAAGAAGGCGGAGCCCGTGGTCGAGGCGGAAGCCGAGCCGGTCGTCGAGGCCGCTCCGGTCGAGGAGCCCGTCGCCGAGAAGCCGAAGCGCAGCCGGCGGAAGAAGGCCGAGCCTGAAGCGGAGGCGGCGCCCGAGCCGGTGGCCGAGGCCGCTCCGGTCGAGGAGCCCGTCGCCGAGAAGCCCAGGCGCACGCGCCGCAAGAAGGCCGACGCCGATGCCGCGCCGGCCGGGGAGCCGGTGGCCGAGGCCGTCGCGCAGGACCTGGTCGCGGCCGACGAGGCCGAAGAGGCTTCGGACGAGGGAGGGCCGCGCCGCGGCTGGTGGCAGCGGACCTTCGGCGCATGAACCCGTCGGGAGCCCGCGGCCGTCCGCCGCGGGCTCCCGCGGTCCTTCACCCGGCGTTCAGGCAAGGGATCCAACAGCGAGGCCGCAAGGGAGTTTGAGTCGATGATGCCGCGGATGAAGCGTCTCGCCACGCTCCTCGCCCTCGTCTGTATCGCCTGCTTCGCCGCGGCCCAGCCGGCCGCCGCCCAGTCGATCCTGCGCGACGCCGAGACCGAGGCGCTGCTCAACGACATGGCGGGGCCGCTGTTCGAGGCGGCCGGCCTCTCGCGCGCCAGCGCCAAGGTCGTGCTGATCCAGGACAATTCGATCAACGCCTTCGTCGCGGGCGGGCAGATCGTCTACATCCATTCGGGCCTGATCGACGCCGCGTCGAGCGCCAACGAAGTGCAGGGCGTGATCGCGCACGAGATCGGCCATATCGTCGGCGGTCACGCCGTGTTCCAGAACGACGGCGGTTATCTCGGCGTCACTCTGCTCAGCATGCTGCTCGGCGCCGCGGCGATGGCGGCGGGCAGCGGCGACGCCGGCGCGGGGATCATGGCGGCGGGGCAGCGCGCCGCGATCGGCAAGTATCTCGCCTTCAGCCGCGTCCAGGAGGCTTCGGCCGATGCGGCCGGAACCAAGTTCCTCAACGGCGCCGGGATCAGCGGGAAGGGCATGCTGAGCTTCTTCGACAAGCTCACCGCGCAGATGCACCGCTACGGCTATTACGCCACCGATCCCGAGGTCGATCCCTTCGCCCAGACTCACCCGATGTCGCAGGACCGCGTCGACACGCTCAAGGCGGACCTGATGGCGTCGCCCAATTGGAACAAGCCGCTCGATCCCGATCTCGAGGCGCGCTTCAAGCGCGTCCAGGCCAAGCTTCGCGGCTATGTCAACGATCCCAAGGACACGCTGGCCAAATATCCGGCCAGCGACCAGTCGGTGTACGCGCATTACGCCCGCGCCTATGCCTATCACAAATCGGGCTATCCCGAGCAGGCGGCTGCCGAGACCGAGGCGCTGGTGAAGGTGGCGCCCAAGGATCCCTATTTCCTCGAGCTCGAAGGGCAGATCCTGCTCGAATCGGGCAAGCCCGCCGAGGCGCTCGCGCCGCTGCGCGAGGCGACCCAGCTGTCGCACAACCAGCCGTTGATCGCGACCACCTTCGGCCATGCGCTGATCGCGACCGAGAACCAGGCGAATCTCGCCGAGGCGGAGACGGTGCTGCGCCAGGCAGTGGCGCGCGACCGCGACAATCCCTTCGCCTGGCTCAATCTCGGCACCGTCTACGACCGCAAGGGCGACGAGCCGCGGACCGCGCTCGCCACTGCCGAGCGCGCCAATCTGATGGGCGACGCGCGCACTGCGCTGATGAGTTCGCGCGCGGCGATGGCGGGGCTGCCGCAGGGCTCGCCCGACTGGGTGCGCGCGCAGGACATCATGATGGTGTCGCAGACCGCGGTCGAGGAGATGAAGAAGAAGGGGCGGCGGCAGGTCCAATGATCGAGAGGCTGCTGCGCAACCCGCTGGCGCTGGCCGGCGCCTTCGTCCTGTCGGCGGTCCTCGGCGCGCTGGCGTTCGCGCTGATCCAGCTGCTGGTGCCCGCGCTCGGCAAGCGCGGCGAGATCGAGCAGGTGGTGAAGGGCTACATCCTCGATCATCCCGAGGTGCTGCTCGAATCGGTCGATCGCCTTCGCGCCAAGGAGACCGAGAAGGCCGAGGCGCGGCAGGCCGAGGCCGAAGCCGCCGCCAACAAGGCGCTGCCGGGCGAGCTGGCGAAGCTCACCACGCCCTATGCGGGCGCCTGGGCGGGCAATCCGAACGGCGACGTCACCATCGTAGCCTTCATGGACTATGCCTGCGGCTATTGCCGGGCGAGCCTGCCCGGGATCGCCGAGCTCCTGAAGCGCGATCCCAATGTCCGCATCGTCTATCGCGAATATCCGGTGCTCGGGCCCGAGAGCGTGACGGCGGCGCGCTGGGCGCTGGCGGCGGCCGAGCAGGGCAGGTTCCGCGCCTTCCACGACGCGCTCTTCGCCTCGGACGGCCCGAGCGACGCCAACATCGCGGAGGCGGCCAAGACGGCCGGGCTCGACACCGCCGCGGCCGAGAAGGTGCTGAAGTCCAAGCCGGTCGAGGACGAGATCGTCGCCAACCATCGCTTCGGCCAGAAGCTGGCGATGACCGGCACGCCCGCCTGGGTGGTGGGCGGCAAGCTGCTCTACGGCATGCGCGACTATGACGGCCTCGCCGCCGCGGTGGCGGAGGCGCGCAAGGGGAAGTAGCCTCCTTCTCCCTGAAGGCGAAAAGGAGAATGTCTCGCCGCTTGCAATGTAGGATTTCGTCTGCTTCGATCGCCGCAATCGTATAATCCCGCTCTCGCGCACGCGGGCGCACGCGCAGGGGGTTGGTGCGACTTTAGTGACTTTTCGCCCGCGGCGGTTGTTCCGCCGCGGCGGGGACCCTAGGTAGCGGGTCCGTTTCGTTCCCCGGGGGCCTCATGTCATCCATTTTGTCGGTCAAGGGCGTCAGCAAGACCTATGGGTCGGGCCACAAGGCGCTCGATCATGTCGATCTCGACATCCGCCGCGGCGAGATCTTCGCGCTGCTCGGCCCCAATGGCGCGGGCAAGACCACGCTCATCTCGATCATCTGCGGCATCGTCACGCCGAGCTCGGGGACGATCCTGGTCGACGGTCATGACGCGATCCGCGAGCCGCGCGAGGCGCGTTCCAAGATCGGGCTGGTGCCGCAGGAGATCGCGGTCGACATGTTCTCGAGCACCGCCTCGACGCTGCGCTTCTCGCGCGGGCTGTTCGGCAAGGCGCCCGACCAGGCGCGGCTCGACCAGATCCTCAAGGACCTGTCGCTCTGGGACAAGCGCGACGCCAAGATCATGGAGCTTTCGGGCGGCATGAAGCGCCGCGTGATGATCGCCAAGGCGCTCTCGCACGAACCCGACATCCTCTTCCTCGACGAGCCCACCGCCGGCGTCGACGTCTCGCTGCGCAGGGACATGTGGACGATGATCGGGAAGCTGCGCGAGAACGGCACCACGATCATCCTCACCACCCATTATATCGAGGAGGCCGAGGAGATGGCCGACCGGGTGGGGGTGATCAACAAGGGGCAGCTGCTGCTGGTCGAGGAGAAGGCCGCGCTGATGAAGAAGCTCGGCAAGCGCGAGCTGGACCTCAGCCTCGTCGAGCCGATGGCCGCCGTCCCGCCCGAGCTCGCCGAATGGCGTCTCAGCCTCGAGGACGAGGGGCATCGCCTGCGCTACACCTTCGATGCGCAGGCCGAGCGCACCGGAATCCCGTCGCTGCTCCGCAAGCTGGGCGAGATGGGCATCGCCTTCAAGGATCTCGACACCTCCAAGTCGAGCCTCGAGGACATCTTCGTCGATCTGGTGGAGGCGCGCTGATGACCGGGATCAATCTT
The DNA here is from genome assembly GCA_966186155.1 of uncultured Sphingomonas sp. Lineage (GTDB taxonomy): Bacteria > Pseudomonadota > Alphaproteobacteria > Sphingomonadales > Sphingomonadaceae > Sphingomonas. Next base: position 29,366 of record CBIFVW010000002.1, read on the forward strand.
CACGGCATCTGGGCGATCTACCGGTTCGAGATGGCGCGGACGCTGCGCACGCTCTGGCAGTCGGTCGCGACGCCGGTGATCACCACCTCGCTCTACTTCATCGTGTTCGGCGGCGCGATCGGCAGCCGCATCCAGGATGTCGGCGGCGTGAACTACGGCGCCTTCCTGGTGCCGGGGCTCATCATGCTGACCCTGCTCACCCAGAGCATCTCGAACGCGTCGATCGGCATCTACTTCCCCAAGTTCACCGGGACGATCTTCGAATTGCTCTCGGCGCCGATCTCGGCGGTCGAGCTGGTGGTCGGCTATGTCGGCGCGGCGGCGACCAAGTCGGTGGTGATCGGCCTCATCATCCTGATCACCTCGGCTTTCTTCGTCGAGTTGAGGATCGATCACCCGGCGGCGATGATCGCCTTCCTGCTGCTCACGTCGATCACCTTCTCGATGTTCGGCTTCATCATCGGCATCTGGGCCAAGGGCTTCGAGCAGCTCTCCTTCGTGCCCGCGCTGCTGATCACGCCGCTCACCTTCCTCGGCGGCGCCTTCTACTCGATCGACATGCTGCCCCAGCCGTGGCGGACGGTGAGCCTGTTCAACCCCGTCGTGTACCTGGTGAGCGGCTTCCGCTGGAGCTTCTTCGGCAAGGGCGATGTCGACATCGCGTGGAGCCTCGGCTTCACGGCGCTGTTCCTGGCGCTCTGCCTTGGGCTGATCGTCGCGATCTTCCGGACGGGCTACCGGCTCAAGAACTGAGGGGCCGCGCATGACTCCGTTCCCGCTGGACATCTTCACCGAGCCCGCCGACGTCGATCCGCACACGCTCGCCAATCTGGGTCCGCTGCGCCGCCTCGCCGGCCGCTGGGAGGGGCGCAAGGGCGTCGACGTCAACCCCAAGGCCGAGGGGTCGGAGCGGCGCGAATATATCGAGCGCGTCGAGTTCGTGCCGATCGACCCGCAGGCGAACGGCCCGCAGCTCTTCTACGGCCTGCGCTACCACATGCACGTCACCACGGCGGAAGAGGACATCACCTTCCACGATCAGGTCGGCTATTGGCTGTGGGAGCCGGCGACCGGGCTGGTCCTCCAGACGCTGGCGATCCCGCGCGGCCAGGTGGCGCTCGCCTCGGGGATCGCGACGGCGGACGCCGAGACGCTCACGCTCGAGGCGAAGCGCGGCGCGACCAATTACGGGATCTGTTCGACCGACTTCCTCGAACATGCCTTCCGCACCGATGCCTATCGGATCGACATCGTCTTCCACGCCGACGGCAGCTGGAGCTACGATCTCCACACCACGCTGATCGTGCGCGGCCAGGACGCGCCGTTCGACCATCACGACCGCAACCGGCTGCACCGTATCGGCGAGGCCCGGCCCAACCCATGGGTCCAGATCCTCGCCGCGAAGGGCTAGGGCTATCTGACCACCGGCAGGGTGATCGCCGAGCCCGCGCACACCTTCTGCGTCGCCCTCACGTAATCGGTCGGCTTCGCCTTGTAGATGTTGGGGACGAAGCTCTGGGGGTTGCGGTCGATCACCGGGAACCAGGTCGACTGGATCTGGACCATGATCCGGTGGCCCTTCCGGAAGACATGGTCGTGATCGCGGAGCGGCACGTCCCAGGCGGTGACCTGGTTCGGGACCAGCGGCGCCGGTTTCTCGAACGACTGGAGGTAGCGGCCGCGGCGGATCTCCATCGCGATCGGCAGCTGATAGCCGCTGAGCCCCTTGGCATAGGCGCCGGGGGCGGTGGGAGGCTTCTCGTAATCCTCGGGGAAGACGTCGATCAGCTTGACGACGAAGTCGCTGTCGGTCCCGCTCGTCGCGGCCATCAGCCTGGCGGCGATGTTGCCGGTGACGGTGAGGTCGTCGGCTAGCGGCTCGCTGACATAGCTCAGCACGTCGGGGCGATAGCCGACGAAGCGCTGGTCCTCGGCCTCCCACCAGCGCCAGTCGGGCGTGGCATAGGTCTCCGACATCGGGCGCGGGCGGAAGGGCACCGGGTTGGCCGGGTCCGAGACATATTCGCGGCAGCCCTCGCCGGCGGCGGGCGCGTCAAACGAGACCGAGCCGTCGGCGTGGAGGAACAGGCTGGTCTGCGCCGCATTGGCGAGCGGCCATTGCCGATAGGTCTTCCATTGCCACGAGCCCGACTGGAAGCTCTTCACCCTGTAGTCGGGCTTGCTCCCTTTGCCGTGCAGCCAATAGGCGAAGAAGGGCGCCTCGACCTGCTCCATGAACTGGGTGCCGCTGTCGACGCCGAACGGAATGCGGCCCAGCGCGTTGGCCGGCGAGCGCCAGGTGCCGTGCGCCCAGGGGCCCGCGACCATCAGCGCCAGATTGTCGGGATCGTCCTGCCTCTGCTTGTAGAAGATCTGCCAGCTGCCCCAGGGGTCCTCCTGGTCCCAATAGCCCGCGACGTTGAGCGTCGGGACCTTGGTGCGCTTCAGACTGTCCGACCAGACCTGCTTCTTCCAGAAATCGTCATAGTCGGGATGGTCGATCATCTCCTTGTAGCGCGGCACCCGGCCCTTGAAATACTTCGCCTCGATGTCGGCGGGCGATCCGGCCTTCAGGAACCACTCATAGGTGTCGTAGCGGTCGTAGAGCGTGATCCCGTCATTGGTCTTGTCGGCCTGGAGGCTGTTGACCCAGTCGCTCGCATAGGTGAGCCGCATCGCGCCCCAGCGGTGGAGGTCGTCGTTCTTCCAATAGTCGATCCACGCCGCCTGCGGGCTCACTGCCTTGAGCGCGGGGTGCGGGCGGGCGAGCGCGATCGCGGCGGTGAAGCCGGGATAGGAGACGCCCCACATGCCCACCCTGCCGTTGTTGGGCTTCACGTTCTTCACGAGCCAGTCGATCGAATCATAGGCATCGGTCGATTCGTCCACGGCGCCCTTGCCGGCCTTGACCTCGGTCGAGAGCGTGAACGGCCCGCCTTCCGATCCGAAGCGGCCGCGCATGTCCTGGCTGACGAAGATATAACCGTCCCGCGCCAGCGCCGCCCAATTGGCGGGCACGGTCCTCGGCGCGCGGCTCGAGGCGCCATAGGGCGTGCGGCTGAACAGGATCGGCAGCGGGCCGGCCTGGTTCCTGGGGCGCAGGATGACGGTGTGGAGCTTCACGCCGTCGCGCATCGGGATCATCGCCTCCTCGACCACGAAGGGCGCGCCTTCGTCCTGGGCGGGTGCCGGAGCGGATTGTTGCGCGGGAGCGGCGGCGAGAGGGACGGCGAGCACCGCCAGGACGAAGAGACTCACGAACCGCATGCGCACCTCCCTCATTTGGGCAGCGAGGTGAAGCACTGTGCTAAGGCTGTCAATCGCTCCGCGGGGGGAAGCGCAGCCGGACGGCGGGGCGGATGACCAGCGCGTTCAGATTGAGCAGCAGGTGGACGAGGATGGGCAGCGCCAGTCCGAGGCTGCCGAGATAGAGTAAGGTGAATACCGTCCCCAACAGGGTCGTGACGAACACGCCCAGCCAGCCCTGGTAACGGTGAAGGCCCCCGAAGATCAGCGCGGCGGCGGCAAAGGAAATCCACGCATTCGCGCCCGCCAGGACCATCAGCAGCGGGAGATAGAGACGAAAGAATATCTCCTCGCTGATCCCGGCATTGATCGCGAGCGGAGCCACGCGCAGGAGCTCGGCGCCGTTGCGAGGCAGCATCGGCGTGATGTCGAGCCCCGGCGGGGCCTTGGCCGGCTTGCGCCGCCGCGCGGCGATCAGCGCGCCGAGCGCCGCGCCGCCCAGCAGTGCCCCGGCCATCCCGGCGACGAAGGACGTATCGAACGCGCCGAACCAGGGCATCGCGGCGGCGACGCCGTCGAACTCCGCGGGGAAGTTCCACAGGATATCGATCCGTCCGAGCAATGCCAGGCCGGCGAGCGGCACGCCCAGGAACAAGGCGCAGTTCCTGACCGCCCAGCGCAGGAAGATGCGCTGGCGCCGTTCGCTATCCTCGATCGCGCGGAAGCGCCGGAAGGTCCGGACGTCGTTGCGCTGGTACCAGGCCAATGCCGCCAGCGAGACGACCAGCAGCGCAAGCGCCATCAGATCCGATGCTCGCCCCGCACCCAGCGCACCGTGCCCGAGCTCGCGCGCATCACCACGCTCTCCGTGGTCATCTTGGTCGCGAAGCGCTTGACGCCCTCGAGCAGCGAGCCGTCGGTGACGCCGGTCGCGGCGAAGATGCAGTCGCCCTTGGCGAGGTCGTGCAGGTCGTAGATCTTGTCGAGATCCTCGATGCCCCATTTCCGGGCCCGGCCGCGCTCGTCGTCGTTGCGGAAGACGAGCCGGCCCTTGAACTGGCCGCCGACGCAGCGGAGCGCCGCGCAGGCGAGCACCCCCTCGGGCGCGCCGCCCTGGCCCATATAGACGTCGATCGTCGTGTCGGGATCGGTCGTCGCGATCACGCCGGCGACGTCGCCGTCGCCGATCAGCACCACGCCGCAGCCGATCGACCGCAGTTCGGCGATCAGCGCCTCGTGGCGCGGCCGGTCGAGCACGCAGGCGATGATCTCGTGCGGCTCGACGCCCTTGGCCGCCGCGATCGCCTTCACGTTATCGGTCGGTGACCGGGCGAGGTCGATCACGCCTTCGGGATAGCCGGGGCCTACCGCGATCTTGTCCATATAGACGTCGGGCGCGTTGAGCAGGCAGCCCTTTTCCGCCACGGCGAGCACGGCGAGCGCGTTGGGCCCCGCCTTGGCGCAGATCGTCGTGCCCTCGAGCGGATCGAGCGCGATGTCGATCGCCGGACCCTTGCCCTGCGCGGCGCCGACCTTCTCGCCGATGAAGAGCATCGGCGCCTCGTCGCGCTCGCCCTCGCCGATCACCACCGTGCCGTCGAGATAGAGCTTGTTCAACGCGTCGCGCATCGCCTCGACCGCGGCCTGGTCGGCCGCCTTCTCGTCGCCGCGGCCGACCAGCGTCGAGGCCGCGATCGCCGCCGCTTCGGTCACTCGCACCATTTCGAGGACGAGGACGCGGTCGAGGATATGGCTGGTCGCGGTCTGCTGCATGGGATGGGATCCGATAGCGATGGGACTTGCCGCGCGATTAGGCAGGGCGGCGGAGCTTGTCGATGCCGCTAACGTTGTCAGGTTTCAATCTTGCGGCGGCAGCGTGTCGCGCACCGCGAAGTCGCCGCGCTGGTGGCGGACGATGAGCTCGAAGCCGTTGATCTTCCACGCGCCGTCGATGCGCACGAAGCGGTGGACATAGTCGCCACAGACTTCCCACAGCGCGTCGCCCCGGCTGTCGAGCCGGTTCCAGGCATAGCCAGCCGAACGGACGACCGCGCCGCCGCCGGCGATCTCGGCCTGATGGTTGCTCCGCATATGGAAGCTCGCCTTGTGCCGGTTGAGGTTGCGCGCCCAGCCGCCCACCAGCTCGTCGGCGGCGATCTCCGATCCCGGCGCGCCGGTGAGCGCCTCGGCGGCGAACCAGATGCGATCGGCGAACAGGGCGCGCGCGGCGGCGAAGTCCTTGCCGTCCACCGCGCGATCGAGCGCGTCGACGATCCGGATCAGCGCGATCTCGGTCGCGGCGTCGGCCATGCTCACTCTCCCAATATGTGCATCCACATCGGCTCGCCGGTGAGGCTCGACGAGCCGCGCAGCTGGTCGAGCGCCTTCGCCACCGCGCGCTCGGGACCCTCGTGCGTGACGATCGCGACGAGCACGCTGCCGTCGGGGTTGGCGCCACGCTGCATCAGGCTCTCGATCGAGACGCCGGCGTCGCGCATCGCCGCGGCGATCTCGGCGAGCACGCCGACCTTGTCCGCCACGGTCAGGCGCACATAGGCGCGGCCGGTGCGCGCGCCGCTATCGGCGGCGGGCTGGGCGGCGAGCGCGGCGGCGGGCATCGCATAGGGCGGGCCGAACTCGCCGCGCGCGATGTCGATCAGGTCGGCGACCACCGCCGAGGCGGTCGGCCCGTCGCCCGCGCCGGCACCCTGGAAGAGCAGCCGGCCGACGAAATTGCCTTCTGCCACCACTGCATTGGTCGATCCGGTGACATGGGCGAGCGGATGGCTCACCGGCACGAGGTGCGGATGGACGCGCTGGAACAGCCCCTCGCTTCCCGCCTCGGCCAGCCCGAGCAGCCGGATGCGGTAGCCGAGCGCCGCCGCTTCGGCGATGTCGGCGGCGATGACGTGGCGGATGCCGGTGACCGCGACCCGGTCGAACGCCGGCTGGGTGCCGAAGGCGAGGCTGGCGAGGATCGACAGCTTGTGCGCGGCGTCGACGCCGTCGATGTCGAAGCTCGGATCGGCCTCGGCATAGACCTGCCGCTGCGCCTCGGCGAGGATGTCGGCGAAGTCGCGGCCCTCGGCCTCCATCTTGGAGAGGATGAAGTTGCAGGTGCCGTTGAGGATGCCGTAGACGCGCGCGATCTCGTTCGCCGCCGCGCCTTCGCGCAGGCCCTTGATCACGGGGACGCCGCCGGCCACCGCCGCCTCGAACTTGAGCGCCAGCCCGGCGTCCTCGGCGGCGCGGGCGAGCTCGAGGCCGTGATGCGCGATCATCGCCTTGTTGGCGGTGACGACGCTCTTGCCCCCGGCGAGCGCCGCGCGGGCGAGCGCGAGCGCCGGTCCATCCGATCCGCCGACCAGCTCGACCACGACGTCGGCCTTCGGGTGCCGCGCCAGCTCGGCGGGATCGTCGACCCAGTCGAAGCGGGCGATGTCGACGCCCCGGTCCTTGGCCCGGTCGCGCGCCGAGACGGCGACGACCTCGACCGGCCGCCCCGCGCGCCGGGCGATCAGCGCGCCGTTCGCATCGATGAGGCGGATCACCCCCGCGCCGACGGTGCCCAGGCCTGCGAGTGCGATGCGAAGCGGTTCGGTCATTCTCGGCTCATTCTCCGTCATGCTGAACTCGCTTCAGCATCCAACGTGCGGCAGGCACCGCACCCGTCGCCCCCTAGCTGCACCTTGGACCCTGAAACAAGTTCAGGGTGACGGAGGATTTGTTTGCCGCGCCCTATTTCTTGATCAACCCGATCTCGACCAGCCGTTCATGCAGATAGTCATGGGCGGTGATCGGCTCCGGATAGCGGTTCGGCCGCTCGGCGCTGATGCAGCCGGGCAGCGTCTCGATCAGGAAGTCTGGTGCCGGATGGAGGAAGAAGGGCATCGAGTAGCGCGGCGTGCCGCGGCGCTCGGGCGGCGGATTGACGACGCGGTGCGTGGTCGAGGGCAGGACATGGTTGGTGAGGCGCTGGAGCATGTCGCCGACATTGACCACCATCGCGCCCTGCGGCGGCTTGACCGGCAGCCAGCGGCCGTCGCGATCGAGCAGCTCGAGCCCGGCCTCCTCGGCGCCGAGCAGCAGGGTGATCAGGTTGATGTCCTCGTGCGCCCCGGCGCGGACCTCGGGCGCGTTCTCGTCCACCGGGGGATAATGGAGCAGGCGGAGGACCGAGTTGCCGTCCCGGACGGCGTGGTCGAACCAGTTGGGCGCGAGCCCCAGATAGCGCGCGATCGCCGAGAGCAGCCGGTCGCCGGCATCGTCGAACGCCTGGAACAGCTCGAGGAAGGTCTCCTTGAAGCCCTCGGGCCGATCGGGCCAGATATTGGGCGCCATGTCCTTCTCGAAGCGATGGCCCTTGGCCAGCTCGCGGCCGACATGCCAGAACTCCTTGAGGTCGACATATTGCGCGCCCTTGGCGATCTCGGTCTTGAACGGCGTGTAGCCGCGCGCGCCGCCGCCGCCCTCGACGAAATAAGCGCGCTTCTCCGCCTCGGGCAGGTCGAAGAATGCCTTGGTCATCGCCCAGGCGCGGTCGATCAGCTGCTGCGGCACGCCATGGTCGGCGACCATCGCGAAGCCGAAGCGCTGGAAGGACCGGCCGAAGGCCTGCGCGAAGCCTTCGGGGTCGGCGGCCTGATCGGCCATCGAGACGAGGGGCATCTCGTCGAGAACGGTTGTAGCCATGCGAGTCTCCTGATTGCCGCCAGTTAGACCCGCATCGGCCCGCCGAACAAGCGGGCAGCGCGTGCGTGGGCCTAGCTGCCGACTTCCATCCGGCCCTTCGCCTTCTGATCGCCCTCCGCCGAGAGGTCGAGCGTGAAGGGCTCGCCGTCGTCGGTGGTGCCGGTGAAGCCGTTGCCCTTATCGCTGAACTTGAAGCCCTGCCGGGTCATCCGCTCGCGGAACCAGCCCTGGACGGTGGCGAGCGCGGCCGGGCTCTCGAAGCGGACGGAGATCTTGCCCTTGTCCTCGCCGCCCGCCTTGTCCTGAGCGTTCAAGTGGAAGTCGCTGATCTTCGAGCCGGGATAGAGCTTGACGCCGTTCACGTTGAAGTCGGCGGCGTCGACATCGACCTTGGGGACGCGGAACGAGCCCTGGAAGCCCTCGCCCTTGATCGCCAGAACGCCGTTGTCGATCGTCACCGCCGAATTGCCCTCGCCATCGGACCTCGCGTCGATCGAGATGCTCGTCCCCGCCCCGTTGCAGGCGGCGAGCGGCAAAGCGAGCAGCACGAGTGCGATGCGCATGGCGGTCCTCCGAATGCGTGTTATTCGAGCAATACGCTAGATGTTGTGGCCGGATGGCGCAAGAAGGGGGTGACGCGGCCGCTCCGATCCGCCATTTGCGCGGAGCCATGGAGACGCCGCACCTCACTTCCGGATCCGCCAATCGCGCGCCGCTGGCGTTCGGCGAGTTCGTGTCGCTGATCGCGGCGATGATGGCGCTGACGGCGCTCGGCATCGATTCGATGCTTCCGGCCCTGCCCGCGATCGGCGCGAGCCTCGACGTCGTCGAGCCCAACCATCGCCAATATGTCGTCACTGCCTTCCTGCTCGGCTTCGCCTTCGCCCAGCTCGCTTATGGTCCCTTGTCGGACCGGTTCGGGCGGCGGCCGGTGCTGGCGCTCGCGCTCGCGCTCTATGTGGTGACGAGCGCGGTCGCGGCGGTGTCGGGCAGCTTCGTCCTGTTGCTCGCCGCGCGCGCCGCGATGGGCGCCAGCGCGGCGGGCGCCCGCGTCGTCTCGGTGGCGCTGGTGCGCGATTGCTTCGCCGGCCGCGCGATGGCGCGGGTGATGAGCCTCGCCTTCATCATCTTCATGGCGGTGCCGATCGTCGCGCCCAGCCTCGGCCAGCTCGTGCTGCTGTTCGGCAATTGGCGAGTGATCTTCTGGATGATCGCCGGCGTCGCCACGCTCGTCGTGCTGTGGTTCTGGCTGCGCATGCCCGAGACGCTGGCCCGCGAGGGCCGCCTTTCGCTGAGCCCGGCGCGCGTGCTCGGCGACTATGCGCTGGTGATGCGCGACCGGCAGGCGGTGGGCTATACGCTCGGCATCACCCTGCTTTCGGGCGGCATGTTCGGCTTCATCGGATCGGTGCAGCAGATCATGGAGGACGTGTTCCACGCGCCGCAGCTGCTCGCGGTGGTCTTTCCCTGCGTCGCCTCGATGATGGCGCTGGCTTCCTTCGCCAATTCGCGGCTGGTGATGCGCGTCGGCATGCGGCGGATCTCGCACACCGCGCTCGCGGGCATGATCCTCTTCGCCGGCATCCATCTCGCCATCGCCTGGACCGGGCACGAATCGATCTGGAGCTTCACGCTCCTCCAGGCGCTGATGATGGGCTGCGTCGGCCTGACGACCTCGAACTTCTCGGCGATGGCGATGGAGCGGATGGGCGAGATCGCCGGCACCGCGTCGAGCCTGCAGGGCTTCGTCACCACCCTGGGCTCGGCGCTGATCGGAGCCGCCATCGGCCAGGCGTTCGACGGCACCACCGTGCCGCTCTATACGGGCTTCCTGCTTATGGGCCTCGCCGCGTTCGTGGTAGTAGCGGTGACCGAGCGTGGACGGATGTTCCGGCCCAGCTGAGGGAACGCCAAGGGCATCCCCGCCGTTCGCGCCATGGAGCCCGGCGATTCCCGCGGGGCGCGAGCATGAGGACAGGCGATGGGCGGCTACCAGGTTCCCGGACGAGGCCCCGGCGACGACGGGTTCGACGAAGAGGGCTATGACGAAAGCCAACGCGCCGAGATCCTCGAGGCGACCAACGAGGGACCCTCGGACGGCAATGTCCTGACCGACATCGCGCCCGATCTCGGCGACGACGATGACGACGATGCGGACGACCTGCGCATGATCGACGACGAGATCGGCGAGGAGGACGATGTCGATCTCGACGAGGAAGCGATCGCCGAGGACGAGATCCAGGACGATTTCGACGACGACGAGCTCGAGGACGACGAGGACCTGGACGACGCCGACGAGGACGCGCTCGAGCCTTGACGCTTCGGGCCTGGCGGCGGAACATGGCGGCATGTCCAGGGATCCGCGCGTCGACGCCTATATCGAGAGCCGCGCCGAGTTCGCACGGCCGATCCTCCAGTGGATCCGCGAGCGCTTCCACGCCGCGGTGCCCGAAGTGGAGGAGGCGATCAAATGGTCGCATCCCTTCTTCATGCTCAGGGGCAAGCCCCTGGCCAACATGGCCGGGTTCAAGGCGCATGCGAGCTTCGGCTTCTGGAACCGGCAGGACAATGCCACCGGCAAGGAAGGCGAGGCGATGGGCCAGTTCGGCCGGATCGAGTCGCTGGCGGACCTGCCCGATGCGGCCGAGGTCGAGCAGCTGATCCGCGAGGCGGCCGCGCTGATGGCGGAGAACAAGCCGGCGCGTCCCAAGGCTCCGTCCAAGGGCGAAGTCGAGGTGCCGCCCGAGCTCGCCGAGGCGCTGGCGGAGGACGAGGCGGCCGCGGCGACCTTCGACGGCTTCCCGCCGAGCTGCCGCCGCGAATATTGCGAGTGGATCGCCGAGGCCAAGCGGCCCGAGACCAAGGCGAAGCGCGTCGCCGAGGCGGTGCAGTGGATGCGCGAGGGCAAGAGGCGGCACTGGAAGTACGAGAGCTGCTGAGCCGCGCCAGCGGGCTTGCGCGCCTCTTCTTTGATGATATGTTACATCATCATAATGAGGAGAGGCGCCATGGTCCGTACCGCCCGCGTTCCCGAGCCGGTTCCCTTCAGCGCGATCAACGTGACGCCGTTCATCGACGTGATGCTGGTGCTGCTGGTCGTGATGATCCTTTCGGTTCCGGTCGCGACGCACGAGGTGCCGGTCGACCTGCCGCAGGGCCGGACGCACGTGTCCGAGCCGGTGCCGCCGCAGGTGCTGGCGATCGACCGGCAGGGCGCGCTCTTCTGGAACGGCACGCCGATCGCCGATTCCGATCTGCCGGCGCGGCTCGGGGCGATGCAGGCGTCGGGCGCGGCGCTGCACCTCCAGACCGACCCCGAGGCACGCTACGACCGCTTCGACGCGGTGCTCGTCACCGTCAAGCGCGCCGGCGTCACTCGTCTCGGCTTTGTCGGCAACCGGCCGCTCGAGGATTGACGGAACAGGCGCATTCGGCAGGACGTTCGTTCCGCTCCCGAACGGAGGGACACCGGATGCGCCCGACTCTCATTGCCCTGCTCGCGCTCGGCGCCTGTACCGGCCAGGGCGGCGAGAACGCCGCGGCCGCGCTGAACACCGCCGAACCGGCGAATGCCGCCGCGATCGGCGACGAGGCCTCGCCGGCGCCGCTGCCGCCCGCCGCGACGGCCAGCCCCAGCGAAACCGCGGCTCCCGGCAATGCCGCGTCTCCGCCCCAAGCCGCACCGGCCGGGGACGAAGGCGCGCAGGGCGCCGCGAAGGTGGTCGAGACCTATTACGCGCTGCTCGAGGCCGGGAAATACGGCCAGGCCCATGCGCTGTGGGAACCCCAGGCGCTGGGCACGCCCCGGGCGGCCTTCGCCGCGAGCTTCGCGAGATACCGCGAATATCACGGGGAAGTCGGCGCTCCGGGCCGAGTCGATGCGGGCGCGGGGCAGCGCTATGTGACCGTGCCGGTGCGAGTCCATGGCAGGCTCGAGGACGGACGGGCCTTCGAGACGCGTGGATCGGTCACGCTTCATCGCGCCGCGGATATCGACGGCGCCACGCCGGAGCAGAAGCGCTGGCGCATCCGCGAGACCGACATCGAGCCGCTCTCCACCGGTGGGGCGGCGCCCTCGCCATCACCGACCGCCGACAACCGCTCGCGCACCGTGTTCCGCTGCATCGACGGATCGCGGATGGCGGCGACCTTCGATCCCGACAATGCCCGGGTGACGATCGTGCGCGCCGGCCGGACCCTGGTGCTCCGCCAGCAGCCGAGCGGCTCCGGCATCCGCTATGGCGACGGCCGCGTCACCTTCTCCGGCAAGGGCGACAACATGCTGCTCGAGGCGCCCGGCCAGCCGCCATTGCCCTGCGCGCCGATCCGCCGGTGACTCTTCCACGCGCCGCCCGTTGCGCTAGGGTGCGGACATGGCCTCCTTCACCACTCGGATCACCGCCGGTCCAGACGACATCGACGTGCTCGGCCACGTCAACAATGCGGTCTGGGTCAAGTGGATTCAGGACGTGGCGGTGGCGCATTGGAACGCGATCGCGCCGCCCGAGCATCGCGACGCCTATATCTGGGTCGTGACCCGGCACGAGATCGACTATCGCGGCAACGTCTCGGAGGGCGAGACGGTGACCGCCGAGACCTGGGTCCCCGAGCCGCCGCGCGGCGCGCGGTTCGACCGCTACATGAAGTTCACCGGCACCGACGGGAAGGTGCGGGTGGAGGCCAGGACCACCTGGGCGATTCTCGATCGAGCCTCCGGCCGGCTGGTCCGAGTGCCGGCGGAAGTGGCGGCGCCGTTCCTGGGCGATTGAGGGCGCGGAAAGTCACGAAAGTCACGACATCGCGCGCCCGGATGCCCTTGCACGCATGAGAGGAATTACACGGGTGTCAAAGAGCTCGCAGTGTGGAGCAGACGAAATCCTACATTGCAAGTTTCACCTCGCCTCGTCCCGCAAGGAGTGGGGGGCGCCTAGCCGCTGTTCCGGAGCGCGGTCGCGATCGCGTTGATCGAGAGGAGGATGCCCTCGCCGATGCGCGGATCGTCCTCGCCGGCCCGGTGGCGCTTCAAGAGCTCGATCTGGAGCAGGTTCAAGGGCTCGATATAGGGCAAACGCAGGCGGATCGAAGTCTCGAGGCCGGGATGCTTCTCGAGCAGCCGCGTCTGGCGCGTGACCTGGAGCAGCCCGTCATGCGTCTGGCGCCACCCCTCGCGGATCCGGCCGAACACCGCGTCGCGCAGGCCCGCGTCCTCGACGAGCGCGGCATAATGGCCGGCGATCTCCATGTCGGACTTGGCGAGCACCATCTCCATGTTCGCCAACGTCGAGGCGAAGAGCGGCCATGCCCCCGCCATCTCGCGGAGCAGCCCCTTGTCCTCGAACGCCTCCAGCGCCTGGCCGACGCCGTACCAGCCCGGCAGCATCACTCGCGCCTGCGCCCAGCTGAACACCCAGGGGATGGCGCGCAGGTCCTCGATCGCGTCGGACTTCTTGCGGCTCGCCGGGCGCGAGCCGATCTTCAGGCCCGCGATCTCGGCGATCGGCGTCGTCTGGCGGAAGAAGGTCCGGAAGCCCTCCGTCTCGTAGACCAGCCCGCGATAGGCCTTGAACGCCGTCGCCGACAGCTGGTCCATCGCCGCGGCGAAGCGTGCGGCATCGGCATGCCCGAGCTTCTCCGGCTCGAGGCTGGCGAGCAGGGTCGCCGAGGCCATGGCCTCCATGTTGGTCATCGCGCTCGCGCGGGTGCCGTATTTGGCCGCGATCACTTCGCCCTGCTCGGTGATGCGGATGCGGCCCTGCACCGTGCCCTTGGGCTGGGCGAGGATCGCCGCGAACGAGGAGCCGCCGCCGCGCCCGACCGCGCCGCCGCGGCCGTGGAAGAGCTGCATGCCGATGCCCGCCTTCTCGAACACCGGCTTCAGCGCCGTCGAGCCGCGCGAGAGCTGCCAGGTCGAAGTGAGATAGCCGCCGTCCTTGTTCGAGTCCGAATAGCCGATCATCACTTCCTGATGCCCGCGCGCCCTGGCGATCGCGGCGACCTCGGGCAGGCCGAGCCACGCCTCCATGATCGCCGGCGCGCCCTCGAGATCGGCGATCGTCTCGAACAGCGGGATCGCCATGACGTGCGCCTGCGGTTCCTCGCCGGGGATGTAGAGCCCGGCTTCCTTGAGGAGGATATGGACCTCGAGCAGGTCCGACACCGATTGCGCCATCGAGACGATGTAATGGGTGATGCAGCTGCGCCCGTAGCGGGCATGCGCGTCGGCGGCGGCGCGGACGATGGCGAGCTCGGAAGCGGTCTCCTCCGAATAGGCCGCATAGGGGCTGGTGAGCGGCCGGGCATTGGCGAGCTCGCGGCGGAGAAGCCTTATCCGATCCTCCTCGCCGAGCGCGGCATAGTCGTCGCACGCGCCCGCGGCCTTGAGCAGCTCGGCGATCACGCGCTCGTGCACCGCGCTGTTCTGGCGCATGTCGAGCGTGGCGAGATGGAAGCCGAAGGTCTCGACCGCGCGGATCAGCCGGCCGAGCGCGCCGCCCGTGGCGAGCGGCCCGTCCCCTTCGTCCGCCAGCGCATGCGCGATCGTGACCAGCTCCTCGCGGAAGTCCGCCGGAGCGGCATAGGGCTCGCCCGAGATCGCGGCGGGACGCGGCGGGCGCTTGCCGGTCAGCTTCTCGTGCGTCGCCGAGAGCCGGGCATAGATGCCCGAGATCGCGCGCCGATAGGGCTCGTCCTCGCGGCTCTTCGCCTCGTCGTGGCTCGCCTCGGCGAGCTTGAGCAGCGCGTCGCTGACCTTCACATGCTCGGTCGAGATCGACAGCTCGGCACCGAGCGCGTGGACCGCGTCGAGATAATAGCCGAGCACCGCCTCGGCGGCGCGGGCGAGCGCGAGCTCGAGCGATTCGGCGGTGACGAAGGGATTGCCGTCGCGGTCGCCGCCGATCCAGCTGCCGGCGCGCAGGAAGCTCGGCGCGCGGGCGCCGAGCGCGCGGTCCCAGCGGGCATAGAGCGCGGGCAGCACCGGCAGGAAGACGTCGCGCAGATAGGATAGCGCGGTCTCGACTTCGTCGGCGACGCCAAGCTTCTCGCGGCGCAGGACCCGGGTCTGCCAGAGCAGCGCGATCTGGCGCAGGATCGCCTCGTCGACCTTGTCGCCGTCCTCGGTCTCCTCGACCTTCATGTCCTTGAGCGCCATCAGCTCGGCGATCCGGTTCTTGTGGTCGATCATCGACTTGCGGCGCACTTCGGTCGGATGCGCGGTGAGCACCGGGACGACCAGCGCATGGTCGAGCAGCGCCATCACCTGGTCCCGGCCGATCCCTTCCGCCGCCAGCCGCTCGAGCGCCGAGGCGACGTCCGCATGCTTTTCGGCCTCGACCCCCTGCCGATCCTCGGCGAGATTGGCGAGCATCGAGAACAGCATGAAGCCGCGCGTGAAGTCGAGCGTCTCGTCGAGCGTCAGCCGATCGAGCCCGCGATCGACCGCACCGGCCCCGGCGACGCCGCGCGCCCGGTCGACCGAAGTGGAGCGGATATATTCGATCCGCTTGAACAGCTCCTCGCCGCCATAGGCGCGAATCACGTCGCCGAGCAGGCGTCCGAGGAAGCGGATATCGGGGTTGTTGGTGATCGCGAGGCTGGCCATGGCGCGCTTTGCTGCACTGCGAAACGTTACGCGGTCAACGGCAAACGGCTTGGGGAGGGGTTTAGTTTCGCTTTGGACGGCTCATTGCGTCGAGGTGACGGTGTCGTCCTCGAGCCAATCGTCGAGCGCCGGCGCGTTCTCGATGAGCGCGGTCCGCTGCGACGGCCCGGCCGGCGATCCCAGGCCCAGCGAATCGGGGATCACCACCATGGTGGTGCCCGGCCCGACCACGCCGGCGAGCGCGCGGCGGAAGGGATCGCTGCCCTGGAGGCGGCCCGCGCCGGGCGCGGGGGCGTCGATCGCGGCGCGGGTCTCGCCGGGGAGCGGCACGCGCTTCCAGCGATAGTCGCCGCCGCTCGCGTCCTGGAGGACATAGGCCTGGACCCGATCGATCACGCCGTCGAACGCCACCGGCGCCGAGCCGATCTCGACGCCGTTCCGCAGCACCACCATGCGCCGGTCCGCGCCGCTCACCACGATCGATACCGGGCCCGAGGGCGAGAGCTCGGGACGCCAGGTCGCGGGGCCGGCCGGGGCTGCCCGCGCCATGGTCGGTGCCGCGCCGACGCGGAGCGCCGGGGATTGGTTGACGATCACGACGGTCATGCCGAGCGCGGTCTCGTCGAACAGCAGCCGGGCGAAGGCGTGCGGCAGGCGGATGCAGCCGTGCGAAGCCGGATAGCCGGGCAGCCGGCCGCCATGGAGCGCGATGCCATACCAGGTGAGGCGCTGCATGAAGGGCATCGGCGCGTTCGAATATTTGCTCGAACGGTGCCATTTGGCCTTTTGCAGGATCGTGAATACGCCGGTCGGGGTGCGGTGGCCGGGCTTGCCCGTGGAGGCGGTGGAGACCGCGATCGGGACGCCGTTGCGATAGGCGATCAGCCGCTGGGTGGCGATGTTGACCACCACCAGCATCGGGCCTTGGGGGCGATCTCGGGCAGCCAGATATACTGGCCGGGCCTCAGCCGCTCGACCGTCGCCATCACGCCGTCGCCGCCGAGCGGCCGCATCTGCGCCGCGCCGGTGGTGGCGAGCAGTCCGGCGGCGGCAGTGAGGAGCAGGACGCGGAAGCGCTTCGAGCGGAACAAGGAACCATCCCCGGGGTGACGTCATGGCACCGTATCAGCACGCGGACGGAACGAAAACGGCGCGGTTGCCGGAAATGGTGGATTTCCCCAGATAAGGCGGATGAAGCCCGCCGCTCCCCTTGCCGGCCGCCTCAAGCGCGCGCTGATTGGGCAGGTCCGCGCGGTGTTCAACGATTCCGCCAAGGGCGAGAAGCCGGTCCAGCGCAAGCCCGAGGCGAGCCTGTTCGGCCCCGGCTCGGTGGTGTGGCGCGTCCATGGCGACGTCGCCACGATGATGGTCGGCGGAGTCGCGGCGCTGCTGCTCCAGATGCTCCATCCGGCGGTGCTCGCGGGGGTCTGGGACCATTCGACCTTCCGCGGCGACATGCTCGGGCGGCTGCGGCGGACGGCGCGCTTCATCGCGCTGACGACCTATGGATCGCGGGAGGAGGCCGAAGCGGCGATCGCCAGGGTCCGCGACGTCCATACCCGTGTGAAGGGCGTGCTGCCCGACGGCACCTCCTATGCGGCCGACGATCCGCGCCTGCTCGCCTGGGTGCATGTGACCGAGGCAGTGAGCTTCCTCGACGCCTGGATCCGCTATGCCGAGCCCGGCATGCCCATGGCCGAGCAGGATGCCTATTTCGCCGATTTCGCGCGTATCGCCGAGACGCTGGGCGCCGATCCGATCCCGCGCAGCCGCGCCGAGGCCGAGGCGCTGGTCGCCGCGATGCTGCCCGAGCTCCGCGTCGACGCGCGCACCCGCGAAGTGGCGCGCATGGTGCTGGACCAGCCCGCGCCGAGCCTCGCGGTGGCGCCCTTCCAGGCGCTAACCTTTGGCGCGGCGGTCGACCTGCTCCCTGGCTGGGCGCGGCGGATGCATGGGCTCGCCGGACCGGGCCTCGCGGCGCCCGCGGTGCGCATCGGTACGCGCGGAGTCCGCGAAGGGCTGCGCTGGGCGTTCCGTTGAGGCGCGGCTCAGGCGGCGTCGAAGGCCAGCGTGTAAGTGTAGCTGCGGTACGGAGCCCGCCTCCTTCGAATCAGACGTCCAGGTTTGCGACGCTCAGCGCATTCTCCTGGATGAACTCGCGGCGCGGCTCGACCACGTCGCCCATCAGCTGCGTGAAGATCGCATCGGCGACATCGGCCTGGTCGACCTGCACCACCAGCATCGAGCGGTTCTGCGGATCGAGCGTGGTCTCCCAGAGCTGCTCGGCATTCATCTCGCCGAGGCCCTTGTAGCGCTGGATCGACAGGCCCTTGCGGCCCGCGGCGAGCACGGCGTCGAGCAGCTGCGCCGGACGTGCGACGAGCGTCTCGCCCTTGGCCGCCGCCACCGGCTCTTCGCCGTCCTCTGCAGGCGCTTCCTCGGCGACCGCGGTCTTGGCCGAGACCAGCTTGGCGAGCGCCGTGTAGCTCGCGGCCTGCTCGGCGGCGAGCGCGTGGAGCTTGCGGCCCTCGGCCGAGGTCAGGAACGCCGCCTCGACGATGTGATGATCGGTCACGCCGCGCCACAGCCGCTCGAAATGATAGCCGCCCTCGTCGGTGACGCGCGCGGTCCAGCGGGCGTCCTCGTCGGTCTGGTCGAGCCGGCGCGTGACGGCCTCGAGCCGCGCCGCCCGGTCCTCGCGCGAGGCCTGCGGATCCAGCGCGCCGCCGAGCGCCAGCGCCTCGACGATCTCGGGCGCGTAGCGGCGCGGCACGTAGCGCATCAGCGTGCGCATGCGCCGGGCATGATCGACCAGCTTCTCGAGCTCGCTGCCGAAGATCGGGCCTTCGTTGGTCTCGAGCCGAGTCGCCTGGACGCCGGCCTCGACCAGATACTGGTCGAGCGCGGCATCGTCCTTGAGATACACCTCCGAACGGCCCTTCGAGGCTTTGTAGAGCGGCGGCTGGGCGATGTAGAGGTGCCCGGCCTGGATGATCTCGGGCATTTGCCGGTAGAAGAAGGTCAGCAGGAGCGTCCGGATGTGCGCGCCGTCGACATCGGCGTCGGTCATGATGACGATCTTGTGGTAGCGGAGCTTCTCGAGGTTGAAGTCGTCGCGGCCGATGCCGGTGCCCATCGCCTGGATCAGCGTGCCGATCTCCTT
>CBIFVW010000003.1:0-47303 GCA_966186155.1 uncultured Sphingomonas sp.
TGCAGCTGATGCTGAACGCGAACAACCTGTTCGACACGCTCGGCGTCGCCGAGGTCACCCAGGCAACGATCCCCGCGAGCGGGATGGTCCTCGCCCGGACGATCAACGGGCGCACGATCTCGGGATCGCTCCGCTTCTCCTTCTAACGCATGGCCTGCGGCCGGCGCCTCGCGCGCCGGCCGCAGGCTGCTTCGGGTCCCTGGAAACGAAAAGAGACTATGATGTTCAAATCGATGAAGATCCCGAGGAAGCTCGGACTGTCGTTCCTCGCGATCTGCGCGTCGGCCGCGGTCGTGATGCTCGTGTTCTTCATGAACATCACGATGATCGGCTCGACGACCGACGGGAACAATCTCAGCCAGTCGATCCACGCCAAGTCGCTTGCGCTCGAGACCGCGCTCCTGCGGCAGAACAGCCAGCTTCGCGGCTTTCTCGTGACGGGCGACGACAGCTATCTCAAATCCTATTACGAAGGCCGCGACGAATACGACAAGACTTCGGTCGAGCTCGAGCAGCTGCTGCCCGATCCCCGGAAGCGCGAGCTGGTGCTCAAGTCGCGCACCGAGACGCTCGAGTGGCGCAAGAAATGGGGCGATCGCCTGATCGCGCGCGTCAAGGCCGGCCAGCGCGACGCCGCCCAGGAAGAGGTTCGCAACGCGGGCAAGGCGGTGCTGGTCAGCGACGCGGTGCTCCCGCTGCGCGACATCCGCGACGACGAGGTCAAGCTGATCGAGCAGAATTCGGCGCGTCAGGAAGGCGCGATCGCGACCGCCCGCTTCACGCTGATCGTCGGCGCGATCGCGCTGATCGGCATCGCGGTCACGCTCGCGATGCTGCTGAGCCGCTCGATCGCCCGCCCGGTGACTCAGCTCACGCGCGCGATGGGCGAGCTGGCGGCCGGCAAGAGCGACATCGCGGTGCCCGACACCGAACGGCGCGACGAGCTGGGCGACATGGCGCGCGCGGTGCTCGTCTTCCGCGACGCGGCGATCGCCAAGCAGGCGGCGGAAACCGAGGCCGCGCGGTCCGAGGCGGCGCAGCGCATGGTGGTCGACACGGTCTCCACGCACCTGTCCGAGCTCGCCGGCGGCAATCTCACCAGCGAGATCGACTGCGAGTTCCCGGGCAGCTACGCCACGGTGAAGACCAACTTCAACGCGGCGATCACCAGCCTTCGCGCGCTGATCGCCTCGGTGGCCGAAGCGACCGCGACGATCCACACCGGATCGAACGAGATCGCCCAGGCGTCGGAGGACCTCGCGCGGCGCACCGAAGCCAATGCGGCGAGCCTCGAGGAAACCTCGGCCGCCGTGACGCAGATGGACCAGCGGCTCAAGGCGACCGCCACCGCCGCGACCCAGACCGTCGATCGCGCCAATGGCGCCATCGAGACCGTATCGAAGGGCCGCGAGGTCGCCGAGGACGCGGTGCAGGCCATGAACCGCGTGTCGGAGAGCGCCAAGGGCATCGATTCGGTCATCGAGGGTCTCGACAAGATCGCCTTCCAGACCCGCGTCCTGGCAATGAACGCCGCCGTCGAGGCTGGCCGCGCCGGCGAAGCGGGCCGCGGCTTCGCCGTGGTCGCCGACCTGGTCTCGGCACTCGCGATGCGCGCCGAGGAAGAGGCCGGGCACGCCCGCGAGCAGCTCACCGCGACTCAGGCCGACATCGGCGACGCCGTCACCATGGTGCAGAAGGTCGACGCCGCGCTCGCCAACATCTCGGGCGACGTCGGTGAAGTCCATGCGCTGCTCGGCCGCATCGCCGAGGACAACCAGGCGCAGTCGAGCACGATCGGCGAAGTCAGCAAGGCGATCGGGACGATGGACCACGCGACCCAGCAGAACGCCGCGATGGTCGAGCAGACCTCGGCCGCGGCGCGCAACCTGGTGAGCGAAGTCACCGATCTCGCCGAGCAGGCCAACCGCTTCAATGTGGGCAGCGTCGCCAAGTACAAGGCTTCGGGGGGCGCCGATCGCTTCGCGGGTCCGGTACGTCCGCTCCCCGCAGCGGCGGTGCCGGCGCTCATCCGTCCGGAGGCATCGGGAGACTGGCAGGCATTCTGAAGCCGGTGCGCGAATCCAAACAGGTCGCCGCAACGGCCCCGACCCGTGCGCAAGGGATCGGATCGTGCCGTGCGAGAGGGGGAATCCGATGAATATGATGGTCCATGCCGGAGGGCGTTCGGAGCTCCGGCGCCAGTCCCGGGTGGCCCGCGCGCTCGGCTCGCCGTTCGTTGCCGAGATCCTTGATGCCGCGGACCGGCAGCTCGAGCTCGGGCCGCGGACCGCCACGCTGATCGCCGGATGGCCGACCGATCCCGCCGCGGCGGCGCTCGGATTGCGGCTCAATTCCGCGATGCACGCTCTGGCCAGGCGCGGCGCGCCGTCGGCGCTGGCGGCGCTGTTCCGGCATCAGCATGACGATTTCGACACGGGCGTGGCCGCGGCGCTCCGGGCCGAGGACCGGTTCATCGCCGAGTGGATGCGCAGCCCTACCCAGACCAACGAGGTCGCCCGGGCCGCAGCGATCAGCGCGGCGCTGATGCTGCTGCGGAACGAGACGGGGATGCCCGCCGATCTCCTCGAGATCGGATCGAGCTGCGGCCTGAACCTCAATCTCGCGCGCTACGATTATGACCTCGGCGGAACGCGTGCCGGAAATCCGTCCTCGCCGGTCCGGATCGCGCCCGAATGGCGCGGTCCGGCGCCGGAGGCGGCGCCGCTCGAGGTCGTGTCCGCGCGCGGCGTCGACTTGAAACCGCTCGACCCCCAGGACGCGGCGACGCGGGAGCGGCTGTTCGCCTATGTATGGGCGGACCAGCACATGCGCGCGCGGCGGCTCGAGAGCGCGCTGGAGCTCGCGCGGCATTTCCCGCCGAGGGTCGAGCGGGCGGATGCGCTGGGCTGGCTGGCCGATCGGCTGGCGGAGCCGCAGCCCGCAGGGCGCTACC
Source organism: uncultured Sphingomonas sp. (assembly GCA_966186155.1). Lineage (GTDB taxonomy): Bacteria > Pseudomonadota > Alphaproteobacteria > Sphingomonadales > Sphingomonadaceae > Sphingomonas. The sequence goes on from CBIFVW010000003.1 coordinate 2,954, forward strand.
GCGTCGTCTTCCATTCGATGGTGCTGCAATATCTGAGCGGCGATGCGCGCTGCGCCTTCGCCGACATGCTGCACGGCGCCGGCGCGCGCGCGACCGAGGCGCGGCCGCTCGCCTGGATCGGCTTCGAATGGACGGCCTCGCGCAGCGAAGTGCAGCTGACGCTCACTTCCTGGCCCGGCGGAGCCACGCGCCTCCTCGCGATCTCCCATCCTTATGGCGATTGGATCGAATGGCGGGCATGAGCGCGCGGATGCCGTTTCATATTTGAAATGGCGCGGCACACATAAGAATTCTGTTGATATAGCCGAGCGCTTCCCTTATGAACGAATAGCCTGGGGTCGTCTCACGCACGCTCTGCGAGCGGAGAGAGTGGCCACTGGGGACGACCGGCCGGTGCCGGGCGAACGAGAAGCAAAAGGCGCAACAAAGCGCCGACTGGGGAGGTATCGATGAAAATCGCCAACCGCGCGCGGCGCGTTCCTTTTTTCTGTGGCGTGTCGCTTCTCGCGGCCGCGCTCGCAACGCCCGGAGCGGCTTGGGCGCAGACCGCGTCCGAGGACAGCAGCGATCAGCAAGTCTCTGATGACAACGCTATCATCGTCACCGGCATCCGAGCCTCGCTCGAGAGCGCGCAGAACATCAAGCGCAATGCGGACCAGATCGTCGACTCGGTGACGGCGCAGGACATCGGCGCGCTTCCCGATCGCAGCGTCTCGGAGGCGCTCCAGCGCATCGCGGGCGTCCAGCTGCAGCGCACCAACGAGAATCGCGATCCTGCGCGCCTCGCCTCGGAAGGCGGCGCGGTCTTCATCCGCGGCCTTTCCTGGGTGCGTTCCGAGACCAACGGACGGGATATCTTCTCGGCGAACAGCGGCCGGGGCCTCAGCTTCGAGGACGTCTCGGCCGATCTCCTCGCCGGGGTCGACGTCTACAAGAATCCCTCGGCCGAGCTGGTCGAAGGCGGCATCGGCGGTATCGTCAACCTGCGCACGCGCAAGCCGCTCGACGGGCCCGACCACATCCTCGCCATCTCGGGCGACTTCAATTACGCCGACCTGCGCGAGAAGGGCTATTGGTCGGTGAGCGGGCTCGCTGCCAAGCGATGGGACACCGGCATCGGCGAGATCGGTATCCTCGCCTCGGCGAGCCTCAACAATATCGGCAACCGCACCGACTCGATCCAGACGGGCCGCTACGATCCGACCACCTATAATGGCAATACCGTCTATTCGCCGGTGTCGCTCGGCTGGCGGCGGATCGACTGGCAGCAGAAGCGCTTCGCGGTCGACGGATCGGTGCAGTGGCGCCCGTCGCCCGACCTGACGATCACGGCTGAGGCCTTCGTCGCCTCGGCCGATCCGAAAGACATCGAATATGCCGGCGCCTTTTACGAGTTCCAGCTGCCGGTCGACGCGAATTCCACCTTCGACAATCAAGGCGTGGTGACCAGCGGCCAGCTCGCCAATGCCGGCCTCACCTTCGACACCCGTTATGGCGGCTCGCACAAGGTGACGCGCGATTTCTCGGGCAACATCAAGTGGACGCCCGGCGACCATTGGGCTTTCAGCGCAGACGTGCAGCGCGTGAGCTCGAAGGCCGAGATCGTCAGCATGACTGCCTTCAGCCAGTTCGGCGTGGGCACCGACGCGGCGTCGATCGCCCGGCGGCCGGATCTGTTCTACGATCTGCGCGGCAACAGCCCCGTGATCCGCATCGAGGAGAATGGCGCGAGCCTCGCCGACCAGGCCAATTACTGGTGGGCCGCGGCGATGGATCATATCGAGCACAACACCGCGGGCGAATGGGCCGAGCGCGCCGATGTCGAGTATACGTTCGGCGACGACAGCTTCCTGCGCTCGTTCCGTCTCGGCGGCCGGGCCACGCAGAAGGACTCGACCACGCGCCAGACCGGCTACAACTGGTCGCTGCTGAGCCAGCAATTCTGGGGCAGCGGCGGCGGTGCGCCGGTCTATCTCGACGATACCGGCTATGCCGGCGGCCCGCAGAATTCCGGCCTGCCCAATCAGTCGTCCTTCGTCCCCTACGACAATTGGTTCCGCGGCAGCATGCACTTGCCAGCGGGAGCCTGGTTCCCGACGGCGGATCTCGTCTCGAACGGCACCGGCCGCGCCTATGACTATCTGCGCTCCACCGAGAGCTCGGGCTGGGGCTGGGCCCCGCTCACCGACGCGAGCTATGCCAATGCCGTGCCGGCGGGCGACAATCCGGTCGGCGGCATCACCACGCAACGGGAGAAGACGCTCGCGGGCTATGCGATGCTGCGTTTCGGCAGCGACGGCCCGCTCCGCTTCGACGGCAATATCGGCGTCCGCGTGATCGAGACACGCAACACCGCCGAAGGCACGCGGACGGTCGTCACGCCGCCCACGGTCACTTATGCCGCCTGCCTGACCGCGCATCCCGGCAACGCCGCCGCATGCGAACCGCTTCGCCTCGCGCTCGCCTTCACCAGCGGCGGCTTCGGGTTCAGCACGGCTCCGGTCAAGAACGACTATACCGACGTGCTGCCGAGCCTGAACCTGCGCTTCCACCTGACCGAGAATCTGCAGTTGCGCCTCGCCGCGGCCAAGGCGATCAGCCGGCCGGCCTTTTACCAGATGGTCCCGTTCAATACGCTGAGCTTCAGCTTCGATTCGACGGGCGGGGTCCAGGGTGGCAACCCGTATCTCGGAACCGGCGGCAATCCGCTGCTCAGGCCGATCAAGTCGAACCAGTTCGACGCGAGCCTCGAATGGTATTTCGGCCGCGCCAACAGCCTGACCTTCGCTGCCTTCTACAAGGACGTCAGCGACTATATCTTCCAGGGCTCCGCGCTCGAATCCTACACCGCCAACGGCCAGACGCTGCAGTTCCTCGTCACGCGCAACATGAACGGGGATCACGGCAAGATCAAAGGCTTCGAAGTCGCCTATCAGCACTTCTTCGACTTCCTGCCCGGCGCGCTGAGCGGGCTCGGGGTCCAGGCGAACTTCACGTATATCGACAGCTCGGGGGGACGGAACACCGCCGTCAACGTGCTCGATCCCAACCAGATCAACAACGCTGCCGATCAGACGCTGCCGCTCGAGGGCCTTTCGCCGACGAGCTTCAACATCGCGGCGATGTACGAGAAGTTCGGCGTCTCGGCCCGGCTCGCGTATAATTGGCGCGAAGGTTATCTGCTCACGACCTCCGCCGCGAACATCAACCGGCCGGTCTGGTCGGAGAATTACGGCCAGCTCGACGGGTCGATCCTGGTCGACATCACCAAGGGCGTGAAGGTCGGCCTGCAGGCGACCAACATCCTCAATTCGCGGACCTATCTCGACGTCGGCGGATCCACGCTCAAGCCGCGCTACAGCTGGACCGATACCGACCGCCGGATCGCCTTCCTGGTCCGCGGCAGCTTCTGACGGTCGATCGGCGGGCGTTCTCGCGTCCGCCGATTTTCCGCTGGCGCGCATGCGGCGCAGGCGCGAAGGTGGCGATGTGAGCGAACGAGGCGCGATCCGATCGGTCCTGATCGTCGGCGGCGGCACCGCCGGCTGGATGGCGGCGAGCCTGCTCGCACGCTTCCTGAAGCCCGGCGAGACGCGCATCACGCTGGTCGAATCCGACGAGATCGGCATCATCGGCGTCGGCGAGGCGACCGTTCCGCTGATGCAGGCCTTCAACCAGGTGCTGGGGATCGCCGAGCCCGAGTTCGTCAGCGCGACCAACGGGACGTTCAAGCTCGGAATCGAGTTCCGCGACTGGGGACGGCTCGGCAACGTCCATTTCCACGGCTTCGGCGACTATGGCGCGAGCATCGAGGGCATCGCGCCGCACCATCACTGGCTCAAGCTCCGCGGCATGGGCGATCCGACGCCGATCGAAGCCTATTCGATGCCCCATGCGATGGCGCAGCGCGGCCGCTTCGCGCCGCCCGCCCCGGACGGCGACATGCCCGCCGGCGCGTACAAATACGCCTTCCATTTCGACGCCGCCCTCTATGCGCGCTTCCTCCGGCGCCACGCCGAGGCGCGCGGCGTGGAGCGCGTCGAGGGCCGTGTCGTCGACGTCGCGCTTTCGTCCGGGACCGGCTTCGTCGAATCGGTGACGCTCGCCGACGGGCGGCGGCTCGAGGCCGACCTGTTCATCGACTGCTCGGGCTTCGGCGGCCTGATCATCGAGAAGGCGCTCGAGACCGGCTATGACGACTGGAGCCACTGGCTGCCCTGCGACCGCGCCGTGGCGGTGCCAAGCACGGGCACCGGCTTCGACAGGCCCTTCACCGTCTCGACCGCTCGCGCGGGCGGCTGGCAATGGACGATCCCGCTCCAGCACCGCACCGGCAACGGCTATGTCTATGCGAGCCGCTTCCTCGCCGACGATGCCGCGCGCGAGACTCTGCTCGGCAACCTTCCCGGCGAGCCCCTGGCCGAACCGCGGCTGCTGCGCTTCACCACCGGACGCCGGCGCAAGGCCTGGAACCGCAATTGCGTGGCCGTGGGCCTGGCCGGGGGCTTCATGGAGCCGCTCGAATCGACGAGCATCCAGCTCATCCAGACCGCGCTCGCGCGGCTGATCGAATTCTTCCCCGACCGCGGCTTCGATCCGCAAATCACCGAGGAATACAATCGCGCCACCGCCGACGAGTTCGAGCGGATCCGCGACTTCCTGATCCTCCATTACTGCCTGACGCGGCGGACCGATTCCGAGCTCTGGCGCCATTGCGCGGCGATGGAACTGCCCGACACGCTGGCGCACAAGATCGACCTGTTCCGCGCCTCGGGCCGCGTGCCGCTCCTCGCCGAGGAGAGCTATCAGGAGTCGAGCTGGGTCGCGATCTTCCTCGGCAACGAATGCCATCCGCGGCGCTACGACCCGCTCGTCGACCGGATGGATGTCGCGCTACTCGAGAAAGGGATGGCCGCGCGCCGGGCCGCGATCGCGCGCGCGGCCGATGCGCTGCCGCCGCACCGGGCCTTTGTCGAGCGCTTCTGCCCGGCGCGGGCGGCCTGATCCATGGAGAACCGCAACATCCGCTCGATCGTGATCGCCGGCGGCGGCTCGGCCGGCTGGATGGCCGCGGCGGCGCTCGCCAAGGCGCTGGGCGGCCTCGCGCGGATCACCTTGGTCGAATCGGAGGAGATCGGCACGGTCGGCGTCGGCGAGGCGACGATCCCGGTCATCCAGCTCTTCAACGCCGTCCTGGGGATCGACGAGGGCGAGTTCCTGCGCGCCACGCAGGGGACGATCAAGCTCGGCATCGAGTTCGTTGACTGGCGGCGGCCGGGGCAGCGCTATTTCCATCCCTTCGGGCGCTATGGCGACGATTTCGGCATGACCCCGTTCCACCAGCATTGGCTGCGGGCGAGGGCGCTGGGCGACGCCACGCCGATCGAAGCCTATTCGCTGACGCACCAGGCGGCCCAGGCGGGCAAGTTCGCGAAGCCGACCGCGAATTCCCCACCGGTCTTCACGACCTTCTCCTACGCCTATCATTTCGATGCGGGGCTCTATGCCCGGTATTTGCGAGGCTATGCCGAGGCGCGCGGCGTCGAGCGGATCGAGGGGATGATCGCCGCGACCGAGCTGGATCCGGAGAGCGGCGACATCGCCGCAGTGACGCTCCGCGACGGCCGGCGGATCCTCGGCGACCTGTTCATCGACTGCACCGGCTTTCGCGCGCTGCTGATTGGCGAGGCGCTGGGCGTCGGCTATGACGACTGGTCGGCTATGCTCCCGGTCGATCGGGCGCTCGCGGTGCCGACCGCGCGGACCGGGCCGCCGACGCCGTTCACCCGCGCCACCGCGCGCGAGGCGGGCTGGCAATGGCGCATCCCCCTCCAGCACCGCACCGGCAACGGCCATGTCTATTCGAGCCGCTTCACCGACGACGACCGCGCCCGCGCGGTGCTGCTCGCCAATCTCGACGCCGAGCCGGTGGGCGAGGTGCGGCCGCTGCGCTTCACCACCGGAAGGCGGCGGCGCATATGGGAGAAGAACTGCGTCGCGATCGGGCTGTCGGCGGGCTTTCTCGAGCCGCTCGAATCGACCAGCCTCTACCTGATCCATGTCGGCATCACGCGGTTGCTGAGCTGGTTCCCGACGCGCGACTTCGACCCCGCGAGCCGTGATCACTACGACCGGGCGACGCGGATGGAATATGAGACGATCCGCGACTTCCTCATCCTCCACTACAAGGCAACCGAGCGCGACGACACGCCGTTCTGGAACTATGTCCGCACCATGCCCGTCCCCGACGCGCTCGCCGAGCGGATCGAATTGTTCCGGACGAGCGGACGCATCCCCGATTGCGCCGGCCAGTCCTTCAAGGAGGCGAGCTGGCTGGCGGTGATGCTCGGCCAGGGCATCGAGCCCCGGGGCCACGATCCGCTGGCGGATACCATGGACCCGGCCGGCCTCGCCCGGATCTTCGCCGCGATGCGGCACACGATCGGCCAGGCGGTGGCCGGGATGCCGGCGCACATGGAGGGCCTGGGCGCGATCGGCGGGCTGGCGGACGCGTGACGGGCGCGCCGCGCCCGCGACGCCGCTTGCGGATTGCGCGAGCCGCACTTTCTCTTCTATTCACCGCCGACGTCCAGCGCGCGGCGCGCCGCGGGCTCGGCGCCGGAGGCGAGGGGTAGCAGTGGCAACACAGGCCAGTTCGGACGAGGATCGCCGCTATCGCGCGCCCGCGCTCGAAAAGGGGCTCGATATTCTCGAGCTGCTCGCGACCGAAAGCGAGCCGGTGACGCTCACCGGGATCGTCAATCGGCTCGGGCGCTCGCACGGCGAGTTGTTCCGGATGGTCCAGGTGCTCGAGTTCCGCGGCTATATCGAGCAGGACGCCGGCTCGGACGGCTATCGCCTCAGCGACCGGCTCTTCTCGCTCGGCATGCAGCAGCCGCGCACGCGCAGCCTGATCGAAGTCGCGCTGCCGGTGATGCGCCAGCTCGCGCTTTCGCTCGGCCAGTCCTGCCATCTGGCGCTGCATAGCCGCGGCGAGATGGTCGTGGTGGCGCGGATGGAATCGAGCGAGCAGCTCGGCTTCTCGGTGCGCGTCGGCTATCGCCGGCCGCTGCTCCAGGCGGCGTCGGGCGTGATCCTCTATGCCTTCCAGCCCGACGACGTGCGCCGCCGCTGGGAGAAGCTGCTCGACCCCGCGGCCAGCGAGGAGGAACTCGCCGCCTTCCGCAAGCACGCCAACGAAGTGCGCGCGCGGCAGGTGGAGATGACGCCGAGCAAGTTCGTCGCGGGCGTGACCGACATCTCGGCGCCGGTGATGCGCGGCGGCAGCGCCGCGGCGGCGCTCACCGTGCCGTTCCTCAAGAAGCTGAACCAGTCGCTGACGCCGCGCGAGGGCGCGCAGCAGGTCCGCGAGGCCGCGCAGCGCATCTCCGAGCAGCTCGTCGAAGGCGACAGCCGCGTGTGATCAGACCTCGCCGTCCTGCGCGTCGAGGCTGAAGATCCGCGTCATCGCGATCCATTTCTCGCCGGGCCGGGCGTGGGGCAGCGCGCGCTGGAAGCGCCACATCAACGCCTCCCACCGCTCGGTCTCCTCCGGCACGGGAACGGGGCGCGGATAGTCCGCCGCCGTCTCGGCGATCATGAACATCCGGTCGCCGGTCCGCCAGATCTCGAGCGCAGTGACGCCTTGGGCACGGATATGGGCGATCACCGCGGGCCATACCGCCCCCGGCGCATGCCGCGCCTCATATTCCGCGATCAGCTCCGCGTCGTCGACCAGATCGAGCGCGAAGCACCTCCGCCCTCCCGTTGCAGCCGGTTCGGACACGCGCTTCCCTTTTTCTTCCGCGGCATTCCGCCTATCGGAATCAGCTCTACCCACATGGCCGCACCCGCGCCAAGACCGCACTTTCATATCTACCAGGATTTTGTAGATGTGAGTCTGAAGATTCGTTAGCGCTAACAAGCTGGCGGAAAGATGAGCGCCAGGATGCGCTCCGGGGAGGATGGCGGATGATCATGCAGCGATGGCGGGGAATCGTCGAGCTCGTCTGTGGAAGGGCGGCCGCCCTTCTCCTCACCGCCTTGTTCGCGCTTGCCGCTCCGGCGCTCGCGCAGGAAACGCCGCGGATCATCACCCGCGAGGGGCGGCATGCGCTGCTGGTCGACGGCGCGCCGTTCCTGATGCTGGGCGTGCAGGCCAACAACTCCAGCAACTATCCCTCGCAGCTCCCCATGGTGTGGGAGACGGTCGAGCGGCTCCATGCCAACACGCTCGAGATTCCAGTCGCCTGGGAGCAGGTCGAGCCCGTCGAGGGGAAGTTCGACTTCTCCTGGCTCGACACGCTGGTGGGGCAGGCGCGCGAGCGGCGCGTGCGGCTGGTGCTGCTCTGGTTCGCGACCTGGAAGAACACCGGCAACACCTACGCCCCCGAATGGGTGAAGCGCGACACCGCGCGCTTTCCGCGGATGCGGAAGCCCGACGGCAGCGCGCATTATGCGCTGAGCCCGCACGGGCGCAGCACGCTCGAGGCGGACAAGCGGGCGTTCGTCGCGATGATGCGCCACCTCGCGCGGATCGACCGCGACAACACCGTCATCATGGTGCAGCCCGAGAACGAGGCCGGAAGCTATGGCCTCGCCCGCGACCATGCGCCCGAGGCGGATCGCCTGTTCAAGGGCCAGGTTCCCGCCGAGCTGGTGAAGGCGATGGGGCTCAAGCCCGGCACCTGGACGCAGGTGTTCGGCAAGCGCGCCGAGCAGTTCTTCCAGACCTGGCACCTCGCCCGCTACATCGACGAGATCGCCGCGGCCGGGAAGGCGGCGAAGCCGCTGCCGATGTACGTCAACGCGGCGCTGGGCAGTGCCTTCACCGACGAGGGCGGCGAGGTCGGGCCGTCGGGCGGACCCAATTGGAACGCGATTCCGGTGTGGAAGGCAGCCGCGCCGCACATCGATCTGCTCGCGCCCGACATCTATAATCGCGATCCGCTCGCAGTGACGGCGTTCCTCGACAAATATGCGCGGGCGGACAATCCGCTGATGGTGCCGGAGATCGGCAATGCGCGCGACTATGCGCGCTTCCTCTGGCCCGCGCTGGGCCACGGGGCGATCGGATTCTCGCCGTTCGGCATGGATGCGACGGGCTATTTCAACTATCCGCTCGGCGCGAAGGCGCTCGACGATGCGACGCTCGAGGCGTTCGCCGCGCCCTATCGGATGCTCGCCCCCAACGCGCGCGACTGGGCCCAAATCGCCTTCGAGAACCCCATTTGGGGCACTGCGAAAGGCGCGAAGGACCAGGCGACGGTGATGGGTCGCTGGCGCGTCTCCGCCGAATATGGCCAGTGGCAGATGGGCGAGGCGGACTGGACCTGGATCAAGACCGATCCGAACCCGCTGGCGAACGAGCCCGTGGGCGGCATGGTCGTCGCCCAGCTCGGCCCCGATAGCTTCCTAGTCACGGGCGCGCAGGTTCGCGTCCGCCTGGCGCTCGCCGATGCGAAGCCCGGCGAGCAGGCGCAGCTCATCCGCGCCGAGGAAGGCGGCTTCGTCGACGGGAAATGGGTCACGACCCGGCTCTGGAACGGCGACCAGATCGACTATGGCTTCAACTTCACCGAGCGGCCCGTGCTGCTGCGGGTGACGATGGGCACCTATCGCTGATCCCGGGCGAGACGAGGAGAGAAACGGTGAGGCATTTCCTGCTCGCGCTGGCCGCGCTCGCCGCCACGATCGCCGCCCCGGCATCGGCGCAGACCGTCGAGCGGATCGCGCATGGCGTGGTGGTGACGCCCGCAGCGGGGCCGGCGAAGCGCGTACGCGTGCTGGCCTATGGCGACGCGGCGTTCCGCGTGACGGCGGTGCCGGGCAACGATCTCGCGCTTCCGAAGAGCTTCATGGTGACCGCCGACGCCTCGGGCGATCCCGAGGTGATCGAGGCCAAGGGCCTGGTGACGCTCAAGTCGCGCGGGGCGAGCGCCGAGATCCGGCTGTCCGACGGCCAGGTGCGGTTCCGCAACGCCAAGGGACGGCTCGTGCTCGACGAGACGGGCCGCCGCTTCGCGCCGGTGACGATCGAGGGCCAGCCCTTCCTCGCCACCGCGCAGCAGTTCAATCGCGGCACCGACGAGGGCTTTTTCGGCCTGGGCCAGCACCAGAACCGGCAGATGAACTACAATGGCGAGGACGTCGAGCTCGCCCAGCACAACATGGACATCGCCGTTCCGTTCGTCGTCTCGACGCGGAACTATGGCGTGCTCTGGGACAACAACTCGATCACGCGCTTCGGCAATCCCGAGCCCTATGCCCATGTCGGCAAGGGGCTGAAGGTCACGAGCGGCGGCAAGCCCGGCTGGAAGGCCGAATATTATCTCGGCGACCGGCTGGCGACGGTACGGCAGGAGCCCTTCATCGACTATCAGTTCATCCGCGACCAGAAGAACTGGCCAGCCGAGGCGAAGGCCGTGACGGTCGCCTCGCCCGAGAGCGGGCAGAACACCGCGGGCGTCGTCGTCGGCAAGCAGCGCGTCGTGTGGACGGGCACGGTCACGCCGGACAAGAGCGGCGTGCACAAGTTCCGCGCCTATATGTCGAGCTATGTGAAGCTCTATGCCGACGGCAAGCTGGTGTTCGACGCGTGGCGGCAGAACTGGAACCCGTGGTTCCGCAATTTCGAGCTGGCGATGACCGCGGGCAAGCCGGTCGAGATCCGGATCGAATGGGAGCCCAATGCCGGCTATCTCGCGCTCTTCCATTCTGACCCGCTGCCCGCGCCCGACCGGCATTCGCTGTGGCTCTCGTCCGAGGCGGGCAGGTCGATCGACTATTATTTCGTCGCGGGCGGCGACATGGACCAGGTGATCGCGGGCTATCGCGCGCTCACCGGCAAGGCCGAGATGATGCCCGCCTGGGCCTATGGCTTCTGGCAGAGCCGGCAGCGCTACGAGACGCAGGAGCAACTGCTCTCGGTGGCGCGCGAGTATCGCAAGCGCGGGATCCCGTTCGACAACATCGTCCAGGACTGGTTCTACTGGCCCGAGAACGCCTGGGGCTGCCACTGCTTCGACACCAAGCGCTTTCCCGACGCGAAGGCGATGGTCGACGAACTGCACGCGCTCAACACGCGGGTGATGATCTCGGTCTGGCCCAAATTCTACCCTACCACCGAAAACGGCAAGGCGCTCGACGCCAGGGGCTGGCTCTATCGCCGGCCGCTCGAGGCGGGGCAGAAGGATTGGGTGGGGAAGGGCTATGCCAACACCTTCTACGATCCCTATACCCCGGGCGCGCGCGCGCTCTATTTCGAGCAGATCGCGAAGGACCTGCTCCCCAAGGGCTTCGACGCCTGGTGGATGGACGCGACCGAGCCCGACTGGCACTCGAACCTGTCGATCGAGGAGCGCGCCTGGCAGATGAGCTCGCCGGCGTCGGGGCCGGGCGCGGCGGTGTTCAACAGCTATCCGCTGGTCCATGGCGGCGGGATGGCCGAGGGGCTCCGCGAGGCGCAACCGGACCGGCGGCCGTTCATCCTGACGCGATCGGGCTTCGGGGGGACGCAGCGGACGAGCTCGGCGCTCTGGTCGGGCGACGTCGCGGCGCGCTGGAGCGACTTGCGCGACCAGATCTCGGCGGGGGTGAACCTGTCGATGTCGGGCATCCCCAACTGGACCCACGACATCGGCGGCTTCGCGGTCGAGGACCGCTATACCCGCGAGGAGCCCGCGCATGTCGAGGAATGGCGCGAGCTCAATTTGCGCTGGTACCAGTTCGGCGCCTTCACGCCGCTGTTCCGCAGCCATGGCGAGACGCCCAAGCGCGAGATCTTCGAGATCGCGGCCAAGGACCGCGCGATGTACGACGCGATGGTCGGCTATAACCGCCTGCGCTACCGGCTGATGCCCTATGTCTACACGATCGCCGCCGACACCTGGCACCGGGACGGCACGATGATGCGCGGGCTGGCGATGGACTTCCCGGCCGACCGCAAGGGCTGGAACGTCGACGACGAATATATGTTCGGCCCCGCCTTCCTCGTCGCGCCGGTGACCGAGTTCAAGGCGCGCAGCCGGCAGGTCTACCTGCCCGCGGGCGCCGATTGGTACGACTGGGCGACGGGCGCCTTCCTGAAGGGCGGCCAGACGGTCCGCGCCGCAGCGCCGCGCGAATGGATGCCGCTCCATGTCCGCGCCGGGTCGATCGTGCCCACCGGCCCCGCGATCCAATATGTCGGCGAGCAGCCCGGCGGGCCGATCGTGCTCCACGTCTTCACCGGCGCCGACGGGAGCTTCTCGCTCTATGAGGACGACGGCACGAGCCCCGACTACAAGGCGGGCAAGTTCGCGCGCGTGCCCCTGCGATGGGACGAGGCGAGTGGCACGCTCACCATCGGCGCGCGGCAGGGGAGCTATGACGGCATGCCCGCGAAGCGCGCGATCTCGGTCCGCTTCCACGTCCCGGGCCGCGCCGAGGCGCCGGACTTCAGCGAGAACCCGGCGGCGCGCTTCGTGTACACCGGGCGGGAGATCACGGTCCGGCGGCCCTAGCCAGGCGCTAAACCAGCCCCCGCCCGTCGATCCGCACCACCGGAACGAAATCGCCTGCGCCGGCGGGCGGGAGCGTCAGCGCCAGGCCGTCCGCTTGCCTGCGGAAGCGCAGGTCGCCGCCGCCGACCAGGCGCACGCGCTCGATCGCGGCCCCCGGCATCGCGCGGCTGCCGAGCGCGGCGATGCGCGCCGGACCCTCGGGCCATTTGAGGAAGGCCGCGTGGAGCGCGCCGTCCTTCACTGTGAAGCGCACGTCCGCGGCCGTGAAATCCTTGGTCTGCCCCTCGGCCATGTGCCCCGCGAAGGTTCGGGTCGGGCCCTCGCCATAGATGCGCCACGGCCGCGAGCCATAGATCGCCGCCTCGCCGTTGCGCCGCATCCAGCCGGTGATGCCCGCGACCACCTTCTCCTCCTCGCTGTCGATCGTGCCGTCGCCGCGGACCGGGATCGAGAGGAGCAGATTGCCGTTCTTCGAGACGATGTCGCACAGCCGCTGGATCACCTTCTCGGCCGGGACATAGGCCTTCTGCTCGTAGCGCCAGCGCGAATAATGCCAGTCGCCGATGCAGGTGCAGGTCTGCCACGGCTGCTCGCGGAGCCGGTCGGAAAAGCCGCGCTCGATGTCCTCGACCAGCGCCGCGCGCTGGAACGGGACGAGCTGCTTCGCGGTCAGCACCCCTTCGAGCCGGCCGTGCCGCGCGATGTTGTGGCTGTAGTAATGCGCCAGCGCCTCGACTCCGACCTGGCCGAAGGGCAGGCCGCTATTGTCCATATAGACCAGGTCGGGCGCGTATTTCTCGACCAGGTCCTTCTGCCGCAGCAGCCATTTGGCGACGTGCCGGGGATTCTCGCGCGGCGCATATTCCATCCAGCGCCCCGAATTGGCGTTGTGCCACGCATCCATCGCCTTGGCCGTTTCGATGCCCGCCGGCGGCACCATCGACGGGCCGGTGTAGAGATCCTGGGGATCGAGCCCGTCCCACCATTTGCCCTTGCCGTCGGCCCTGGTGAGCCGGAACGCGTCGTAGCGCTCGCCCTTGCGCGGGCCTTCGGGGTCGTAGCCATAGGCGGTCTGCCACCAATGCCAGGCGTGCGAGCTGTGGTTGGATACGCCGAAGCGCAGCCCCTCGCGCCGCGCGATCTTCTCCCAGGTCCCGACGATGTCGCGCTTGGGCCCGACGCGCAGCGTGTTCCAGTCATGGTGCGCGCTGTCGAACGTGTCGAGATTGTCGTGATGGTTGGCGAGCGCGACGAAATATCTGGCGCCCGCGCGCTTGTAGAGCCCGATCAGATGCTCGGGGTCCCAATTCTCCGCCTTCCAGCGGTTCTCGATCTCCATGAAGCCGGTGTCGGCGGGATGGCCGTAATTCTTCAGGTGATGCGCATAGGCGGGATGGCCCTGGAGATACATCAGCCGCCCGTACCAGTCGCCGAACTCGGGGACGCATTGTGCGCTCCAATGCGCCCAGATGCCGAACTTGGCGTCGCGGAACCAGTCGGGCACGCGCCACGCGCCGGCGATCGAGGACCAGTCGGCCGCCACTTCCTGCGCCGCGAGCGCGGAGCCGCCGAATGCCGCGGCCCCGACGACGCTCGCGCCGCCCAGCAATCGTCGCCGAGTCCACACCGGTGCCTCTCCTTGATTTACAGGTGCAATCCTGTTTCATGAGGGAAACTAGTCGGCGCGCATCGGGGAGGCAAGGCGAGTCTGGCTTGGCACCGGGGCGGACATGTGGAATCTACGCGCCGCACGGGGAGCGGCGCGCCTGATCGGAGGACCTGGGGATGGAGGGCACGGATCTGGCTCGGCGGCACTTGCTGGCGGGCGGCGCGGCGGCGCTGACGCTGTCCGGCCTCCCTGCCGCGGCGCAGCTCTCGGCGGCCGACGAGACGCTCCCGCTATGGCCGGGCTCGCCTCCCGGGAGCACTGGTGCCGACATCGTCCGCCGCATCGAGGAGAAGCCCAACGATCCCGCGCACACCAACCGCGGATTGACGGGCGTGGCGCGGCCCATGCTCGTGGTGCGCCGGCCGGCCCGGCCCAACGGCTCCGCGGTGCTGATCGTCCCCGGCGGCAGCTATCGCTTCCTCTCCATCGACAATGAAGGCGCCAGCCAGGCCGCCTGGCTGAACGCGCTGGGCATGACTGCCTTCATCCTGCTCCATCGCCTGCCCGGCGAGGGCTGGCGCGCGCGCGAGACGGTGCCCCTGCAGGACGCGCAGCGCGCGATGCGGCTGATCCGCGCCAACGCCGCATCCTATGCGATCCGGCCCGATCGCGTCGCGGTGCTCGGCTTTTCGGCGGGAGGCCATCTCGCGGGTTCGCTGGCGACGCGGCACGCGGAGCAGGTCTATGCCCGTGTCGACGCGGCGGACGCGCTCGACGCCCGGCCGGATCTGGCGGGCCTCGTCTATCCGGTCGTCAGCATGGAATCCGCCTTCACCCATGCCGGCTCGCGCGACAATCTGCTCGGCCCCGGAGCCTCGCCGGCCCTGCGCCATGCCGCGTCGGTGGAGGCGCGGGTCGACGCGCATACCTCGCCCGTCTTCCTGGTCCATGCGGGCAACGACGATCTCGTGCCGGTCGAGAACAGCCTCGCGCTCTACGCCGCGCTGCACCAGGCTGGGAGGCCGGCCGAGCTCGCCGTCTTCGACGAGGGCGGCCATGGCTTCGGCGTGCGGCTTCCGCCGCAGATGCCGGCATCGGGCTGGCCCAGGCTCTTCGCCGCCTTTGCTGCCCGCAAAGGCGTCTTCCCGCCAACCGCCTGACGGCACCCGGTTTTCTCGAAGCGCTTTTGCCGGCGATGCCACGCGCTCGCGCGCATTCAATTTGACAAAATGATTTATTTAATTGAGCAATCGCGTGGCCGATTCTCCCGTGGGAGAGCCGCGAAACCAAAAAGATGAGCGGGGCGGGCCGGCTCGCCTCCAACGGAGGGGACATGGCGCGTTCCATTGTTCGTCGGTGCCGGGCTCGCGCGATCGTCGCGGCCGCGCTTCTGCTCCACGGCGTGGCGCATGCCCAATCGCAGCGCCGACCCGTCGACGAGGCCGATCCGCGGATGGGGACCGCGCCGCTGGACCGCAAGGAATTCATCGGCAACGCGCCCCCTCCCGGCGAGCCGCTCTATTCGGGCCTCACCTCTCCGGGCGCGCGCCTGCCGCACAGCGCGGTCGAGGCGGTGCCGGTCAACGTCAACGTCGAGCTCACTTATCCGACCGGGGTGGCGACGCCCTATCACTACCCCAATCCGACGATGATCGGCTTCACCGGCGGCGGCGGACCCTCCTATGGCGCGCGGGCGCAGCCCATGTTGATGCCCGTGGTCGGCGACTGGACGGTGCCGCCGGTCTATAGCCAGGCCTATTACGACAAGGCGCGCGAGGCCGCCTCGCCCGGCTATTATTCGGTGTATCTGGACACGTTCCGGACCCGCGTCGAGCTGACCGCGACGCGGTCGACCAGCATGATGCGCTTCACCTTTCCGGCGAGCGATCGGGCGCACGTGATCCTGAACCTGCCCGGCCGGGGGGGCGAGGTGGAGATCGTCGGCGACCGCACCGTGCGCGGCATGGCCGCCGCCCGGGGCGACAAGGACGCTCCCGACGGCCGCTACTTCATCGCCGAATTCTCGAAGCCCTTCGCCGGCCACGGCACCTTCCGCAAGGCGCCCGGCGACGCCCGCGGCTATGGCATCGGCGACAAGGACGTGACGCCCGATGCCCGGCGCGTCGAAGGCAGTTTCGCCGGAAGCTATCTCGACTTCACCACGCGCGAGGGCGAGATGGTGCTCGTCAAGATCGCCCATGGCCACAGCCCTGCCGAAGCGGAGCAGCGGCTCCAATCCGAGAATCCGGGCTGGGACTTCGACGCGGTCCACGCGGTCGCGCGCGCCGAATGGGCCGCGCTGCTGAACCGCGTCACGGTCAGCGGCGGGACGGCCGGGCAGCGCCGGCTCTTCTACTCGACATTGTTCCAGAGCTTCGCGAGCCCGCGCCTCGTCGCGCGCAAGGGCGAGCGTTTCACCGACGCCGAGGGCAAGGTGAGAACCGCGACCTATGACCGTTACGGCCCGGTGCCCTTCTGGGATACCGGCCGCAACCAGATCGTGCTGCTCGAGCTGATGGAGCCCGGAGCAGTCGCCGACATCATGCGGTCCGAGCTCGACATGGCGCGCGAGCGGGGCTTCATGAACACCTCGTTCCATGGCGACAATGCCGTGTTCCTGTACCTCGGCGCCTGGAGGCGCGGCATCGCGTTCGACTATGCCGCGGCCTGGGAATATCTCCGCAGGAACGCGACCAATCCCAAGGGGCCGCGCGACTATCTCGCCGAATACCAGCGGCAGGGCTGGATCTCCGACGAGATTCCGGCGGGCGATCCGAGCCCGCCTTTTGCCGGCGGCAAGGCCGGCGCGGCGACGACGCTCGAATATGCCTGGGACGACCATGCGCTCGCCGACTATGCCGAGCGGCTGGGCCTGGCCGACGACGCGCGGCTGTTCCGCAAGCGCGCCGCCAATTATCGCAACATGTTCGATCCCGCGACCGGCTTCGTCCGCGGCCGCACCGCCGACGGCAAGTGGATCGCGCCGTTCGATCCCGCCGAACCCTATTACAACTTCATGATGAAGGAGGCGTCAGGCTGGTCGACGCTGTGGCTGGTGCCGCACGACGTGCAGGGGCTGATCGACCTCCTCGGCGGCCGCGCCGCGTTCAACGCCAAGCTCGATGAATTCTTCGCCAAACCCTATCGCCCCAGGGGCATCTGCCGCGACTGCACCGGCATGATCGGTCAATATGTCCAGGGCAACCAGCCGGACCAGCATGCGCCCTATCTCTATGCCTGGAGCGGCCAGCCCTGGAAGACCCAGGCGCTGGTCCGCCGGATCCTGCGCGACCTCTATGGCAGCGACGCGAGCGGCTATGGCTATCCCGGAATGGACGATCAGGGGGCGACTTCGTCCTGGTACGTCATGAGCGCGCTGGGCTTCTATCCGGTCGATCCGTCGAGCGACGTCTATGTGCTCGGCAGCCCGATCTTCGACCGATCGGTGCTGCGGATGGGCAACGGCAGGACGCTCGAGATCGTCGCGCGCAACAATTCGGCACGCAATCCCTACATCCAGTCGGCGACGCTCGACGGCCGGCCCTGGAGCAAGCCCTGGTTCCGCCATGCCGACATTGCGAACGGCGCGAAGCTGGTGCTCGTCATGGGGCCGAAGCCCAACCCGGCCTGGGGGAGCGCCCCCGAGGACGCGCCGCCTTCGATGTCGCGGCCCTGACCCCCACGCGGGCGCTCCGCGCCCACGGGTCGTCGACAGGCGAACACCGGCCGGCCGAATCCAATTGACAATTTGTTTTTTATATTATCGATTGCGGCAATGTCGCACGGGTTCGGCCGGTCCGGTTGCCGGGGTGCGATTCAAAACGCCGGAGGCGGGAAACGCCTCGGCAAGGGAGGAGAATCGGTATGAAGGTGCAGCGAATCGAGCGGTCTCGTGTCTTCTCGCGGTCTCGGATCGCGCGGGATCTGATGCTTTCGGCGAGCGCCGTCGTCGCGCTTGGCGGCATCGCGCACGCGCAGGACGCGCCGGCGGCGGCCGGTCAGGCCGCGGCCCAGGACGACGCGGCGGTGCAGGAAGGCGACGCGATCGTCGTCACCGGCTATCGCCAGTCGATCGAGCAGAGCCTCGAGCAGAAGCGCGACGCGAATGCGTTCGTCGACGTGATCACTGCCGAGGATGTCGGCAAGTTCCCCGACAAGAACGTCGCCGACGCGCTCCAGCGCGTGCCGGGCGTCATCATCTCGCGCGACGGCGGCGAGGGCAGCCGGGTCAGCATCCGTGGTCTCAGCTCGGACCTGACGCTCACCGAGCTGAACGGCAACTTCATCGCATCCGCGGATTCGGGCGATCCCTCGCGCTCGTTCAACTATCTGCTGCTGCCGTCCAACCTGATCGGCAGCGTCGAGGTGTTCAAGTCGGCCGAGGCGCGGCTGGACGAGGGCGGCGTCGGCGGCATCATCATCAACCGGACACGCAAGCCGTTCGACCTGAAGCCGCTTTCCGGCAACCTGTCGGTCGAAGGCACCTATTCCGACGTCACGAAGAAGGTCGAGCCGCAGGTCTCGGGCCTGCTCTCGTGGCACAATGCGGACAAGACGCTCGGCTTCCTCGTCGGCGCGACCTATCAGGAGCGCACCAATCGCACGCTCGGCGCGAACACCGAGAGCTGGCATTGGTGGGCGGACGACGCGGCGGCGACGCCCGCAAGGGACGTCAACGGCAACACCTATGCCAATGACGATGCGATCTCCTATTGGGACGGCGGCACGACGACGCGGAGCGGGACGCATTATACCGGCTATTGGGCGCCGCAGTCGGTCGACCAGTCCGTCCTGATCGAGAAGCGCAAGCGGCTCGGCATCCAGGCCACTGCGCAGATGCGGCCGTTCGACAATTTCGAAGTCACCGCCAACTATTTCCGGTTCCAGCTCGAGGGGAACCAGGTCAACAACGTGATCAAGATCCCCGAATGGGGATATGGCAATTTCTTCACCAACGCGACGTTCGATCCGAGCAACACCATCCTGCAGTCGGCCACCTTCCAGGTGCCGGCGGAAGGCACCGGCTGCCGCGCCAACGCCAATCCGTGCACGATGGAAACGCCGGCGATGCAGAGCTATTACGACCGCGAGAAGACCGTCTCCAACACCTATGACGTGCATGGCGACTGGAATCTCGGCCGCCTGAACGTGAGCTTCACGCTCGGCAAGACCAAGGCCACCGGCGGGCCCTCGTTCCAGTTCTTCGCCCAGGCCAAGCCGCGCATGGTGACCGGACCGGGCGCCGCGGGCAACGTCAACGGCAATCTGCTCAGCCAATGGACGTTCACCGATCAGTCGGTGGCGATGCAGTTCTCGCCGGAGCTGCAGCAGAATCTGATGAACGGCATCTCCCAGATCGATCTGGGCTCGACCGGCTCGGGCTTCACCAACAGCTCGATCTCGCAGCGCTACGCGCAGATCGACGTCACGCGCCGCTTCGACAGCTTCATCGACTCGGTCCAGATCGGCGCCAAATGGCGCGACGGGCGCGTCCACCGCGAGACGGGGCGGTTCGAATGGTATTCGGACGCCGCCAACACGCTGCGCTACCAGGACACCGCCGGCGCCGCGGTCACCAAGCCCGAATTCTTCCTGAGCCAGCCGATCGGCAACATCGCGGGCGGGTTCACGACCAACGTGTTCCCCGCGTTCAACATGGACAATTATCTGAGCTATCTGAACGCCACCTATAACGGGCCGGTGCGCGTTCCGGAGCCTGAGAACCGCTACGACATCAAGGAGCGCATCTGGGCCGGCTATGCCCAGATCAACTTCAAGACGGGCGGGGTGCGCGGCAACATCGGGCTGCGCGTCGCGAACACCAAGCAGTCGGGGGTCTCGACCGACGTCATTTATTACGAGAACGACTATTGCGTGAACACGAACGGCGATCCGTTCATCCCGCCGCCGGTCGGCCCCGACGGCAACTGCCTCGTGCTTCCGCAGAGCCAGCGCGAAGTGAAGGTCTTCAGCCCGAACAGCGAGGACAAGGAATATACCGACTTCCTGCCGAGCTTTAACATCTCCTGGGACATGACTCCCAACCTCGTGGTCCGCGGCGCGGTGGCCAAGGTGATCGCGCGCCCGGGCTATGGCGACCTCGCCGGCGCGCGTTCGCTGACCTTCAACTCGGCCGCGTTCGTCTACGACCGCGCCCAGTTCGGCGCGCTGCCGGGCTGGTTCGGCAATGGCGGCAACTTCGACCTGAAGCCGTTCAAGGCCTGGCAGTATGACGTGGGCCTCGAATGGTATTTCCACCGCGGATCGGTCATCGGCGGAACGCTGTTCCGCAAGGACGTGTCCGACTTCATCGTCCCGCTCGTGCTCGACATCCAGTCCGAAGTCGCCGGGCAGCAAGTGACCGTGCAGCAATATGCGACGCAGGCGAACGGCTCCAAGGCGGTCTCGCAGGGCATCGAGCTCTATGCGCAGCACACCCTGCCGTTCGGCCTGGGCGCACAGGTCAACTTCACCTACAACGATACCTCGGTCGCCGATGTCAGCCTGAACGGCACCAAGGTCGGCACCTCGCCGCTGGTCGGCAGCGCCAAGACCCAGATCAACGGCTCGATCTTCTACGAGACCTCGAAGCTGCTGCTGCGCGCCTCGTACAACCGGCGCGGCGAGGTGGTCGGCGGGATCCAGTCGGGCCTGAACGAATATTCCGATCCCTATGAGCAGATCGATCTCAACGCGTCGTACAATGTCTTCGACAATCTGCAGCTGACGGCCTCGGTCATCAACCTGACCAAGTCCGAGCAGAGAGTGCATCTCGGCGACGACACCAAGGCCCGGTTCGTCTCGAACGCCTATTCGGGCCGGCGCGCCTATGTCGGCCTCTCGTACAAATTCTGATCGCGTGATCTAGCCCCCGACCTCGGAGGTGACCCGCTCCCCCTGGGTCACCTCCGGCCTTTTCTCCGGCGGGCAAATGCAGGACAGATCTGACGGGTATCGACGCGTTCGGGAGGTAGCGGATGAAGCGCAGGGTGCGAACGGGCTTGGCGGCCGCGGCGGCGCTGCTGGTCGCGGGGTCGGCGCCGGCGCCCAATCCCGCCTTTCCCGGCTGGTATGCGGATCCCGAGATCCGCATCTTCGCCGGCCGCTACTGGATCTACCCCACTTATTCCGACGATCTCGGCGGGCCCGAGACCTCGCCGCGCTTCTCGGCCGCGCAGCAACAGGCGCGTCAGCGCCGGATGGTGCGGCCCTCCTATGGCAGGCAGACCTATTTCGACGCCTTCTCGTCCCCCGACCTCGTCCACTGGACCAAGCGCCGGCGGGTGCTGAGCGTCGAGAACGTCGCCTGGGCGGCCTATGCGGTCTGGGCGCCTTCGGTGATCGAGCAGAAGGGGCGCTACTACATGTTCTTCGCCGCCAACGACATCCAGAGCGACGAGGAACTGGGCGGCATCGGCCTGGCGGTGGCGGATCGGCCAGGCGGGCCGTTCCGCGACGCGCTCGGCAAGCCGCTGATCGGCGCCTTCCACAACGGCGCCCAGCCGATCGACCCGTTCGCCTTCCGCGACGACGACGGGCAGGTCTATCTCTATTATGGCGGCTGGAAGCACTGCAACGTCGTGCGGCTGAGCGCGGATCTGCGCTCGGTCCGGCCCTTCGCGGACGGCACCAGCTACAAGGAGATCACGCCGCCCGGCTATGTCGAGGGGTCGTTCATGATCAAGCGCAAGGGCGTCTATTATCTGATGTGGTCCGAGGGCGGCTGGACCGGCCCCGACTACAGCGTCGCCTATGCGATGGGGCCGAGCCCGGTTGGGCCGTTCAAGCCGATGGGCAAAATCCTGCAGCAGGATTTCCGCATCGCCCGCGGCGCGGGCCATCATTCGGTCGTCCAGGTGCCGGGCACCGACGACTGGTACATCGTCTATCACCGCCGCCCGCTCGGGGACGAGGTCGGCGAACATCGGCAGGTCGCGATCGACCGCATGACGTTCGCGCCCGACGGCACGATCCGGCCGGTGGTGATGACCGATCGAGGCGTGGAAAAACCGCGCCCGCTCGCTTCGCATCCAGGGGGAGACCGCCGTTGAAGACCTTCGTCCAGGGGCTGCGCGGCGCCGCCGCGCTCGTCGCGAGCCTCGGCCTCTGCCTGCCTGCGCCGCTGCTGACCGCGGCCGCCCACGCCCAGGCCGCCGCCGAGGAATCGCTCGCCGATCTCGTCAATCCGCTGATGGGGACCGATTCGAGCTACGAACTCTCCTACGGCAACACCTATCCGGCGGTCGCCGTGCCTTGGGGAATGAACTTCTGGACTCCGGTCACCGGCAAGCCCGGCAGCGGCTGGGGCTATATGTACGATGACCCGAAGATCAACGGCATCAAGCAGACCCACCAGCCCAGCCCCTGGATGAACGACTATGCCGCCTTCGCGCTGTTCGCGGAGACGGGGCCGCTCAAGCTCCGGGAGGAGGAGCGGGCGAGCTGGTACAGCCACAAGGCCGAGGAGGCGCGGCCGTACAAGTACAAGGTCTATCTCGCCGACTATGACGTCACCGCCGAAGTGGCGCCGACCAACCGGGCCGCGCATTTCCGCTTCACCTTCCCGAAGAGCGACGACGCGCACATCCTGCTCGACGGCTATGCCGGCGGCTCGATGGTCCGGATCGATCCGGCGCGACGGCGGATCACCGGCTATGTCCGCAACAATCATGGCGGCGTGCCGGGCAATTTCCGCAACTGGTTCGTCGCCGAGTTCGACCATGACTTCGCCGTCACCCGCACCTGGGACGAGAATTGGCAGCTGAGCGCCGCCCCAACGAGCGAGGGCGGCCATGTCGGCGCGGTGGTGAGCTTCAGGACGCGCGACGGAGAGGCCGTGCACGTCAAGGTCGCCTCGTCCTTCATCAGCCTGGAGCAGGCCGAGCGCAACCTCGCGAGCGAGATCGGCGGCGACAGCTATGCCGCGACCGAAGCCAAGGCCAAGGCCGCCTGGGAGCGCGAGCTCGGCCGGGTGCAGGTCGGCGATCCCAGCATCGACAACCGCCGTACCTTCTATTCGGCGCTCTATCGGATGCTGCTCTTCCCCCGCATGTTCCACGAGATCGACGCGCGGGGGAAGACCGTCCACTACAGCCCCTATGACGGCAAGGTCCATGACGGGCCGCTGTTCACCGACAATGGCTTCTGGGACACGTGGCGCGCGGTCTTCCCCTGGTTCGCGCTCGTTTATCCCGATCTCGACGGCCAGATCATGCAGGGGCTGGTCAACACCTACAAGGAATCGGGCTGGCTGCCCGAATGGGCGAGCCCGGGCCATCGCAACGTAATGATCGGCTCGAACTCGGCCAACCTCATCGCCGACGCCTATATCAACGGCGTGCGCGGCTTCGACGTCGAGACGCTCTACGAAGCCATGGTCAAGAACGCGACCACCTCCGAGGGGCGCCCGCGCGACGCCAAGGGCAATGTGGTCAGCGCGGTCGGCCGCGAAGGCGTCGAATGGTACAACAAGCTCGGCTACGTTCCCTATGACGTGGGCATCAACGAGAGCGCGGCGCGCACGCTCGAATATGCCACGGCCGATTTCTCGCTGTCGCGCCTCGCCGCGGCGCTCGGCAAGACCGAGGACGCGAAGAAATACGCCGCCCAGGCGCAGAACTACCGCAAGCTCTACGATGCCCGATCCGGCTGGATGCGCGGGCGCAACAAGGACGGCAGCTGGATGGCGCCGTTCAACCCCTATGCCTGGGGCGACGCGTTCACCGAGGGCAATGCGCTCCACTATAGCTGGTCGGTGATGCAGGACGTGCAGGGCCTGATCGACTTGATGGGCGGCGACGCCAAGTTCGTCGAGCGGCTCGATTCGATCTTCACCACCGCGCCGATCTTCGACGACAGCTATTACGGCCAGGTGATCCACGAGATCCGCGAGATGCAGATCGTCGACATGGGCCAATATGCCCATGGCAACCAGCCGATCCAGCACATGATCTATCTCTACGACTGGGCCGGCCAGCCCTGGAAGGCGCAGGCGCATGTCCGGGACGTGATGGCCAGGCTCTATTCGGCGGCGCCCGACGGCTATCCGGGAGACGAGGACAATGGCCAGACCTCGGCCTGGTACGTCTTCTCGGCGTTGGGCTTCTATCCGGTGACCCCCGCGGTCGGCCAATATGCGATCGGCAGCCCGTTGTTCCGCAGCGTGCGGCTCACCATGCCCTCGGGCAAGGTGCTGACGATCGAGGCGGAGAACAATTCGGCGAAGAACGTCTATGTCCAGTCGCTGACGTTCAACGGCAAGCCCCACGACAAGGCGTGGCTGTCGCGCGAGGCGCTGCAGCAGGGCGGAACGCTGCGCTTCGTGATGGGCCCGGAGCCGAACAGGCAATGGGCGGCGGACAAGGCGGCCGCGCCCTTCTCGATGAGCGCGCCGGCGAGATGAAGGGAGAGACAATGCTCAATCGTCGCGAAATGATCGCGGGAGCGGGGGCGCTCGCCGCGACGGCGGCGCTGACGGGCGGGGCAAAGGCGCAGGCGTTCGTGTCGCAGCGCCCGCCGGCGAGCGCGCGGCGCTTCGCGAGCAAGGCGGTCGAGGCCGAGATCAAGGCAATTAAGGCGCGGATCGCCGATCCCGAGATCGCCTGGCTGTTCGAGAATTGCTATCCGAACACGCTCGACACCACGGTCGAGATGGGCGTGGTCGACGGCAAGCCCGACGCCTTCGTCATCACCGGCGACATCGAGGCGCTGTGGCTGCGCGACAGCTCGGCGCAGATGCAGACCTATGTCCATCTCGCCGCGAAGGATGCCGATCTGCGCCGCGTCTTCCAGGGGCTGATCGCGCGCCAGGCGCGCTGCATCCTGATCGATTCCTACGCCAACGCCTTCATGAAGGACCCGAACGCGCGGACCAATCTCGAATGGTCGCAGACCGACAGGACCGACATGAAGCCCGGCGTCGCCGAGCGGAAATGGGAAGTCGATTCGCTCTGCTATCCGATGCGCCTCGCCCATGCCTATTGGGTCGCGACGCGCGACAAGACGCCTTTCGACGCGCTCTGGTCCCAGGCGATGGCGCGCGCGGTCGCCACCTTCCGCGAGCAGCAGCGCAAGGACGGGCCGGGACCCTATCATTTCCAGCGGGTCGACAAGTCGCCGACCGAGACGGTGATGCTCGGCGGCTATGGTGCGCCGACGCGCAAGGTGGGGCTGATCCATTCGATGTTCCGCCCTTCGGACGATTCGACCGTGCTGCCGTTCCTGATCCCGTCGAACCTGTTCGCGGTGATGGCGCTCAGGATGCTCGCCGCGGTCCAGCGCGAGGCGCGCGGCGACGGCGCCGCGGCGGAGGACGCGCTCGCGCTCGCCGCCGAGGTCGAGGCGGCGCTGGCGAAGCACGGCAGGATGCCCGACGGGCAGGGCGGCGAGGTCTGGGCCTATGAGGTCGACGGCTTCGGCAATGCGATCTTCATGGACGACGCCAACGTGCCGAGCCTTTCCGGGCTCGGGCTGCTCGGCGTGGCCGACCGTCGCGACCCGTTGTTCCGCCGCACCGCCGCGCTCGCCTGGAGCGAACGCAACCCCTATTTCTTCAAGGGCAGCGCGGCCGAGGGGATCGGCGGGCCGCATGTCGGCATGGACATGATCTGGCCGATGTCGATCATCGTCCACGCGCGTAACAGCGAGGACGACGCCGTGATCCGCCAGTGCCTGCGCTGGCTCAAGGCCACCCATGCCGGCACCGGCTTCATGCACGAGAGCTTCCACAAGGACGATCCGAGCAACTTCACCCGCAAATGGTTCGCCTGGACCAACGGGCTGTTCGGCGAGCTCATCCTCGACCTCGTCCAACGCAAGCCCGCGCTGCTCGCCGAGCGCATCTGACGCAGGAGAGATCATGATCGCTACAAATCGTCGCCAGCTGCTGGCGGGCGCGGGGCTGGCAGCCCTGGGCGCGGCCACGCCGGCGCTTGGCCGGACGCAGGCCGGCGCCGCCACCGCCAAGCCCAACCTGTTCGTCGGTACCGGCGGCCATGGCCATACCTATCCCGGCCCGTCGCTGCCTTTCGGCATGGTCCAGCTCGGGCCCGACACCGACAATGCGCGCTGGGACGCCTGTTCGGGCTATCACCGCACCGACGGCTCGATCATGGGCTTCTCGCATACTCATCTCTCGGGCACCGGCATCGGCGACATGCTCGACGTGCTGGTGGTGCCGACGCGTGGGGCCCTGCAGCTCGTGCCGGGCACGCTCGACAATCCCGATGCCGGCTATCGCCAGCGCTTCTCGGACGAGCATGCCGAGCCCGGCTATTACCGGGTCCGCCTCGAATCGGGGGTGCTCGCCGAGCTGACCGTCACCGAGCGCACCGGGCTCCACCGCTATCATTTCCCCGCCGGACCCGGGCATATCCTGATCGACTTCGCGCACATGATCCTCGACAAATGGGACACGGGCACGCTGATCGACCAGGCGTCGCTCCAGCTCGCGCCCGACGGGATGCTGACCGGGAGCCGCCGCGTCCATCGCTGGGCGAAGGGGCGGCAGGTCCATTTCGCGATGCGGCTGTCGCGCAGGCCGAGCCGGGTGCAGTTCTTCGGCGACGGCGACCAGCCGGCGCCGGCCGGGGCGACCGGCATCGCCGGCAATCGGCTCAAGGCGGCGCTGTTCTTCGACGATGCCGGCGGCGAGCCGATCCTGGTCAAGACCGGCATCTCGGCGGTCGATGTCGATGGCGCCAAGGCAGCGCTGGCCGCCGAGGCGGCCGGCTGGGACTTTGACGGCACGGCCAGCGCAGCGCGCCGCGCCTGGGCGCGCGAGCTGGACCGGATCCGCGTCGAGGGCGGGACCGAGGCGCAGCGGACGATCCTCGCCAGCGCGCTCTATCATTGCTCCCTTGCGCCGACGCTCTTCACCGACCGGGATGGCCGCTATGTCGGGCTCGATCGCGAAGTGCACGATGCGCCCGCCGACGCGCCGGCCTTCAGCACCTATTCGCTCTGGGACACCTATCGCGCCTTCCATCCGCTGCTGACGCTGATCCAGCCCGAGCGCGCGGCGATGTTCACGCGGGACCTTGTCCGCCAGACGCAGCAGAGCCCCTATGGCCCGCCGGTCTGGCCGCTCCAGGGCGTCGAGACCGCCTGCATGATCGGCTGGCATTCGGTGTCGGTGCTAGCCGAGGCCCATGCCAAGGGGATCGAGGCCGATTATGCCGCCGCCTGGCCGAACATCCGCCGGCGCGCATTCGACCGCGATTTCAAGGACAGCGATGCCTCGCTCGGCCGCGGCCATTATTACGACCTCGGCTATATCCCGGCGGATCAGGTCTGGGAATCGGTCAGCCGCACCCAGGAATATGCCTATGACGATTGGGCGATGGCGCATCTCGCCGAGGCGGCGGGCGCGAAGGAGGATGCGGCGGCGCTGCGCAAGCGCAGCCTGAGCTATCGCAACGTGCTCGATCCCTCGATCGGCTTCGCGCGGCCCCGTTTCGCCGACGGCAGCTGGTGGAAGGACTATGACCCGGTCCAGCTCGGTCATGATCCCAAGAAGCACCGCGACTATACCGAGGCCAATGGCTGGCAGGCGACCTTCCTCAACCAGCACGACATCTACGGCCTGATCGAGCATTTCGGCGGCGACGCGGCATTCGAGAAGAAGCTCGACGCCTTCTTCACTGCGCCTTCGACGCTGCCCGAGAATGCCCCGCCCGACATTTCGGGCCTGGCCGGCCAATATGCGCACGGCAACGAGCCCGACCAGCACGCCGCCTACCTCTACGCCTATGCCGGCGCGCCCTGGAAGACGCAGGCGATGGTGCGTCGGCTGCTCGTCGAAATGTACAAGGACGATCCCGACGGCGTGATCGGCAACGACGATTGCGGCCAGATGAGCGCCTGGTTCGTGCTGAGCGCGCTCGGCTTCTATCCGGTCGACCCGGTGAGCGCGGTCTATGTCCTCGGCTCGCCGCTGTTCGACCGGGCCGAGGTGCGGCTGGGCGAGGGGCAGCTGCTCACGGTTACGGCGCGCGGCAACGGGCCCAGACTGCCCTATGTCCAGTCGGTCCGATGGAACGGCCGCCCCTGGACGCGCAACTGGATCGCGCATGCCGAGCTGGCGAAGGGTGGCGAGCTCGTCTTCGAGATGGGCGCCGCGCCGTCGCGCTTCGGCGCCGCGAAGAAGGAGCGACCGCCCTCCTTCGGCCGTGTGCCGCGGTGACAACCAGAGCCTAAACCAGCGCCGCCTGCGCCTCGCCGCCGCCGTTCGCCTTCCATAGCGCGCCCGGCTTGGGCAGCAGGAAATGGCTGAACGGCAGGATTGCGGCGCCGACCGCCGGCGCGTCCTCCGACAGCGCGGCGCGCGCGACCGGCGCCACCGCGGGCAGCATCGTCGCCCGCGCCTGCATCAGCTCGTTGATCCGCGCCGCGAGCTGGTCGAGCGGCCTGGTCGGCAACCGTCCGCCGATCAGGATCACCGCGGGGTTGATCAGGCAGTTCACGGCGTCGAGCGGCACGCTGAGCTGCTTCGCGGCGCGCTCGATCCATTCGGCGAGGCATGCCTGCGCCCCGGCGGAGACCGGGCCGTGCATCACTTCGCCCAGTTCCAGGCCTTTCGCCTCGAGGCAGCGGGCGAGGCCGGAGAGCGAGACGAGCGCCTGGATCTGTTCGCCGCTGCCGGGCGCGCGCATGAAACCCAGCTCGCCGCTGCGCCCGTCGGCGCCGCGGAAATAGGCGCCGTCGACTACCAGCCCGCCGCCGAGGCCCGACGAGATCAGGATGTAGAAGAAGCTGTTGTTTTTCTGCCCCAGGCCGAGCTGCATCTCGCCCATCGCCGCCGCCGCGGCGTCGTTCTCGATGAATATCTTGAGGTCGAATGGCTCGTCGAACAGCTCGGCAATGTCGACGCTGTCCCATGCGGCATAGGCCGCCGGCCGGCCCGGCAGGTCGACATGGCCGAGCTCGTCGGGCACCGCGACGCCGAGGCCGACGAGCCTCGACGCGTCGATATCGGCCTTGCGCAGCATCTTCCGGATCGATCGCCGGTAGAGCGAGCGGACATGGTCGGGCAGCGCGTAATCGGCTTCCTCGGAGACGCGGGCGATCGTGCGGCCCGCGAAGTCGACCAGGACGATCGTGATGTGGTCGCGGTCGATATTAACGCCGATCGAGTAGCAGGCGTCGCCGCGCACGACGAGCTTGGTCGGCGGCTGGCCGCGCCCGCCGCGGCGCTGGCCGGCTTCCTCGATCAGCCCGTCCTGGAGCAGCCGCTTGGTGATGTTGGCGATCGCGGGGCCGGTGAGGCCGGTGATGCCGGCGAGCTCGACGCGGGTGAGCGGGCCGAGCACGCGGATCGCGTGGAGCGTGACGCGCTGGTTGTGATCGGCGGCGCGTTCGAGATTGGTGCCGGAAAGGCGGGGGCGCGTGCGGCTGGCGGTGCTGGTCATGAAGTGCCCGTCTCGCGTCCGATCATCGCCATTGCGTCCATCCTCCCCTTACCCGCGCGTCAATGCGCCTTCCACGCGCTCGAGCGTAATCCCCCTGGTCTCGGGAAAATAGCGCCAGACGACGACAAACTGCACTAGCATCGCGCCTGCGAACAGCCAGAACGGCAATGCCTGGGTGTGCTGCGCGATCACCGGAAAGCCGAACGCGATCAGCGCGTTCATCCCCCAATGGGTCGCGCTGCCCAGCGCCTGTCCCCGGGCGCGCACCGAAGTGGGGAAGATCTCGGAAAGATAGACCCAGATCACCGCGCCCTGCGAAGTCGCGAAGAACAGGATGAAGGCGATCAGCGCGGGCAGCAGCAGCCGGGCGCCCTGGCCGCTCGTGTAGATCGCCGCCACCGCAGCGAGCGCGGCGGCGGTGCCGAGGGCGCCGGTCAGCAGCAATGGCTTGCGCCCGGCACGGTCGATCAGCGCCATGCCGAGCAGCGTTCCCGCGAGATTGGCGACGCCGATCGCCACTGCCTGCAGGTCCGACGACAGCGCGTCGAACCCCGCCGCGGCGAAGATGTCGCCCAGATAATAGAGGATCGCGTTGATCCCCGAGAGCTGGTTGAACATCGCGAGCGCGACCGCCAGCAGGATCGGCCCGCGATGCGCGCGCCAACGCAGGCCGGCGTCCGCCGCCGGACCGGAGGCGGTGCCGAACTGGTCGAGCAGCGCGTCGGGGTCGCCCATCGCCAGCCGCCCGATGGCGTCGCGCGCTTCCGCCGTGCGGCCCCGCTGCGCCAGCCAGCGCGGGCTCTGCGGGATGCGCAGCAGCATCAGCAGGAAGACCATGGCGGGCAGCGCCGCGACGCCGAGCTTGAGCCGCCACGCCAGCTCGCCGTCCAGCACCCGCCCCAGCAGGAAGTTGCTGACATAGGCCGCGAGGATCCCGACGACGATGCTGAGCTGGAATGTGCCCACCAGCATGCCGCGGCGCGCGGCCGGGCTGATCTCGGCGATATAGACCGGAGCGAGCACCGACGAGCCGCCGATCGCGAGCCCGCCCAGGAAGCGGAAGCCGACGAGCATCGCCAAGCCGGTACTCGCACCCGATCCGATAGCGGACACGACATAGGCGATCGCGATCCACAGCAGCACGGTGCGGCTGCCATGGCGGTCTCCCAGCGGCCCCGCGCCCAACGCGCCCATCAGCGTTCCCACCAGCGCCGCCGATACTGCGGTGCCGAGCTGGGCGGGAGAGAGGCTGAAAGTTCCCCGCAGCGCCTCGGTCACTCCGGCGATGACGGCGGTGTCGAAACCGAACAACAGTCCGCCGAGGCTGGCGGCCACCACGGCGGAACGATTCAGCCTGCCTGCCGTCGCGCCCATCGCATCCCTCCCGCTTGCCGTTGAATTATGTAAATTGAAGTATTAATCGCCGCCGCCTGCCTTACAAGCCGTTCCCGGCTGGTTGTCACAGGAGATAGAATGGAGGCGTTGCGGCGCGCGGGCGTCGAGCTGGGCGGCACCAAATGCGTGTGCACGCTGGCCTATAGTCCCGAAGACATCATCGACCAGCGGACGGTGCCGACCACGACTCCCGGCGAGACGCTCCCCGCCATTCTCGAGACCCTCGAGCATTGGAGCGGATATCATGGTTTCGCCGCGCTGGGGATCGCTTCGTTCGGCCCCATTGATCTCGATCCGCTTTCCGCCTCGCACGGCCAGGTCCTGGCGACCACGAAGCAGGGCTGGCCCGGCACCGATGTCCGCGGCATCCTCTCGGCGCCCTTCGACGTGCCGGTGGGTTTCGACACCGATGTGAACGGCGCCGCGCTCGCCGAGATCGCGTGGGGCTGTGCCCGCGGGCTCGAGGACTTCGCCTATGTCACCGTCGGCACCGGAGTGGGAGTCGGGCTGGTCGTGCACGGGCGTCCGACGCGCGGTATCGGCCATAGCGAATGGGGGCATGTCCGCATCCCGAGGTCGCCGACCGACACGCAGCCCAGCGTCTGCCGTTTCCACGACGATTGCGTCGAAGGACTCGCCTCGGGCTCGGCGCTTGTGGCGCGCCTGGGCGGCCGCGCCGTCGAGGATGTCGCGCCCGACGATCCCGTCTGGGACCCGATCGTGCACAGCCTCGCGATGATGTGCCATGCGCTGGTCTGCGCGGCGGGCCCTCGCCGGATCGCGATCGGCGGAGGCGTCGTGTCGGGCCAGGGGCACCTGATCGGGCGGATCGAAGCCGCGCTGGTTGAGAGTCTCAACGGCTATATGCGATTGCCCACGTCCGGCGGCTATGTCGTCTCGCCCGCGCTCGGCGGTTCGGCGGGGCCACTCGGATCGATCGCCGTGGCCGACAGGGCGCTCGGCGGCCGCTGAGCGCCCGCGTCAGCCGTGCCGGCGTTCTTCTCCGGTGCGAAAGGCGAGCATCGCCGCGCCGCCGTGCCGGGAGGCACCCGCCATCAGCAAGGCCGCGGTATCGTGTGCCGTGAGGCCCTGGCTGAACAGGAAGCCTTGCATGCCGGGGCATTGCCGTGCGCGTAGCAGCTCGAACTGCTCCGGCGTCTCGACGCCTTCCGCCACGCAATCGAGGTTGAGCTGACGGGCGAGGTCCAGGATGCTGTACACGATCGCCGCGGTGCTCGCATCCTCGACCAGGTCGCGCACGAAGGAGCGGTCGATCTTGATGCGATCGAGCGGGAACCGCTTGAGATAGCCCAGCGAGGACCAGCCGGTGCCGAAATCGTCGAGCGAAAGGGAAACGCCCAGCTTCTTGAGCTCGCGCATGATCCGCAGCGTCGTCTCGGTATCGTCGAGCGTGAGGCTCTCGGTGAGCTCTAGCTCGAGCCATTTGGGATCGAGGCCGGTCTGCTCCAGGGCTTCCCTGACGATCGCGACGATGTCGCCGCGATAGAATTGCTGCGACGACAGATTGACCGCGACGGGCACGGCGGGGAGGCCTTCCGCCTGCCAGGCCGCACTCTGCGCGCAAGCCTGGCCGAGCACCCAGCGGCCGACCTCCACCATCCGGCCATGCTCCTCCAGCAGCGGGATGAACAGGCCCGGGGCGATCACGCCTTGGACGGGATGGTGCCAGCGGAGCAGCGCCTCGAGCCCGATGACGGCGCCCGTGTCGAGCGACAGCTGCGGCTGATAATGGAGCACGAACTCGCCGCGCTCGCAGGCGCCGTGGAGATCGGTGGAAAGCGTGTGCCAGCGCTCGGCGGCGATGCTGAGGTCGCGGCTGAACAGGCGGTGGCCGCCGCGCCCCTTCTTCTTGACCTGGTACATCGCCGTGTCGGCCGCCTGGAGCAGCATGGCGGGATTGTCGCCGTCGGCCGGATAGAGGCTGATGCCGATGCTCGCGCCGACATGGAGGCTGCGGCCGCCCACCTCGAACGGCGGCTCGAGCGCTTCGAGAACGCGGTCGGCAAGCGCCTCGGCATCGCCGGGCCCGGCGATGCCGGTGGCGGCGATGACGAACTCGTCGCCGCCGAGCCGCGCCGCCGTGTCCTGCTCACGCAGCACCTCGCGCAGGCGGAGCGAGACCTGCTCGAGCAGCTCGTCGCCGACGAAATGCCCGAGGCTGTCGTTGATGTGCTTGAAGTGATCGAGGTCGAACAGCAGCAGGCCGACCTGGCTCCGGTCGCGGCGCGCCTGCGCGATGGCGACATTGAGCCGGTCCATGAGCATCGTCCGGTTGGGCAGCCCGGTCAGCGCGTCATGGAGAGCGAGATAGCGGATGCGCGCCTCGGCTTCCTTGCGCTGGCGGACGTCGCGGAAGGTGCACTGCGCTAGCAGCCGGCCGCCGGCATGATAGGTGCTGCCGATCACTTCGACCGACACGAGCGAGCCGTCGTCGTGATGCCAGCTCCACTCGTCCCATTTCATATGGCCTTCGCTGCGCAGCGCATCGAGCGCCGTCTGGGCGGCCTCTACTCCGTCGAACAACGGCAGCGCCGACATGGGCTGCCCGCGCGCCGCGTCGACCGGCATTCCGAGAAAGGCCGCGCAGCGTGTGTTGAGATCATGGACGGTGCCGTCCTCGCAGTCGATCACGAGGATGCCGTCGCCGGCGGTTTCGAACAGGCGGCGATGGCGCTGCTCGGAATCGCGCAGCGCCAGCTCGGCGGCGCGGCGCGCGGCGACTTCCTTCTCGAGCGCGCGCTTCTGCTCGCTGAGCGCGGTGCGCGCGCGCCGGAGCGCGATGTGTGCCCGGACGCGCGCGAGCAGTTCCTCGACTTGGAACGGCTTGCTGACATAGTCGACGCCTCCGGCCTCGAACCCCGCCACCTTGCTGGCGACGTCGTTGAGCGCGGTCATGAAGATCACCGGAATGTCCTGCGCGGCCTCCTGCAGCTTCAGCCGCCGGCAGGTCTCGAAACCGTCCAGATCGGGCATCATCACGTCCAGCAGGATGAGGTCGGGCTTCGCGAAGGCGACGCGTTCCAGCGCCTCATAGCCGCCGAGCGCGACGAGCACCTGATAGCCATGCGCCTCGAGATGATCGACGACGACGCCGAGGTTCACCGGATGGTCGTCCACGATCAGGATGGTCTCCTGCTCGTCGAAGGCGGGTGACTCGCTCATGCGGCTTCCTTCTCGTCGAGCTGCTGCTCGATAAGCCGCAGGACTGCTGGGGATTGATAGGCGGCGGCGAGCGCTTCGAGCCGCTCGGCAAAGGGGCGATATTGGGGACCCATGGCCGCGATCTCGGTCGCGGCGAGGCGGATCGCGCGCATGTTGCCCGCGCGGGCATGGACCAGAAGCTGCTGCATCCGGGCGCCGTCGGGCGCGACCATCGGCCGCGGCGGCGCGTCCGCCTGGGCCTCGACTCTGTCCCGCACGTCGAGAAGCTGCGCGATCGCGTCGTCGAGATGCGCCAGCTCGATGGGCTTGGGCAGCAGCCGATCGGCCCCCGCGCGCCTGGCCGCCGCTTCCAGCTCCGCCGACGGATTGGCCGAGACCGCGATGACCGGCGGCAGGGGAAGATCGGCACGGGCGCGCAGCCGGCGCAGCGCCGTGAGCCCGTCCATCACCGGCATCTTCACGTCGATGACGATCAGGTCCGGGCGAGCGGCCTCCGCCATTTCCACTGCCTCGAGGCCGTCGCGCGCCTCGCGAACCCGGAAGCCCTGCACCTCGAGCGCATCACGGAGCAGGCGGCGATTGGCTTCGAGATCGTCGACCACCAGGATCTCGCGCGGGCCCGCAGCGGCGGCGGAGGCGGGAGCCGCCACCAGACGCTGCGGGAGCGCGAGGGGCATTTCGACGCGGAAGCGGCTACCCAGGCCCAAGCTGCTGGAGACGTGGATCTCGCCGCCCATCACCTGGATGATCTGGCGCGAGATGCTGAGCCCCAGTCCCGTGCCGCCGCTGCGATCGGCGGCGTTGCCCGCCTGCTCGAATGGGCGGAAGATGCGCTCGATCTGGTCCTTGGGGATGCCGGCGCCGGTGTCGATCACGTCGAAGCGCACCCGGACGTCGCCGTCGCTCCAGCCGAGAAGCGACACCTCGAGCCGCACTTCGCCCGCGGCGGTGAACTTGACGGCATTGCCCAGCAGGTTGATCAGCACCTGGCGCAGCCGCTTGCCGTCGGCGACGATCCGGTCGGGCACGTCGCCGGCGATCTCGACGCTGAAGCCGAGGCCCTTCTCCTCGGCGCGGAGCCGGATCATCTGCTCCACGCCGGCAACGCACGCGTGAAGATCGATCGGCGCCGGCAGCAGCTCGAGCTTGCCCGCCTCGACCTTGGACAAGTCGAGGATGTCGGTGATGAGCGTCAGGAGATGCACCCCGCTCTGATGGATGGTGCCGACCGCCGAGCGCTGGCGCTCGGAGAGCGCATCGCGCTCGAGCAGCTGGGCATAGCCCAGGATCGCGTTGAGCGGCGTGCGGAGCTCGTGGCTCATATTGGCGAGGAACTGCGACTTGGCGACGCTCGCCGCCTCGGCCGCCGCACGGGCTTCGGCGAGCACGCTCGCCTCCTCGGCCTGGCGGCGCTGCCGTTCCTCATAGCTGCGCTTCACATGGGCGAAGCGATAGACGAGGAAGATGGCGCTCAGCACCAGCCAGGCGCCGATGATGATCAGGTAGAATTGCGCCGTCGATAGCGTCACGCCCTCGAAGGCGATCTCCTTGAGCTTGATTGAGAATTTGCCCGCGGGATCGACGCCGGCGGCGATCAGGTCGATGGCGACGATGTTGCCGAAATCCGGCTTCGCCTGATCGGGCGTGAGCTTGTGGCTGTCCGCCCACCATTGCTCCACTTCAAAGCGATCGGGGGTCAGCTCGATCAGGTTCTCGCCCGCCACCACGTCGAACGTGGCGGTGTTCGGCTTGACGGTGTCGTCGGCGCCCGGCCGGCTGAATGCCGGGTCGAAGTCCTTGAGCGCCAGCTTCAGCTTGCGGGGCGGGCCGCGATATTCGAGCCTGATCCGGATGGTCTCGGCATAGCCCAGGTCGACGCCCTGGCCCGGCTTGTCGGCGTGCAGCAGCAGTCCGTAACTGCAGAAGGGATAGGCGAAGCCGGCGCGGAGATGGCAGCTCCAGGAAAGCGGCTTCGCCGGATCGACATGGAGGACCGACCTGCCGCCATTGCCGCGATCGTCATAAGAATAGGGCGACAGGCCCGTGGAATCGGCCGTCAGGCTCATCCGTTCGCGCGTGAAGGCATCCTGCCCCAGAATCGCGGCGAAGCTCAGCACCAGCAGCAGGAAGACCGCAGCCTCGCTCCGGAAGCTCGCGCCGCGCAGCCAGGGCGAGCGGCCCTGCGCCCGGCGCTCCGGGCCCGCAGCGGGGAGGGGAGTCGGATTGGGACTGGCTAGGTTGCGTTCCAGCGGCATTCTTGAACCCGATAATGCCGGCAGCTGGCCCGCCGGCCGCCAGATCCCCAAGGAATCGCTCCTAGTTTGAATTGGTTATCGAGTGATTTCGGCCGCTTTTCGGATAAATGCGTAGGGGGCCGCGCACGCGGTCCTTCCGCCGTGGCGCGGCGGCGGCACCCAGCCGAGCCCAGGGGGGCTTCGTTGCGGGAGGTCCGGGCTGTAAACTCTTGTAAATCCGAGCAGGTTTCTGCTGCACCGACGCTTCGAACGGTGTAGCCGCCATGTCTCCACCGATCGTCCCGGACAACGCGTCGCAGGATGGGGTGGCCGGTATCCCCAAGGACCGCCTGATGTGCGGATGGTGTTGGTGTCCATGTCCTTTCGTCGGCTCGGCAACATTCTCCAGCAGCTCGAACGCGCGTCCGAGCTCTCCGGATATCCGGGATTCCCTCCGCCCGCGCGCAACGGCGTGAATGATTCGCGAAACGGCGGGTCCGCGATCCGCCAGGCCCGCGCGCCGCTCCAGGCGGAGCCGGCCGACCGGGATCGGGTTGAGGCCTAGCGGCGCTTTCGTCTATGCAGGCGCGGTCTCGCGTCGGGGAGGGCGATTTGCGCGTCGGGATCATGATCGTCGCCGCCGCCGGCACTGCCCTGCTCACGGCATGCGTGTCCCCCGTCGTGAGGAGCGATGCCGCGCTGCCGGCCCCCTCGGCGCTTCGCGGAGCCGCCTTTACGATGGCGGACGCCTCCGCCGGCGGCCCCGGCGTCCTCGAGGCGCGCGGCGCGGTACGGCGGGAGCTCGCCGCCCAGGGTTTCCAGGAGAGCGCGGACGCGCCCTATCGCGTCGATATCGGCTTCGCCGTCGCGCCCCTGCCGCTCGCGGTATCGGCGGAGGGGGACGCACCGCCGGCTCCCGCGCCGTCGGGAATCGCGCTTTGCCGGCGCCGGCAATATGTCCTGTCGATCGCGATGATCGATCGCAGCGACGGGCGGGTGATCTTCCGGAACAGCGCGACCGCGCATCGCTGCGCGCGCACCGCGGCGAAGGCGATCCCGCAGCTAGCTCGAGCCGTTCTCGGGCGCTGAATCGAGCGCGGGCAGCCGCAAGGTGAAGCGCGCCCCGCCGGCGTCCGCCGGGCCATATTCCAGGACGCCGCCATGGCGTTCGGCGACCGCGCGGGCATAGCTCAGCCCGAGCCCCGCCCCTCCGCCCGCGATCGGGCCGAAGCGGCGGAAGAG
The DNA here is from genome assembly GCA_966186155.1 of uncultured Sphingomonas sp. Classification (GTDB taxonomy): domain Bacteria; phylum Pseudomonadota; class Alphaproteobacteria; order Sphingomonadales; family Sphingomonadaceae; genus Sphingomonas. The sequence goes on from CBIFVW010000003.1 coordinate 40,527, forward strand.
CCGCGACAGGCGCTCGGCGGAGATGCCTGGGCCCGCATCCTCGATCGTCAGGCGGTGCCAGCGGCCGGAGCGATCGGCGACCTGGTCGAGGACGCAGCGCACCTCGGCGCCCTCCGGACTGAACTTGACGGCATTGTCGACGAGGTTGAGCAGCGCCCGGGTCAGCGCGTGCCGCTCGCCCATCACGCAGCACGGCGCGTCCACGCCCGACACGCGCACGCGCACGCCCTTGCGCGCGGCCGCCGGCCACACCGCGTCGCTGGCCTCGGCGAGCGAATCGCGAAGGTCGGTCTCCTCGGGCTCGAACTCGGCGCCGCGCAGCCGCGCGAGCTGGACGAAATCGTCGGCGAGCCGCAGCGTGCGCCGCGCATGTCCGGCGATCCGCGCCGCGAGATCGTCGGGAACCGCCTTGCCCGATTCCCCCTCCAGCAGCGCGATGATCGCGGCCTGGGGCGAACGCATGTCGTGGCTGAGGAATTCGAGCGCTTCCTCGCGATCCCGCTCCGCCGCGCGGATCGCGGTGATCTCGGCGAGCAGCAGTATCCAGCCGCGCTGCTCGCCGCGCGCGCCGGTGAGCGGTGTCGAGCGCGGCGAGAAGCTCCGGCCGTCGGGCAGGACCAGGTCCTGCTCCCCCGTCTGGCCGACGAGCCGCGCGATCGCCGCCGGGTCGAGCGCCTCCCCGATCAGCGGCCGCGCGCGGTTATTGGCCAGGAGCACTTCGCCCGAGATCGTCGCGACGATCAGCGGATCGGAAACGCCTTCGATCGTGTCGGAGACAAATTGCTTGAGGTCGCGCAGGCGCGCGATCGAGGTGCTGAGCGCCAGCGCGCTGCGCCCCGCCGGATCGAGTCCGTCGGGAGCGGTCTTCAGCGGGACGCCGCTCTCGTTGGCGAAGCGGAGCAGCTCGTCGGACATGGCGCGGTGGATCGCGTGGAGGCGCCGCCATCCCCAGAGCGGGTAGATGATCAGCAGCGCCAGCAAGGCGGAGGCCGGCGGAATCCAGATTCCCCCAAGCACCAGGAGCAGCACCGGCAGGGCCGCCGTCGCCGCGAAGATCGCCAGCGACGCGAAGAGCGCGCGCGAGGGGCGCAGCCGGAGGAACAGCAGCATCAGCGCGAGGCTGGGAAGCGCCGCCAGGAACAGGCGCCATCCGGCGGGAGGCTCGCGGATGAACCGGTCGGCGAGCATCGCATTGAGCAGGTTCGCCTGCACCTCTACGCCGGGGAGGACGCCCGCGCCCGCGACGAAATGCTGGTCGCCGAGACCGCCCGCGGTGGCCCCGACGAAGATGATGCGCCCGCGCAGGAACTCGGCCGGGACGCTGCCGGCCAGCACGTCCTTGAACGCCACGGTCCGGAACGTGCCCGAAGGCGCATAGGGTACGAGCACGCGGAAATCCTCACGCCGCTCGGCCCGCGCGAAGGCCGGGGAGGGCGCGTGCTCGGCCAGGCGATAGGCCTGCTCGGCGAGATGCGGCCATCGCCGCCCGCCTTGCTCGACCGCGAGCAGTGCGGCGCGTGCGCTGCCATCGGCTTCGTGGGGAAGGGCGACATGCCCGAGCGCGGCGGCGGCGGGGCGCTCGGGCGCGATCGGCGGCCCGATGTCGAAATAGCGGCCCTTCGCGCCCGGCGCCACGAGGAGCAGCGGCAGCGCGACGTGCGTGCGCCGCATCGCCGCGGCGAGCGCCGCGTCCTCGCCCGGCGAGGACGCTTCGGTGAAGAGCACGTCATAGGCGATCACCGCCGGTTCCGCGGCGGCGATCCGCTCGATCGCGCGCGCATGGATGTCGCGGCGCCAGGGCCATCTGCCGAGCGCCGCGATGCTGGGGTCGTCGATCGCGACGATCAGGATCCGGTCCGAAGGCGGCGCCGCGCGGAAGCGCGCCAGCACGTCGTAGAGCGCATTGTCGAGCCGCGCGGTGGCGCCCGCGACCGCCAGGCCGCAGGCGACGGCGAGCGCGAGAAGGGCGATCAGGCCCCATTCGAGCAGCAGCCGCCGCTGGATCAACGACTATCGGCCCGGCTTGCGGGAGGAGGCGTCGGCGATCGTCAGCTTCTCCGCGTCGGTCCAGGTCTCGGTCGTCTCGCCGGCCTCGATCTGGACCAGGCCGACCCGCCAATAATAGACGCCCGCCGCCAGGTTGCGGAGCGTCACGGCGTCCCCCTCGAGCCCGACGCGGTCGACCACCGGGCGCGCGTCGGCGGCGCTGGGCATCAGCTGGAAACGATAGCGTCGCGCGCCGCTGCCGGCGCCGGTCCAGCGGAAGCGATAGCCGTCCTCGTCCGCCTCGACCGTGGCGTGGATCGAGGCGAGGCGGCGGGTGAAGCTATAGGCTTGGGCGAGGCCCTCCAGGCCGCTCGCGGCGACAGCGGAGACGCGGACGAACTGGTTGCCATTCGGGATGTTCGCGAAGGTGAAACGGCCATCTTCCGAGAGCTGCTCGGCCAGGTTCTCGACGAAACCGGCATCGCTCGCGATCACCGCGCGATAACGCAGCGCTCCGGGGAGAGGCCTGGCGCGGAACTCGACCTCGTCGCGCGTCTGGAGCTCGCCCGGATTGCCGAGCTCGGGCGCGGGAAGCAGCGGTTCGGTGCGCCCGTTGCCCGCGCGGTCGATGCTCGCGCCGAGCCCGCGCTCGATCAGCAGGGCGCGTTTGCCCGCCACGCCGGACATCGCCACGCTGCCCTCGAGGACCTCGGTCACGGCAGTGGCGGTATCGGGAGCGAAGGCGACGCGGAACTCGGTGCCGCGCACCGCCGTCATGCTCACCGGCGTCTCTATCCGGTAGCGGCCCGACGGATGGCCGAGCGGAGTCACCTTGGTCTCCAGCCGCCCGCTCTCCACTTCGATGCGGTAGTCGACCGCGCCGGTCAGCAGGATCCGCCGGAGCTGGCGGATGCGGATGCGGGTCTGCGAGGGCAGGGCGATCTGCGAGCGATCGGCGAGGACCAGCGTCGCGAAGCTGTTGCCCGCGGTGGCGATCTGGCTGCCTTCGCCCATCATCGTGCCGACCACCGGCCGGAGCGGCCGGCCGTCGACGGTAATGCTGATCGCGCCGCGATAGCTCGCGAGCCGCGCCGGCTCGACGGTGTAGCGCAGCCACGCGCGCGGAATGGCCAGCTTGCGCCCCACCGGCAATCGCCGTGGATTCCGGATCGCCGCGAGCCTCAGCAGCGACCGCCAGGTGCGCGCGGGGACGAGGAAGCTGCGGCTCAGCCGGTCGAGCGTGTCGCCGCGCCGCACCACATAGACGATCGTGTCGGCGGCGGGCCTCGCTCCGGATCGGATAGGTGAGGCTTGCGGGAGGGCATGCAATGCCGCCGCAAGGATCATTCCTGCTCCTCCGCCCCGAAGCGCTCCATCCGGTAGCCATAGCCGGAAATCGCGACGATGCGGTAGCCATTCTCCGGCGTGAGGCTCAATTTGGCGCGAATGCGCGAGACGTGCATGTCGAGCGTCCGCGTCGGCAGGTCGCCCGAGCTCTGCCAGATCGTCTCGAGCAGATAGCTGCGCGAAAGCGCGCGGTGCATGTTCTCGAACAAGGTGAGCGCGAGCTGGAATTCCTTGGCGCTGAGCGCGATCTCCTCCTCACCGACCCGCACGCGCTCGGTCAGCCGGTCGAAGCCGTACTTGCCGAAGCGGAGGACGCGCTGCTGCACGGCGGCGGGCTTGGCGCGGCGCAGCACCGCCTCGACCCGCGCGACGATCACCGCCGCGCTCTCGGGCTTCACGACATAGTCGTCGGCGCCGGCATGGAGCGCGGCCGCGACGTCGTCCTTGTCGGACCGGCCGGTGAGCATGATGATCGCAGTGGAATGCGAAACCGCCTCCCGGATCGAGCGCAGCAACTCCATTCCCGAGCTGTCGGGCAGGTTCCAGTCGAGCAGGATGAGGTCGAACGTCTCGCGCCGCAGCGCGGCGAGCAGGGCGGCGCCCGTCCGATATCCCGAGCAGCTGTGTCCCGCGGCCCCCAGCGGCGCGCAGACGAACTCGATGACGCCTTCGTCGTCGTCGACCACCGCTATGCGCACGCGGCGGCTCCGTTCATGCCGGCACGGCGCCGGATGCGAACCGGATCCGGGGCTGGCGGATCGACATACGCCGCATGATCCTTCCCCCGCCCTGGACCTCTGTCGGGCTTTCCCCGATGTGTCCGATGCCGTTCATACAGGGCTGCTAGCAAAAGCTGTCGCGCACGCAAATCTTAATGCGTGTAAACTGTTGTAACAAAACCCGAACTGCCATTGTCTCCGGTCCCGCGCGGCGGCTATCCCCCGGCATTGCGAAAAGACGGGGAGCATGGCGGCGCAATCGAAGCCGCGAACAGAGCGACGCGTTGTCGAGAGATATTGTCGGATTCCGCCAATAGTCCGGAGGTACATATGCCTGCCCTGGCCAATCGTACGCTGGTAGAGATATTCGGTACTTTCTGGCTTGTCTTCGGCGGTTGCGGCGCGGCGGTGCTCAGCGCGGGATTTCCCCAGTACGGCATTGGATTTCTCGGGGTAAGTCTTGCGTTCGGGCTGACGTTACTCACCATGGCCTATGCGATCGGCCGCATTTCGGGCTGCCACCTCAATCCCGCCGTCACGCTCGGCCTCTGGGCCGGCGGGCGGTTTCCCGGACGGGAGATCCTGCCCTATTGGGTGGGGCAGGTGATCGGAGCGGTCACCGCGGCGAGCCTGTTGTTCCTGATCGCCTCGGGAAAGCCCGGCTTCGATCTCGCCGCCTCGGGCCTGGCGGCGAACGGCTATGGCGCGCATTCGCCCGGCGGCTATGCGCTGCCGGCGGCGCTCCTCGTCGAATTCGTGCTGACGATGATGTTCGTGACGATCATCCTCTGCGTCACCGATCCGCGCGTGGCGCCGGGCTTCGCGCCGATCGCGATCGGGCTGACGCTCACGCTCATCCACCTGATCGCGATCCCCGTCACCAACACCTCGGTCAATCCGGCGCGGTCGACCGGGCCGGCGCTGATCGCCGGGGGATGGGCGCTCGAGCAGCTCTGGCTATTCTGGGCCGCGCCGCTTGCGGGCGCACTGGTCGGCGGGATGCTCTACCGGCTCGTCGGAGACGCCCGCCCCCAGGGCTGGTCCGCGGGAAGCGGCGAGATCGAGGATCGATGATCCGCGCCGGAGCTTGATCGGCGCGTTCCGAACTGCGCATATCCCCGCCGGGGGACTCCGGACATTTCCGCGGACCGGGCCCCGGAGGAGGCGCGAGGATGATCGCAAGGCAGGTCGAACGATGACGGTTTCCCGGCGAGGAGTGCTGCGCGGCGGAGCGATGCTCGGCGCGCTCTCGGCGATGGCGCCGGCGGCGGAGGCGGCGCGGGCAGAGCTGGCGCCGACGCCGCCGATGGGCTGGAACAGCTGGAACAGCTTCGCCACCACCATCACCGAGGCGCAAGTGCGCGAGACCGCGCGGATAATGGCCGCGAAGCTGCTCCCGTTCGGCTATGACATCTTCACCGTCGACATCCAGTGGTACGAGCCCGAGGCGAAGAGCTACACCTACAACGCCAAGCCGGTGCCGACGCTCGACGGCCATGGCCGGCTGCTTCCCGCGCCCAACCGCTTCCCGTCGAGCCAGGGCGGCAAGGGCTTCGCGCCGCTCGCCGCCGAGCTGCGCGCGATGGGCCTCCGGTTCGGCGTGCATCTTATGCGCGGCATCCCGCGCCTCGCGGTCGAGCGCGACCTGCCGGTGCTCGGCGCCGGGACGAGCGCCCGTGCCATCGCCGACACGAACAGCATCTGCTCGTGGAACCCCGACATGTACGGCGTCGACATGCGCAAGCCTGGCGCGCAGGCCTATTATGACAGCGTCTTCCGGCTGCTCGCCCAATGGGGCGTCGATTTCGTCAAGATGGACGATATGAGCCGGCCCTATGACGCCCATGCGGCCGAGATCGAGGCCGCGCACCGCGCGATCGAACGATGCGGGCGGCCGATGCTGCTCAGCCTCTCGCCCGGAGAGACGCCGCTGGTGCGTGCCGACCATGTGCGGCGCCATGCGCAGATGTGGCGGATCTCGGACGATTTCTGGGACGATTGGGCGATGCTCGAGGCGCAGTTCACGCGGCTCGAGAATTGGAGCCCGCATATCGGGCGGGGCGGCTGGCCCGATGCCGACATGCTGCCGCTCGGCCGGCTGGCACTGGGCGAGCGCGACACCAAGTTCACGCCCGACGAGCAACGCACGCTGATGACGCTCTGGTCGATCGCGCGCTCGCCGCTGATCATGGGCGGCGACCTGCGCCATCTCGACGACGCCACGCTCGCATTGCTGACCAACCGCGAGGTGATCGCAGTCAACCAGGCGAGCAGCGGCAACGGGCCGCATTTCGTCGAGGACGGGATGCGGGCCTGGTCCGCGCAGGCGCCCGACGGCGCGCGCTATCTCGCGCTGTTCAACACCGGCAAGGCCGCCCGCCGCATCGGCTTCGACCTGGCGCGGCTGGGGATGGCGGCGGCGTCGAGCGTTCGCGACTTGTGGGCCGGGCGCGACGAGGGCCCGGCGCGCGGGCGCATCGAGCGGACGCTGCCCGCCCATGGCGCGGGGCTCTACAGGTTGCGTTAGGTTCTGTTGACATTCCGCAGATCCTCCCCCGGAGGGGGAGGGGGACCGCGCCCGCAGGGCGTGGTGGAGGGGTAATAGCCCCCAGCGATGTCGCAAGTGGAGAATACCCCTCCACCACGCCCTGCGGCTGGTCCCCAGTGTCGGGTTGGCCATGCCCCGCATGGCCAAGGATCGCGCGGGGCGCGATCCGACCCGACA
>CBIFVW010000004.1:0-34920 GCA_966186155.1 uncultured Sphingomonas sp.
AGCGCCCGGCGACCGCGATCTGGGAATATGGCAAGGCGGCCGAGCCGATCCTCGCGAGCTATCTCAGGCTCCGCTACGCGCTGATGCCGTACATCTATTCGCTGGGCCGCCACACCTATGAGACCGGCGCGCCGTTCATGCGCGCGCTGTTCATGGACTTCCCCAACGATCCCAAGGTCGCGACGATCGGCGACCAGTATATGTTCGGCCCCGCCTTCCTCGTGGCGCCGGTCACCGAGCAGGGCGCGACCAGCCGCAAGGTCTATCTGCCCGCGGGCACCGACTGGTACGATTATTGGACCGAGGAGAAGCATGCGGGCGGGCAATGGGTGACCGCCGCCGCGCCGATCGACCGCATCCCGCTGTTCGTCCGCGCGGGGTCGATCGTGCCGATGGGCGTGCAGGTGCCCAACACCTCGGTGCGCCAGCCGCTCGAGAGCATCCGCGTCTATCCGGGCCGCGACGCCAGCTTCGCGCTCTACGACGACGACGGCGTCACGAATGCCTATCGCGGCAAGGGCGGCACCGTGACGTTGCGCTGGAACGACAGCACGCGCGTGCTCGGCGCCTCCGGAAAGCTTCCGACGGGGCAGGACCCGGCAAAGCTGGTCCGCGTGGCCGGGGCGGCGCAGTGACCAACGGGACCGGCGGGAACGCACTCGGCTGACGAAATTCCGGCGCACGCACGCCAGGACCACGTTGCGTCGTGTTTCTGGGTCTTTTCAGCAAAATCCTATTGATCGGATATCGGAGATTCATATGGTGAGACATCATCGCAAAGAATGAGAGTTGGGTGACCGTACCGGTCTCCCACGACTAAAGAGGGGAGACAGGGGATGTCAGGGTACAGGGTTGCGCGCGCCGTGCTGGTTTGCGGCGCCTCTCCATTCGCGTTGCTGTTCGCGGCCAATGCGGCCTGGGCGCAAAGCGCGCCCTCCGATGCCGCCGTGCCGGCGGCGGAGCAGGAAGCGCAGGAAAGCGAGATCGTAGTCACCGGCTTTCGCGCGAGCCTGGGCAGCGCGCTCAATGCCAAGCGCACGGAGACGTCGGCGATCGACATGATCAAGGCCGAGGACATCGCCGACTTCCCCGACAACAATCTCGCCGAATCGCTGCAGCGCGTACCCGGCGTCTCGATCAACCGCGTCGGCGGCGAGGGCAGGGCGATCACGGTGCGCGGCCTGTCGGGAAGCTTCACGCGCGTCCGCGTCAACGGGATGGAGGCGCAGGCGATCTCCGGCGCGACCACGTCGGACCGCGGAATCAACACCGGCCGCGGCTTCGACTTCAATGTCTTCGCCTCGGAGCTGTTCAACAACCTCGTCGTCCGCAAGACCGCCGATGCCGAGACGCTCGAAGGCTCGCTGGGCGCGACGGTCGACCTCAACGTCGCCCGGCCGTTCGACTACAAGGACTTCACCTTGGCGCTCAGCGCGCAGGGGGGCTACAACACGCTCGCCAAGAACATCGATCCGAAGTTCACCGGGCTGATCTCGAACACCTGGGATACCGGCATCGGCCGCATCGGCGTGCTGGCCTCGGCCGCCTATAGCCGCCGCGACTATTACGAGGATCAGTTCGGCTCCGGCGGCTGGAACCCGGCGACCGTCGACGGCGGCTTCTGCTCGCCGGTCGGCGTGACGCCGGTCTCCCCCGCGCTCAATCCGGCGCAGGGCACCACGGCGACCGACTGCGCGACCGGCGTGCCGCGCCCCGCCGCGAACGACACCAACTATGCGCTGGTGAACCGCTCGACGGTCTTCCTGCCGCGCCTTCCGCGCTATGGACGCTTCCACCACGACCAGAAGCGGTTGGGAGTCACCGGATCGGTGCAGTGGGAGCCCGCGCCGGGGATCGAGCTCGGCGCCGACCTGCTCTATTCGGACTACAAGGTGTTCCGCGAGGAGAATTGGCTCGAGGGCTTCTCGTTCGCGCGCGCGATCGCCTCGCCCAATTTCGGCAAGCCGCAGACCGCCATCCGCGAGGCGATCCTGCGCGACGCAGGAACCAGCCACACCCAGGGCGCCAATTTCGGCCAGACGGTCTACGACATCGCCTATGGCGTGTTCGACGGCGTCGACGTGCGCTCGGACACGCAATATGACCGCTTCCGGAGCCGCTTCACGCAATATACGCTCTACGGCAAGTTCGACGTCACCGACCGGCTGCGCCTGAACTTCCTCGCCGGCAAGGCGCGCACCGATTTCGACCAGACCCAGCAGACGACCTTCCTGTTCGGCCGCAACAACACGCGCCAGACCATCGACTTCCGCGAGGACCGCAACCAGCCGACGATCGGCTTCGGCTTCGACGTCACCGACCCCGGCCAGTACACGCTCGCGCCCGGCAGCGCCGAGATCCGCGCGGCGCCGTCGTTCGTCGACAACGAGAACAAGATGATCGAGGGCAATTTCAGCTGGAAGGCCGCCGAGGGCTTCACGCTGAAGGGGGGCCTCCATCTCGACCGGTTCGACTTCAGCGTCACGCCCTATCAGCGCCCCAACAACTTCCTCGTGCCGACGCTCAGCGCGTCGGACCTCGCGGGCATGACGCATCTGATCAAGGGCTTCGGCGAAGGGATGCGCGACGGCGTGTTCCCCAGCTCCTGGGTCGCGATCAACTATTCGGATTTCGCCGAGCGCTACGGGCTCGCCGACTATAGCGGCGACTTCGCGCTGATCCAGAATCTCGGCGGCACGCGCCGCGTGCGCGAGGACATCGTCTCGGCCTTCGGCCAGGTCGATTTCGACCTTTCCTCGATCGGCGTGCCGGTGCGCGGCAATGCGGGCATGCGCTATGCGCGCACCAGGCTCGATTCGACCGGCTACTCCACTTCGCTCGCGCAGTTCGTGACGGCGCGGCACGATTATGAGGACTGGCTGCCCTCGCTCAACCTCGTGGCGGACATCACGCCCAAGCTGCTGATCCGCGGCGCGGTCGCCGAGGTCATGACGCGGCCGGAACTGAGCTTCCTGAGCCCCGGCGCCAATGTCGTGATCAGCGGCACGCCGAGCGTCAACAGCGGCAACCCGCTGCTCGAGCCGATCCGCGCCACCACCTATGACGCGGCGATCGAATGGTATTTCGCGCCCAACTCGCTGCTCTCGGCCGCCTATTTCCGCAAGGACATCCAGTCCTACATCCAGAACCAGGCGCTACAGCAGACCTTCGTCCAGACCGGGCTGCCGCTCAGCCTGCTCGCCAATAGCGGCCTCGATCCCAACGTCACGCTGTTCACGGTCAACCAGGCCAGGAACACGCCGGGCGGGCCGCTGGAAGGCTATGAGGTCAACTACCAGCACGCCTTCACCTTCCTGCCGGGCTTCCTCAAGAATTTCGGCGCGCTGCTCAACTACACGCATGTGAAGTCGACGATCACCTATTATCTGGCGGCGAGCTCGGCCAACACCACCGAGCGCGACCTGCTCGGCCTGTCGCGCGACGCGTTCAACGCGACGCTCTATTACGAGGACAGCAAGCTGAGCGCGCGCGTCTCGGGCTCCTATCGCGGGCCCTACATCATCGCGCTTCCGGCCAATAATCCGCTCCAGGACCTCGAAGGCGTCGACAAGTCGCTGATCTTCGACCTGTCGGTGTCCTATCAGCTGACCGACCAGATCAAGCTGAGCCTGGAGGGGCTGAACATCTTCGATCGGCCCTATCGCCAGTATATCGACTCCGATCGCGACAGCACGTTCGTGTACAGCCACACCGGTGCGCAATTCTACCTGGGCGCGCAGTTCCGGTTCTGAGCGGCCGCCCGGCCGAGCGCCTCAGAAGAACGGGGCGCCGGCGATCAGCGCTGCACCCAGGACCGCGCCCGCGCGCGCGGTCCTGGGGCTGTAGGTGAGGCTCAGCACGAGGATTCCCCCGGCCAGCGGCAACAGGCCGAACCAGAGGACGAGCGCGAATCCTCCGTCGAAGGCGAGGACCGCCACCAGCAGCGACGCGGTCAGCAACGCCCAGCCGGCGGGCGCGAGCCAGCGCGTGGCCCGCGTGCCGTCGAAGCGGCCGAGAAGCGCCTCGCGATGGCGGCGCATGCCGGCCGCCAGCGCGAACAGGCCGAGATAGAGCAGGCCCGCCATCGCCGTCATGCGCCGCGCCTCGCCGGGACGGGGCCGGGGCGGAGCTGCCGGCGCGCCATCGCCCCGAAGCCCGCGCCCGTGGCGAGCAGCGCGAGCGAAACCGCGCCGAACGGAGCTCCCGCGCCGAGCGCCGCCAGGACGCAGAGCAGCGCGCAGAGGCCGGTCAGCAATGGCCATGAGAGGCGCGGGGGCAATGCGGCGGCGGCCAGGAGCGCGGCGGCGGCGGTCCACAAGGCGGCGGACGCCTCCGCCTCGGCGCGGCCGGTCATGCCGAGCGGGAGCAGGCGGTTCGCGAGCAGATAGGCGGCGCAGCCGAGCGGCACGCCCGCGAGCACGCCGGCATTGAGCCGCTCGAGGATGCGGTTGCCGAGACCGAGCGGCGCGCGCTCGCGGCGCTTGACGATCCACAGCACCAGGCCGGTGGCGATCGCGAGCGTCAGCATCGCGCCGCCGAGGAAATAGAGCCAGCGCGTCGCCAGCGGCGCGAAGCGGCCCATATGGAGGCCGTAGACGACATTGTAGGCCTGCACCGCGGGCCGGTTCTCGGTCCAGGCCCGGAGCGGGCGGCCGGTCGCGCCGTCGAAGCTCATCTCGGCGGGGGTGAAGCCGAGCTGGCCGGCGTCGGAGCGGAACACCGTGACCACGGCCGCGGCGTCGCCGGGGTTGAGCACATAGACACGCCCGATCGCGCCGCCGCCGAAGCGGCGCTGCGCCTCGCGGAGCATCGGCGCGATCGGCGCGAGCGGCGCCTTGACGCCCGTCGCGGCGCGCGCCGCCGTGCCGGGCGTGAGGTCCTGGAACACCGCCTCCGGCGTATCGCCATAGGCCGCGGAGATCCCCCAGGGCATGCTGAGCGAGGCCAGGGTCACCAGCCCGGTGAAGGTGATCATCAGGTGGAAGGGCAAAGCGAGCACGCCCAGCGCATTGTGCCCGTCGAGCCAGGAGCGCTGGCCCTTGCCCGGCCGGAAGGTGAAGAGGTCCTTGAAGATCCGCCGGTGCGCGATGATCCCGGTGACCAGCGCGACCAGCATCGTCATCGCCGCGAGCGAGGCGAGCAGCCGGCCCCAGGGATAGGGCAGCTCGAGCTCGAAATGGAGCCGGTAGAAGAATTCGCCGCCCAGCGTCTCGCGCGGGGCGGGGGCGCCGGTGAGGGGATCGAGCGCGCGGTAGAGATAGGCGCCGCCGCTGTCGTAGCTCGCCTCGACGGTGTTCATCCGCGCGTCGGGGGCGGTGAGGTACCAGCCGGTGGAATCCTTGGTGTTCTTCCCCAGCCAGCGCGTCGCGGCGGCGACCGCCTCGACCGGGTCGGCGACCGCGCTGGTCTCGGGCCGCATCCAGCGCCCGATCTCGGGCTTGAACAGGCTGAGCGTGCCGGCGAGGCACATGACGAACAGCACCCAGCCGAGCAGCAGCCCGACCCAGCCGTGCAGCCAGGCCATCACCTGGCGCGCGCCTTCGCGAACCGCGCTCATGCCGGCGATCCGGTCCACCAGAGGACGGCCGCGAGCACCGCCGCCGCGCCGCCGAGGCCCAACCAGGCGCGGATCGGGCCGGGCGCGAGGAACGCCCACAGAGTCGCGGCGGGCATGACGAGGAAGGCGAGCAGCGTCGCCGGGACGATCGCCTCGACCCGGCTCACCGGCAGCGCGCGCGCCACCGCCGCGGCGAACAGCGCCGCGACGGCATAGGCGCCGACGCTCCCCGCCAACGCGCGCGTGGCGACATTGGCGCGGTAGCGCCAGCCCCGTCTATGTGCCGGACCCGCCATGCCGCGGCTCAATAGGCGAAGCGGAGCGAGACGCTCACGCTGCGCGGCGCGGCATAATAGGCCTGGCCCCACATCAGGCTGGCCAGGTATTTCTCGTTGCCGACGTTGCGGACATTGACCGTCGCGCGCACCTTGTCGACGAGGCGGATGCCCGCCATCAGGTCGACCACCGCATAGCCGGGCTGCCGGAGGAGCACGTCGCCGGTCACGCCGCCATAGGCCTGCACGCCGCTGTCGGCATAGGCGACGGCGTTCTGCCAGCGCAGCTGCGCGCCGAGCTTGAGATCGCGCAGCTCGGGCACGGCGTAGGTGGTCGCGAGCTTGAGCGTCCTGGTCGGCAGCCAGGTGCGCGTCTTCGCGCCGTTCTGGTCCTCGATCTCGAGCCCGGTATAGCCGCCGCTCAGCGTCCAATTGTCCGTGATGCGTCCCGCCACTTCGATCTCGAAGCCGCGCGAGGTGGTGTCGACGCCGGTATAATAGCTGTCGCCGTTCGACAGGACGCCGGCGAACTCGGCGAGGCCCTTCTGCTTGGCGCGGAACAGCGAGGCGGTGGCGTAGAGGCGGCCGCCGAACCACTGGCTCTTGATGCCGCCCTCGATGCTGCTGCCCTTGGCCGGATCGAGCTTGGCGCGGTTCACGTCCACTTCGACCTGCGGATTGAAGATGTCGGCATAGCTCGCATAGAGCGTGACGTTGGGCGTCACGTCGAACAGCAGGCCGAGATAGGGGCTCACCGCGCTGTCGTCGCGCGACTGGTCGGTGCCGTAGGAAGTGCCGGTCGACTTGATCCACATCGCGCTGAGGCCGGTGACCGCCTTGAGATTGTCGGCCAGGTTGAGGTGCGCGGCGCCATAGGCGCGGGTGATGCGGTCGCTATAGTCGGCGGCGAGATAGGCGCCGGGATAGCTCGGCTCGGCGACCTGGACCCGGCCCCAGTCCTGCACCGGCGGGAAGGCGATCGCGTCGGCCGAGAAATCCTCCCATTCGCGCCCGTCCGAACGCCCGGTCAAGAAGCCGAAGGCGAGCTCGTGCTTGCGCCCGAACAAAGTGAACGGGCCCGAAGCGTAGAAGTCGCCGAGATACTGGTCGTAGACCGAGGGATAGATGCCCGACATGCCGCCGACGCCGAGCCCGGTCGCCTTGTCGGGATAGCCATAGGCGTAGAGGAGCTTCGCCTCCTCCTCGAAGCGCTTGTAGGTGAACACGCTCTTGGCGGACCAGCCGCCGCCGAGGTCATAGGCCGCCTCGACGAACGCGCTCTGGTCGGTGACGTCCCAATAGGTCCAGTCGGCCGAAGTCGAGGCCGAGACCGGATAGGGGACGCGAGTCCCGTCGGTATAGACGAGCGGCAGCGCGCCCCACAGCACCCCGTCGGCGTCGTTGTCCTGCCGGGTGTAGCCCGCGGTCAGCTTGAGCCCAGGCATCGGGTTCCAGGCGACGATCGCGCCGAGCACGTCGCGATTGACGCGGTAATAGTCGAGATAGGAGTCGCGCTCCTCGTGCGCATAGACGAGCCGCGCGCCCAGCGCGTCCGACAGGGGGACCGAAATGTCGCCCTCGGCGCGCCGCAGCCCCCAGGATCCGGCCTGCACCGAGGCGCTGGCCTGGAGCGTGTCGGTGGGGCGCTTGCGGACATAGTTGATCGTTGCGGAGGGGTTGCCGATCGCGGTCATGATCGCATTGGCGCCGCGCACCGCCTCGACCCGGTCGAACAAGGCCGTGTCTAGCTCGCCGAACTGCAGCCCCCAGAGCAGCGGCATGCCGATCCCGTCGACCTGGAAGTTGGTCACGTCGAAGCCGCGCGAGTTGTAATAGGTGCGGTCGGTCTCGACCTTCTCGACGTTGATGCCCGGCACCTGAGCGAGCAGATCGTTGATGTTGGTCAGCGCGAAATCGTCGAGGCGCTGGCGATCGACGATCGTGATCGACTGGGGCGTCTCCTTCGGCGTGAGCGTCAGGCCGGTGGCCGACGCCGATCCCTGCTGGGTCGTGCCGGTGACGACGATCTCGTTCCTGGCCTTGTCCTGATCCTCGTCGCTCGCGCCGTCGCGGTCGGCCGCCCACGCGGCGGGCGAGAGGAGCATGGCGCTGGCGAGCAGCGCATGGCGCAAGCGGAATTGCATCGGAAAATCCCCTTAGGCGGTACGTCGCGGGAACCCGTTAGGTGCGTTACTAATGCAAGTCAATCGCATTAGCAGAAACCCGGCGCAGGGGTTGCGTTGCGCGCGAACCCTCGAAGTCGCGCCGACGAACCACTTCGACCTTTCGCTTCCTTGACAAGCGCGGCGATCCCGCACCAAGAAGCGGCGATGGGGATTGCGATCTCCCCAAGAGGCGGCATGCCGAAGCATCGCGTCCTGGCCTAAACGAGGGACGCTCATGCCTGTTCTCAATGCCATTCCCCCCGAGAAGCTCGCGCGCCTCATCGGCACGCCGGGGTCGCCCGCGCTGATCGACGTTCGTCCGGGCCACGCCTTCGCGACCGATCCGCTGCTGGTGCCGGGATCGATACGCCGCTCCGCCGACAGTGTCGCGGAATGGGCGCCCGCGCTCACCGGCTCCGCCGCGATCGTGGTCTGCGAGGACGGCCTCGCTGCAAGCCAGGGCGTCGCGGCGCTGCTCCGCGCGGGCGGCGTGGCGGCGGAGATCCTCGAGGGCGGGTTCGCGGCATGGCGCGGCGCCGGCCTGCCACTCGTCCCCGAAGCGGTGCTGCCGCCGCGCGACGGGGAGGGCCGCACCGTCTGGGTGACGCGCGCGCGGCCGAAGGTGGACCGCATCGCCTGCCCCTGGCTGATCCGCCGCTTCGTCGATCCGCACGCGCTGTTCCTGTTCGTCGCGCCCGCCGAGGTGCTCGCGGTCGCCGAACGCTTCGGTGCCGCGCCGTTCGACATCGCGGGGGAAGGCGTGCGGTGGAGCCATCAGGGCGAGCTCTGCACCTTCGACGTGATGGTCGAGGCGTTCGGGCTCGGCGGCATTCCGGCGCTGGCGCACCTCGCCGCGATCGTGCGCGGCGCCGACACCGCGCGCCCCGAGATCGTACCGGAGGCGGCGGGGCTGCTCGCGGCGTCGCTCGGTCTCTCGCGCATGTACGCCGACGATCTCGCGCAGCTCGACGCGGGGATGGGACTCTACGACGCCTTCTACCGCTGGTGCCGCGACGCGCGCGCCGAGACGCACGACTGGACCTCGCACAAGCCGCGCGGCGAGCGGGCATGAGCGGGCTCCTTCGCGCCGGCGCGGCGGCGCTGGCGATCGCAGCGGCAGGCCCCGCCGCCGGGCAGACGCTCCACGAGGCGCTCGGCGCGCCCGACGCGCTCAAGGTCTCGGCTTCGGTGCGGGTGCGCTACGAGGCGCTCGACGGCCAGTTCCGCCCCGGCTTCCGCGCCGCCGAGGACCTGATCAGCGTGCGGACGACGGTCTTCGCCGAATATGACACCGGACCGCTACGGATCGGCGGCGAGATCTACGACAGCCGCGTCGCGGACGCGGATCGCGGGAGCGTGATCGGCACCGGCGAGGTCAATCTCCTCGAGCCCGTCCAGGCCTATGTCGCCGCCGATTTCGCCGCGCCCTTCGGCAAGGGGAGCGCCGCGTCGCTCCAGCTCGGCCGGTTCACGCTCAACCTCGGCTCGCGGCGGCTGGTGGCGGCGGACGACTATCGCAACACCACCAACGGCTATACCGGCGTGCGCGCCGACTTGAAGGCGCGCGACGGCACCAGCGCGACGCTGATCTACGTCCTCCCCCAGACGCGCCTGCCCGATACGCTGCCTGACCTGCTCGACCACCGCGCCGAGCTCGACCGCGAGAGCTTCGACACGCAGCTCTGGGGCGCGCTGCTCCAGAAGCCGCGCGCCTTCGGCAAGACGATGGCCGAGCTCGGCTATTTCGGCTTGTTCGAGCGCGACGCGCCGGGCCGTCCCACGCGCGACCGGCATCTGCACAATGTGAGCGCTCGCATCCTGCGCGAGCCCGAAGCGGGCCGGATCGACTATGAAGTGGAGGGCATCTACCAGTTCGGATCGGTCCGGACGAGCGCCGCGCCCCTCGCGCCGGAGACGGACGTCGCCGCCGGGTTCCTCCATGCCGATCTCGGCTACAGCTTCCGCGGCGGGTGGAAGCCGCGCCTTTCGGTGGAGTTCGATCGGGCATCGGGCGACAGGCCGGGCGGCAGCTACAATCGCTTCGACACGCTCTATGGAATGCGCCGCGCCGATCTCGCCCCCGCGGGCATCTATGCCGCGCTCGGCAGGACCAATATCAGCACCATCGGCCTCAGGGCGGAAGCCAGGCCAGACCGGAACACCGACGCCTTCCTGGTCGGCCGCGCCCTCTGGGCGGCGAGCCCGACGGACGCTTTCGCGACCACCGGTGTCCGCGATGCGACGGGCGCCTCGGGCAGCTTCGCCGGCTACCAGCTCGAGGGGCGGGTGCGGCGATGGATCGTCCCCGACCTGCTGCGCGCCGAGGCGAACGGGGCCTGGCTGGTCAAGCGCGGCCTGCTCCGCGACGCGCCCAATGCGCCGCGCACCGGCGACACGCTCTATCTCTCGCTGGCGCTGACGCTCAGCCTCTGAGCGAGAAGGTCGCGTCCCTTAACTCGGACATATATTGACTCCACTACTCATACATTTTAGACATCACGTTAGCGCTACCAAAAGCGTGGACTGAGGTGCCGCGAGAGGCATCCGAAAAATGGAAATGGGAGGAGGGGATCGATGATCGATACCGTTGGACGTTCGTCTGCGGCGCGCCGGGCCGCGCTGGCCGCGCTCTTGCTGTCCTCGGCCGCATGGCCCGCCTATGCCGCCGAAACGCGGGACAAGGCGCCGCCCGTGGCCGCCGAGCCGGACGATCGCCCGCAGGCCGCCCCGGCCCAGGACGCGCCGCAGCAGCAGAGCGCCGACGATCAGACTCCGGGCGCCAATGACGAGATCGTCGTCTCCGGCTACCGCGCGTCGCTCCAGAGCTCGACCAACGCCAAGCGCGAGGCGGTCGGCTTCACCGATTCGATCTTCGCCGAGGACATCGGCAAATTCCCCGACACCAACATCGCCGAGAGCTTCAACCGCATCCCCGGTGTCACCATCAGCCGCGACATCACGGGCGAGGGCCTCCAGATCGCCATCCGCGGCCTCGGCACGAACTTCACGCGCGTGCTCCTCAACAACGCGCCGATCGCAGTCGCCTCGACCGGCGGCGATGGACAGCAGAGCACCAACCGCGAAGTCGATCTCGACTTCTTCCCGACCGAGCTCTTCACCAAGCTCGAGGTCCAGAAGAGCCCCAATGCGGACCGGCTCGAGGGCGGCGCCGCCGGCACGGTGAACATGCGCAGCGCGCGCGCCTTCGACAATCCCGGCACGCACATCACCTATTCGGGCCAGGGCATCAAGAACACCAACACCGATCGCTACGGCTATCGCGGATCGCTGCTCGCGAGCACGACGATGGGCGATTTCGGCGTGCTGATCGGCGTCGCCGGGCAGCACAACGAGATCCGCACGCGCGGTTTCGAGAGCGTCGGCTGGACCAACCCGAACCTCAGCGCCACGCAGAACACCTCGTCGACGCGCAACAGCACCGGCGGAGGCAATTGGACGATCCCCGGAACCGTGCCGTCGAACGCCAATATCCCGGGCGTCGCGCCGGGGACGACGATCGACCAGGCGTTGCTGCTCCAGCTCAATCCGGGCGCGAACATCACCCAGATCGACAACGGCATCATTCCGCGCCTCGGCCGCACGACCGACGAATATGGCTATAAGGAGCGGCTGAACTTCATCGGCAGCCTCGAGTACAAGACCGACACGATCCACGCCTATATCGACGGCATGTTCGCGCGGAAGCGCAACAAGATGCAGCGCATCGACATGAACTGGGTCGGGCGCAACGGCGCCGTGATCCCGGTCAACACCACTTATGACAAGAGCGACTGCTCGGGCGGCTGCACCGTCACCAGCGGCACCTTCTACAATGCGCAGTTCTTCCTCGAATACCGCCCCTATTTCGAGAGCCTGCAATATTGGGGCGTCAATCCCGGGATCGAGGCGCAGCTCGCCGACAACCTGAAGCTCGCGATCAACGGCAACTACACCAAGAGCCAGTTCCACCGCGAATCGCCGACCGTGCTGCCGATCACGCTCGCCAATTCGGGCCTGACCGTCACCTATGACAACACCAGCGGCGACTTCCCGACGATCACCAGCAATGTCGACCTCAACAATCCGGCCAATTTCGGCTGGCCGGGCGGCCGCGTGAACATCCAGGACGAGCGGCGCCAGACCTATACCAAGGGCGTGCGCGGCGACCTGACCTGGGGCGATACGCGGCTCAACCTGCAGGTCGGCGGCGCCTATGACGACGTGTCGCGCACGATCCGGGGCTATGACAACAGCCAGGCATGGCAGAACGCGGTCTGCGGCGACAATCCGAGCATCTTCCTGCCCTCGCCCAACTCGCAGCCGCCGTGCCAGGGCCTCAACACCGGCACGCCCGGCGCCGGCTATCCGACCTATCCGGGCTATGGCACCGGCTATACCGCCGGGCAGACCACGCCCCTGGTCTGGCGCGGGTCGCTGGTTCCCACCGGGGCCGCGCTGCAGAGCTATCTGATGCCGGGACCCTCCGGCTTCATCACGGTGGACTGGGACAGGTTCCGCGAGGCGTCGAACTACGATTTCTACCACGACACCGCGCCCGAATCCGGCGGCGCCAACACCGGCGCGAGCGGCGGCTATGTCCGCGAGCGGACGCTCGGCTTCTATGCCGAGGTCAATGGCGACCTGCCGGTCGGCGACAATCGCCTGACCTTCAACGCCGGCGTGCGCTGGGTGAAGACCAAGCAGACGATCGGCGGGCGCGTGACGCTGCCCGATCCGCGCAACACGCCGCCTGCGCCCGCGACGCCCCCGGCCGATGGCGGGCTCTATCCCAACATCGTCAACTTCGTTTACACCGACAACGACTATGACAATTGGCTGCCCTCGGCTTCGGCGGCCTTCCATATCGGCGACCATGCGGTGGTCCGCGCCGCCGTCTCGCGGACGATGACGCGGCCCAATCCGAACTCGATGCTGCCCGGCCTGTCGTTCGGCAGCCCGTCGGCGGACATCGGCACCGTCGGCAACCCCGCGCTCGATCCGTACATCTCCGACAATATCGATCTCGGCTTCGAATATTATACCGGCGCCGAGGGCTATATCGGCTTCGCGGCCTTCCGGAAGGCGGTCACCGGCTTCACGGTCAACGGCAACGTGACCGTGCCCTTCGCGGCGTTGTCGCAATACGGCGTGACCTACGACACGCTCAACCCGACCCAGCAGGCGGCGATCAACGCGCGCGGCGGCCCGAACGCCGCCACCGTCGTCCTGACGCAGCAGGTGAACGCCACCGGCACGCTCAAGGTCAACGGACTCGAGGTCAACTGGGTCCAGCCGCTCGACTTCCTGCTCGACCGCTATCTCGGCATCAAGGGCCTGGGCTTCAACGCCAACCTGACGCTGATCAACCAGAGCGGATCGGGGGCGGCGCCGGCCGTCGCGACGGGCGTGTCGCCGGTGACCTACAACATCTCGGCCTATTACGAGAATCACGGCATCTCGCTCAGGCTCTCGACGACGTTCAACCAGGGCAACATCATCTCGGGCGCCAACCAGAACGGGATCACCAATGCCTCGCTGTACGTCGATGACTATCAGCAATGGGACTTCAGCTCGTCCTTCGATCTCAACGAGATGTTCGACACCAGGCATCTGCCCGAGATCACCGTCGACGTGCAGAACCTGACCAAGTCGAGCCAGCGCACCTACTTCCAATTCCCCAACGCGACCTATTACATGTTCAAGCCGGGCCGCGTGGTGATGATCGGCCTGCGCGGCCGCTTCTGACCGAGCGGGAACCGCGGCCGGTCCGGGAAAGCCGGCCGCGGCGTTGAAAGGGGAGCGGAATGCTGAGCCGTCTGGGAGCGCTGGCGATCGGCCTTGCGCTCGGGTTGCAGGTCGTGGCGGCCGAGGCCCAGCCGGGACCGCGCGAGCGGGTGTCGATCGATGGCGGCTGGCGCTTCAAGAAGGATGACCCGCCCGGCGCGCCGGCCTATCTGCGCTACGACGTCCGTCCCGCGCTCAAGGCGAGCGCGGACGGCAAGGCGGCCGACGCGCGCCCCGAACAGGCCGAGCAGGCCGCGAGCACCGACCAGCAGGTGCTCAAGCCCTGGATCCTGCCGACCGGCAACGCCTTCATCCGCGATCCCGCGCGCCGCCATGTGCGTCCGGCCGGCGATCCCGGCGGTGACCTGCCCTATGTCCAGGCGGGGTTCGACGACAGCGGCTGGCGCGCCGTCACGCTCCCGCACGACTGGGCGATCGAAGGGCCGTTCCTGACCGAAGGCCCCTATGGCGGCATGGGGCGCCTGCCGAGCTGGGGCGTGGGCTGGTATCGCCGCAAGCTCGACATTCCGGCCAGCGACGCGGGCAAGTCGGTCTTCCTCGATATCGACGGGGCGATGTCCTATGCGGTGGTGTGGCTCAACGGCCATCTCGTCGGCGGCTGGCCCTATGGCTATAATTCGTGGCGGGTGGACCTGACGCCCTATCTGGTGCCCGGCGGCGTCAATCAGCTCGCGATCCGGCTCGACAACCCGCCGGAATCGGCGCGCTGGTATCCGGGCGGCGGGCTCTATCGCAATGTCTGGCTGACCCGGACGAACAAGCTTCATGTCGGCCAATGGGGCACCCATGTCACCACGCCGCAGGTCTCGGCCGAGGCGGCGACGGTCGATCTCGAAGTCACGCTCGACAATGACGCCGCGGCGCCCGCCGATGCCGAAGTGGCGACGCGGATCTACGCGCTCGACGGCGAGGGGCGCCGCACCGGCGGCGCGGTCGCGGCGATCGCGCCGCAGCGGCGCACCGTGGCGGCGCGGAGCAGCACGACGCTCAAGGGCTCGACCATCCTCGCCAATCCGCGGCTCTGGGGACCGCCGCCGACGCAGACGCCCAATCGTTATGTCGCGGTCACCAGCGTCACGCTGGGCGGAAAGCTGGTCGACCGCACCGAGACGCGCTTCGGCATCCGGACGGTCCGCTTCGATCCCGACAAGGGCGTGATCGTCAATGGCGAGCGCATCCCGCTCCGGGGCGTCAACAACCATCACGATCTCGGCGCGCTCGGCGCGGCGTTCAACGTCCGCGCGGCGGAACGGCAGCTCGAGATACTGCGCGGGATGGGCACCAACGCGATCCGGATGAGCCACAATCCGCCCGCGCCCGAGCTGCTCGAGCTCACCGACCGGATGGGCTTCCTCGTCATCGACGAGGTTTTCGATTCGTGGAAGTCGAAGAAGACGCCGCTCGATTTCCACCTGATCTTCCCCGACTGGCACGAGCAGGACCTGCGCGCGATGCTGCGGCGCGACCGCAACAGCCCCTCGGTGGTGTTGTGGAGCGTCGGCAACGAAGTCGGCGAGCAATATGAAGGCGAGGCGGGAGCCGCGACCGCGCGCGCGCTGGTGGCGATCGTCCGCGAGGAAGACCCGACCCGCCCGACCATGACCGCGATGAACTGGGCCAAGGCCGACATGCCGCTGCCCGCGACGGTCGACGTGATCGCGCTCAACTATCAGGGCTCCGGCATCCGCAGCCTTCCCGGTCAATATCCCGCCTTCCGCGCGCGCTTTCCGGACAAGACGATCTTCAGCAGCGAGAGCGCCTCGGCGCTGAGCAGCCGCGGCGAATATCAGTTCCCCGTGCCCGGCACGATCAGCGGTCCCGTCCGGCCCGGCGTCGGCGGCGATCCCGAGACCAGGCAGGTCAGCGCCTATGAGCTGTTCGCCTCCGACTTCGGCTCCTCGCCCGACCGCTCCTTCGCGGCGGACGACCAGGCGCCCTATGTCGCGGGCGAGTTCGTCTGGAGCGGGTTCGACTATCTCGGCGAGCCCACGCCCTATTATGCCGCGCGCAGCTCCTATTCGGGGATCGTCGACCTGGCCGGCTTCCCCAAGGACCGCTTCTATCTCTACCAGGCGCGCTGGCGGCCCGACCTGCCGATGGCGCACATCCTGCCGCACTGGACCTGGCCGGGGCGCGAGGGGCAGGTGACGCCGGTGCACGTCATCTCGTCGGGCGACGAGGCGGAGCTGTTCGTCAACGGCAAGTCGCAGGGCCGCAAGAAGCGCGGGCCGTTCGAATATCGCTTCCGCTGGGACTATGTGACCTATGCGCCCGGCGAAGTGAAGGTCGTCACCTGGAAGGGCGGCAAGGAATGGGCGAGCGCGGTGATGCGGACCGCGGGCGCCGCGGCGAAGCTCGAGGCCACCGCCGATCGCGTCGCCATCGCGTCCGACGGCAAGGACCTCTCGTTCGTCACCGTGCGCATCGCCGACAAGGACGGGCTGACGGCGCCGCGGGCGAACAACCGCATCCGCTTAACCCTGGAGGGGCCGGGCGAGATCGTCGCCACCGACAATGGCGACCCGACCAGCTTCGAATCCTTCCAGTCGCCCGAGCGCAACGCGTTCAACGGGCTCGCGCTGGCGATCGTGCGGGCGGTGCCGGGCAAGCCGGGGCGGATCGTGCTGCGCGCAGAGGCCGACGGGCTGGAGGGGACGGCAGTGGTGCTGCGGAGCGTGAAATAGAAAACGGCGCGTCCGGCGAGGAGCCGAACGCGCCGCGAAGCTGCGACCCGGTTGCTGTCCGGGAGGACGGGCCGCGGCCTCTTAGTCGGCCGCGTCCTTGACGTCGCCCTTGCCCATTGCCGAGACGAGCACGTTGCCCGAGCCCGAGAAGTTGCTCGCGGGCAGGTTGGCGGTCTTGTCGCCGACCTTGACCAGGACGCGCTGCACCGTGCCGCGCGCGGTCGAGCGCACCGACTGGACGGTGCCGATCGCGCGGCCCTTGGCGTCGGTGACGATCATGCCGGGATTGACCGGGAAAGCCCCCGCGTTCGCGGCGCCGCTGCCGGCCAGCGCGAGGTTGCCGGCACCCGAGGCGGCGCCGTCGAGCGCCGAGAGGCTGCCCGAGCCGCCGCCCGAAGCGCTGCCGCTGCCCGAGGCGTTGCCGCCGAGGTTCGAGGTGCGCGACAGCGCGTTGCCCGCCGTGTCGCGCGCGCGGCCGACCGCGGTGCCGGCGGTGTTGCGGACACGATCGGTGGCATCGCGCGTCCGCGAGACCGCGCTTCCGGCGGTGCTGCGGACCGCGTCGGTGCCGATCAGCTGCGCATCGGCGTCGCCGCCCGCGCTGCCCGAGCCCGAAGCGCTGCCGCCGATCGTGCGATCGCCGATGCGGGTGGCGCTGTCGAGCGTGCCGTCGGCCGAGCTGCGGTTCGAGGCCGTGACGCGGCCCTTGCGCGTGTCGACGCTGCGCTCGGTACGCGTGCTGGTGCGGGCCGAGCCGATCGTGTCGCTGGTCACGGGCACTCGGCTGATCGTACCGTCCATCGTGCCGCGGAGCGTGCCCATGCCCGATCCGCCGAGCCCGCCGACCGAACCGCCGAGGCCGCCGCCCAGGCCGCCACCGCCGCCCAGCAACTGCGCCGATGCCGGGGTCGCGGCCAGCGCGAGGGCCAGCGCCGCACTCGAGAAAATCAGCTTGTTCATCGTCATTCTCCCTTGCTGCTGCCAGGAGAACGGGAGCCGGGACCGGTTTAATCCCGGCCGGGCGAAAATTATTTCGTGGTCGTCCGGCAGGCGCCGCAGACCAGGCCGCGGCCATAGACGCGGTCGGGGCCGCGTGCGCCGAGATCGCGCGCCTCGGCATCGACCCGTGCCAGCGCCCCCGCGATCGATCCGGGCGCGAGCGCCGGATAGAAGCGCGCGATGCTCCCGGCGACCAGCGGCGCGGCGAACGACGTCCCGCGCACGGCGAAGGCGCGGCCGCCCAGCCCGGCGGCGAGCATGTCGGCGCCGGGCGCGGCATAATCGAGATGCGCGGCGCGGCCGGATTCGATCAGCACCCGGTTCCTCGCGTCGACGCCGGTGACGGCGATCACGCCAGGATAGGAAGCGGGATAGCCGGGCGGGGCGGCGGCGCCGTTGTTGCCCACCGCCGCGACGATCACGAGCCCGCGCCCGCGCGCGGCGGCGACCACCTTGGCGAGCAGCGGATTGGGCGGGCCGACCAGACTGATCGTCACCACGGGCACGCGCTGCGCCACCATCCAGCCCAGCGCCTTGGCGATCGCAGTCGCGTTGCCGCCGGCGGGATCGCTGCCATAGACGTCGGCCGAGGCGATCCGCGCGCCGGGGAGCGCGCCGCGGACCCGGCCGGCGCCGGCGATCAGCGAAGCCACGGCGGTGCCATGGTCGTTGGCGCGGGGCGCCCCGCTCGCGAAGCCGGCGGACAGGCCTGCGCCCGCCACACCGCCGTCGATCACCCCGATCCAGGGCCCGCTGCCCTGCGCGACCGGCGCGGGCGCCATCGCCACGCTCCCGCTCGGCATGTGGATCTGGTCGGCGGTGACGTCCTTGCCGCCGAGCTTGCGCAGCTCGCGGATCGCCGCCTTGAGCGAGCGTCCCCTGGGCACCGACAGCCGCGCGAAGGCGATGCCGAGCACTTCGTCGCGCTCGATCACGCGATAGCCCTTGGCCAGCGCCGCATCGAGCAGCGCCTCGCCGGGCGCGTCGACCACCAGTTCGCCCGCGCGCGCGGGAAAGCCGTCGGGATCCAGCGCGATCCGGTCGGGATCCTGGCGCACGAGCCGCGTGATCGCCGCGCGCCGCGCCTCCTCGAGCGTCTGCGCGACGCGGCCCGGCGTCTCCAGCACCTCGTCGGTGAGGCCGTCGACACGCGGCAGCCCGGGGATGGGCAGGGGCGCGGCTGGCAGGCCCGGCACCAGCTGCGCCTGTGCGGGGACGGCGCCGGCGAGCAGGAACGGAGCGACCAGGCGGATCAGGCGGCGCAAGTGCGGACCTCCTTTCGAGTGGCAAAAGCGATATTGCTCGGATTAAACGGACGGCGCCATCCGTTTCATCCAGGACAAGGGATTGGGTTTGGCCGCTTTCGAGGACGAGATGCTGACGCTGCTGCCCCGCCTCCGGCGGTTCGCGCGCGCGCTCGCCCGCGATGCGGCCGATGCCGACGATCTGTGCCAGATCGCGCTCGAAAAGGCGCTGGTCGCGCGCGCGTCGTGGCGGCCCGGAACGAGGATGGACAGCTGGATGTACCGGATCATGCGCAACGCCTGGATCGACGCTACCCGTGCCCGCGCGCGCGCCGGCGAGACCTTCGTCCCGGCCGAGGCGGGGCTCGCCGTCGGCGGCGATGGCGGCGCCGAGGCGCGCGTCGAGCTGAGCGAGGTCGAGGCGGCGCTGCGCACGCTCCCCGACGAGCAGCGCGAGGCGGTCGCGCTCGTGCTGGTCGAGGGGCTCGCTTATAAGGAAGCGGCGGACGTGCTCGACATACCGATGGGAACGCTCACCTCGCGGCTGGTCCGCGGGCGGCAGGCGCTGATGGCGCGACTGGGAGAAGCGGCATGACGATCGAGCCCGAGCTGTTGATGGCCTATGCCGATGGCGAGCTCGACCCGCTCGCCGCCAAGCGCGCCGAGCGGGCGATCGCCGAGGATCCGGCGCTGGCGGAGGAGGTCGAGCGGCATCGCCGGCTGCGCGCCCGCATCGCCGGCGAGTTCGCGCCGGTCGTTGAGGAGCCGGTGCCGGACCGGCTGGCGGCATTGCTCCGTTCGAACGTGGTGCCGCTGCCTCGGCCCCGGCCCAAGCCGCGCGGCTTCGCGCAGTGGCGTGCGGCGGGCGCACTCGCGGCATGCCTGGTCGTCGGGGCGATGATCGGCACGCAATTCTCGAGCGTCGGTCCGGTCACCGCCCGCGGGGACGGACTCTATGCCTCGGGCGCGCTGGCAGGCGCGCTCGACCGCCAGCTCGGCGGGGCGAAGGGTGCCGTCCAGGTCGCGGCGAGCTTCCGGGACGGGGCAGGCGCCTATTGCCGGGTGTTCGCTTCCGAAGCCGTCGACGGCATCGCCTGCCGCGACGCGCATGGCTGGGCGCTGCGCCAGACGCGGCAGGGCTCGGCCTCCGCCGCGCCGGCTACCTCCTATGCGCAGGCGGGATCGGCGGATCCGCAGCTGATGGCGGCCGCGCAGGAGATGATGGCGGGCGAGCCGCTCGACGCCGCCGCCGAGCGCGCCGCCCGCGACCGCGGGTGGCGCTGACTCGGCGGCCGATCGTCAGAAGCTGAAGCCGGCGGAGAATTTGAACGTCCGCGGCGGCCCGCCCACGGCGAAGCCGCTGAGGTCTCCGAAGGCGCCGTTGCGGCCGGCGGCTCCGGCGATGTCGTCGTTGTTCGGATCGAACAGCGGCCGCGGGTCGGTGTCGTTCGCGTTGCTGTTGTACTGGTTGTAGTTGTACTCGTTGAGGACGTTGAGCACGTCGACGCGCAGCCGCACGCGCGTGTCGGCGCCGAGGAAGCCCAGCGGCACATATTTGGTCAGCGCCAGGTCGATCTGGCGATGCGCCCAGAAGTCGCCGAAGATGAAGGGCTGCTTATTATTCCCCTCGATCGCCCGGATCAGGCGGATGCCCGTGCCGGCCTCGTTGGTGAAGCCTTTGAGGAACGGCGCCGTCTGGAGCGTCAGCTTGCCCGAGAAGGTGAAGCCGAGCGGCAGGTCGACGCTGCCCGCCGCGACCAGGCGATGGCGGGGCACGCCCGCCGAGGGCAGCACGGGATAGTCGGCGATCGACGGATAATCGAGCGAGAAGGTCTCGCCATACTGCCGGTTCTCCTCGGCCTGGGTATAGGTGTAGGTCGCGTTGAGGCTCCAGGGCGAGCTGGGCGAATAGCTCTTGGTGAGCTTGACGTAGATCGAGTCCGCGCTGGTCTCGAGACCGTTGTCGCCGAGGATGATCGAGCCGCGGCCAGGGGGCGGGTTGCCGAAGGGCGAGCTCTGGTTGGTCGGCGGCGGTGCGAAGAAGGTGCCGTCGGGCCGGCGGTTGCCGAGCAGCCAGACGAAGCCGTCGCGGCTCTCGACATGGCTGTAGCCGACCTCCGCCTCGAACAGGCTGCTCAGCCGACCGCGCAGGCCGAGGCTGAACTGGTCCGAATAGGGCATCTTGAGGTCGTTGTTGATGAAGCGCAGCTCCGATCCGCCGAGCGCGCCGACCGAGCTCACCAGCTGCGCGCGGCCCGCCGCGGTGAGATAGGCCGGGTTCCAGGCGATGCAGGTGGGGCTCGGCGTGCAGTTGTTGCGCGTGTCGCCCGGGACCAGGAAGTTGAACGTCCGCGTCGAATAAGCGCCGACGCTGGTCTCCTGCTGGATGAAGTCGAACTGGTTGCGGTCGTACGACCGGCCGAAGCCGCCGAAGACGACGAAGCGCGCGTCCTTGTCCAGCTCGTAGCTGAAGCCGATGCGCGGCTGCCACGCCCCGGTGAAGCTCTTACGCTTGGTGCCGTCGGTGATGTAGTCGCCGATCTTGTAGTCGGCATTGGCGAGATTGGGATAATTGGCCGGCGACACCGCCGCGATCGAGGCGGGCGTGGTCACGAAATCGACCCAGGCGGGGGTGCGGTCATAGTCCCAGCGCAGGCCGAGGTTGAGCGTGAGCCGGTCGGTCACCTCCCAGTCGTCCTGGACATAGGCGCCGAACTGGAAATTCTTCGATTCGATCGAGGGATCTCCGCCCAGCCCTGAATCGAAGCCGAACTGGACGCGGTAGGGGATCGTGTCGTTCCAGGCCGCGCCGTTATATTGGGTGTTGAAGAAATAGACCGGGTTGTAGTTGTTGAGCTGCAGCGTCTTGAGCGTCACCCATTTCGCCTTCACGCCGGTCTTGATCGTGTGGCCGGCCAGGCCGGTGAAGGTGAAGTCGTTCTGGACGCTCCAGCCCTTCTGGCCCTTGTCCTGATAATTGGCGCCGCCGCCGGTGCGGAAGATCTGCGCGTTGTTGGCGTCCTGGAAGGCGAAGCTGTTCTCGAACACGCGCGGCGTCGGCGCCCAGCGCACGTCCTCATAGGCGGCCTTGAAGTCGTTGACCCAATTGTCCGTGCTGTGCTGCCAGCGGGCGAGGCCGCGATATTCGTCGACCAGCGTGTCGACCGAATTGCTGCGCAGGTTCGAGCCGCTGTTGATGCCTTCGCCGGTCTCCTTGCGCACCTTGAGCGAGACTTCGAACAGGTCGGCCTGGGTGGGTACGAAGTCGATCTTGCCGAAATACAGGTCCTCGTTGAACGCGCGGTTCGTCGAGCCGAACTCGCCCTGATATTGCGAGGGGATGTTCTGGAGGTTGTTCGCGCTGCCCGGGAAGATGTCGACCGGGACCTGCTGGCGCTTGCCTTCGTAGCTGACGAAGAAGTGCATCAGGTCCTTGATGATCGGACCGCCGAGCGCGCCGCCGAACTGGAAGTCGCGGGTCTCGGCCTTGACCTGGCCGACCGTGCGCTTCTCGGTCGGCGTCGCCTTGCGCAGGTTCTGGTCGGTATAGTCGACGAAGCCCTCGCCGTGGAACTCGTTGGTGCCCGACTTGGTCACCGCGGTGATCGCGACCGAGCTGACCTGGTCGAACTCGGCCTTGTAGTTCGAACTGATCACCCGGTACTCGCCCACGGCGAGCTGGGGGAAGGGGTTGCCCTGGGTCGAATCCTGGCCGGTGACGCCGTTCTTGAGGACATAGTCCTTCTGGCCGATGCCATCGATGAAGATGTTGACCGTGCGGCTGTCCTGCGCGCCGCCCTGGAGGCGCGAATTGCCGTTGCTGCCGGTGACGAACTGCACGCCGGGCGCGAGATCGGCGAAGGCGAGGAAGTTGCGGTTGACCTGCGGCAGCTGCTCGATCAGCCGCGAGGTGATGTTCACGCCGACCTCGCCGCCCTCCATCGAGCGGATGCGGCCGCCGGTGACGACGATCTCGTTCTCGGCGGCCGACGCCGCGTCGCCGCCGAAATCGAAGTCCAGCGCGGCGTTCTGCGCCACCAGCAGGGTGAACTCGTCGGTCTGGCGCGTGCCGGAAGCAGTGACGATCTCGAGACGGTAGGTGCCGGGGCGAAGCGCCGGGAAGCCATAGCTTCCGTCCGGACGGACCTCGGCGGTGCGGCGATAGCCGGTCGCGACCTCGACCGCGACGACTTCCTGCGCCGCGGCGGCCTCGCCGTCCGCGGTGATCCGGCCGCTCAGCGAGGCAGTGGATTCCTGCGCCTGCGCGGGGGCCACCGCCACAGCGGAAACGGCGGCGCCCGCCATCAGCGCGGCGGCGAGCGAGAGCGCGCGTCCCCGGCGCACGCCGGAGCGCGCGGAAATGGGCTTGGTCATGATCGAATTCCTCCCCTGCAACTTGCCGACAGCGCTGTCAGCAGCCCTGATTATCGTTACCCGCCCCCATGAAAGGTCGAGGGGGAGGGGAGGGTCAAGAAAATTGTGGAACCGGTTACACGGATTCCTGGAAACGGTTACAATTGTGCAACACCCCAGCAACATTCTGCCGGGCGGGTGCGTCAGGCCTCGTCGGGCCCGGCGCGGCTGCGCAGAAGCTCGTCGCGGCGGCGCATGCTGCGCGCCTTGAGCAGGTCGTGCCGCGAGAGGATGCCGACCACGCGCCCGCTGCCGGCGTCGACGATCGGAACCCGGCCGATCCCGGTCTCGACCATCAGGTCGGCGACCGCGCCGATCGGCGTCTCCGGAGACGCGCTGGGCTGCGAAGCGTCGGAGACCAGGTCGGCGAGCGATGCGTCGGGATCATGTCCCTCGGTCTGCCAGCGCAGGGCGTCGCTTCGCGAGACGAGGCCGAGCAGCCGTCCGCTCGCGTCGGTCACCGGATAGCTGCGATGCGTGGCGCGTTCGGCGAAGAAGGTGACCGCGTCGCCGACGGGCAGGTCGCCCTCCAGCGTGCGGGGGGCGCTGGTCATGACGTCGCCGGCCTGGAGGAAGTCGAGCGGGTCGACCGTATACTCCTGCAATATGTGCCGGCCGCGGCGCGCGATCTTCTCGGTCAGGATCGAGCGGCGCATGACGAGCACGCTCACCGCATAGGCGCCGGCCGACGCGACGAGCGTGACCGGCAGCGCATCGAAACGGTCGGTGAGCTCGACT
Source organism: uncultured Sphingomonas sp. (assembly GCA_966186155.1). Taxonomy (GTDB): domain Bacteria; phylum Pseudomonadota; class Alphaproteobacteria; order Sphingomonadales; family Sphingomonadaceae; genus Sphingomonas. Next base: position 23,881 of record CBIFVW010000004.1, read on the forward strand.
GCGAACAGCGCGCCGGTCAGCGGCGCGCGCATCGCCCCGCTCAGGATCGCCGCCATGCCCACCATCGCCCAGAAGCCCGGCGTCCCCGGCAGCCAGAGGCCGAGCAGATAGCCGAGCGCGCCGCCGAGGATGAGCAGCGGCGCGAGTACGCCGCCCGAGGTGCCCGATCCGAGCGCGACCAGCCAGACCAGCGCCTTGAGCAGCGCGAGCGCGACCACCACGCGCACCGCCAGCCCGCCGTCGAGCAGCGCCTGGATGTTCGCATAGCCCGCGCCGAGCACGTGCGCATCGATCAGGCCGCCGATCCCGACGACGAGGCCGGCGATCGCGGGCCACCACATCCAATGCACCGGCAGGCGGTGGAACAGGTCCTCGATCCGGTAGAGCAGTGCCGAGAGCAGCGCCGCCTCCAGCCCGACCAGGATCCCGATCCCGAGCGCGATCCCCGGCAGCGCCCAGGGATGAGGAGGCACGACCGCCGCGAGCGGGAAGAGCGGCCCCGTGCCGAGCAGCAGCGGCGGCCGCCAGGCGAAGGCGACCGAGACGGCGACGACGACGGGCACGAAGCTGCGCGGCTTCCATTCGAACAGCAGCACTTCGATCGCGAGCAGCACCGCGGCGACCGGCGTTCCGAAGATGCCCGTCATCCCCGCCGCGGCGCCTGCGACGAGCAGTGTCTTGCGCTCCGCCGCGCTCAGCCGGAAGCGCTGCGCGAACAGCGATCCGATCGCGCCGCCGGTCATGATGATCGGCCCCTCGGCGCCGAACGGCCCGCCGCTGCCGATCGAGATCGCCGAGGAGAGCGGCTTCAGCAGCGCGACCTTGAGCGACAGGCGGCTCTCGCCATAGAGGATCGCCTCGATCGCCTCCGGGATGCCATGGCCGCGGATCTTCTCCGATCCGAACCGTGCCATCAGCCCGATGACCAGGCTGCCGATCGCCGGAATCGCCACGACCGCGAGACCGACGCGACTGTCGAGGATGTCGGCCGGCGCCGCGGAGAAGCGGCCGAACCAGAAAATATTGGTCGCGATCGCGATCAGCTTGAGCAGCAGCCAGGCGCCGAACGCGCCGCCGGTGCCGACCAGCAGCGCGGCGGCCGCGAGCGTCACCATGCGCCGGTCGGCGCTGTGGTCGGCGAGCGGGCGAACGTGCGGGGCTTGCGCGGCGGCTTCGGGCATAGGACCTACGGGGTTGGTGGCGCGCGTCCGTTATATCGCGTCACGATATAATTCAATGGGACGATCATGGCGCACGACGAAGCTTCCCCGGTCGACTATGCGGCGCTCGCCGACTTCCGCCATGCGCTCCGCCGCTTCCTGGTGTTCAGCGAGGCGCATGCCGCGGAGTGCGGGCTGACGCCGCAGCAGCACCAGGCGCTGCTGGCGATCCGCGGCGCCCCGGCCGACCAGGTGACGATCGGTTTCGTCGCCGATCGGCTGATGGTGAAGCCGCACAGCGCCTCGGGGCTGGTCGATCGGCTCGAGGCGCTCGGCCTCGTCGCGCGCAGCCCCTCCGCCACCGACCGCCGCCAGGCGCTGATCGCGCTCACCCCAAAGGCGCGCGAGCTGCTCGTCCGCCTCTCGGCGACGCATCAGGAGGAGCTCCGCCGCCTCCGCCCGCTGTTCACGTCGCTCCTCGCCCGGCTCGACGAGGCGGAGTGAAGGGATAGCAATTCCTCCCCGAGGCAAGCTCGGAGGGCTTCATTGCAATTTATATCGTAAAGCGATATATTGGCCGGACGGAGAGGAGCCCATGCAGGTCCTTGGCATCATTGCCGAGACGTTCGTCCTGGTCCTTGGCAGCTTGATGGCGGCGCTGCTGCTCTGCGCCTTTTTGCTCGGATTGTTCAGGCTGCTGAGGCGGCCGGGCTGGGGTCCGTCATTGACGATGCTACTGGTTCCCGTCCCGCTCTTCGCGCTGCTTCCGGCCAGCGAGTTCGCGCGGATGACGAGCGTCTTCGCGATGCTGCTCGCGCTGCCGCTCTGGGCCGCGAGCCCTTCCGAGGCGCGCCCGGCGCTCTGAGGGCTTCGCGACAGCCTCGCCCACCAGGATCAGCGCCGGCCCGTCCCCGAGCGCGCCCGCCGCGATCGGGAGGAGGTCGAGCCGCGTCGAGAGCCTGCGCTCTTCCGGCAGGCTCGCATTCTCGACGAGCAGGACCGGCGTGTCGCCCGCCATGCCGGCGGCGGCGAGCTGGCGCGCGATCGTGCCGGCCTGGGCCTTGCCCATATAGATGGCGAGGGTGGCCTCGGGATCGGCAAGCGCCTGCCAGTCGAGCTCGAGCGCGCCGCCGCTGCGCACATGCGCCGTCGCCAGCACCAGCCGCCGCGAGAGCCCGCGCAGGGTGAGCGACACGCCGGCGCCCGCCGCGGCGGCGGAGGCGGCGGTGATCCCCGGGCAGACCCGCACGTCGATGCCGTGCGCGTGCAGCGCGTCGAGCTCCTCGGCGGAGCGCCCGAAGATCGAGGGGTCGCCGCCCTTCAGCCGTACCACCCGCTCGCCGTCGAGCGCCGCCTCGACGAGCAGCTGGTCGATCGTGCGCTGGTCCTTCGAATGGCGGCCCGAGCGCTTGCCGACCGAGACCCGGCGGACGTGCGGCGGGATCAGCGCGAGCACGCCGGGGCCGACCAGCGCGTCATGGAACACCACGCTCGCCGCGCCGATCAGCCGCTCGGCCTTGCGCGTGAGCAGATCGGGATCGCCGGGGCCGGCGCCGACCAGCCAGACCTGTCCCGGTGCGATGAGGGGGTCAGCCATGGGCATTCTCCTGTCCGACGGCGAGCAGCCGCTGGATCGACGGGCGGCACGAGCCGCAATTGGTGCCGGCGTTGAGCGCGGCGCCCACCGCGTCGACGCTGGTGAGCCTTTGTGTCGCAATGGCTTGCACGATCGTCTTGAGACCGACGTCGAAGCACAGGCAGACGATCGGGCCGCGGTCCTCGGCGGGGCTCGAGGGGCGGCCCGCGAGCAGCTCGAGCGGCTGGGCCGCGGCCTGCTCCAGCTGCGCGACCAGCCATTCGCGCGCGGGCAGCATGCCGCTCCGCGTGACGAACATCGCCGCGGCGAGCCGCCCGTCGCGCACCACCGCGGCGCGCACGGTGCCGCGCGCGGCGTCGCTCGCCTCGATCCTGGGGCCGCGGGGCAGCAGCGCGTCGGCGACCTTGGCCGGATCGCCGTCGCCCGCGAACTCGACCAGCCAGCCGCCCGCCACCTTCGCGCGCGTCGCATAAGCGAGGCTGGTCTTCGCCGGCGGCTCGGCCGCGATCAGGAAGCCACGCCACTCGGTCGCGACCTTCTCGACCCGCGCCGGAGTCGACTTGAACCCCGGCTGGCCCGAATGCGGATCGGTGAGCGGGCGGGGGAGGAGGCCGGTGCGCCCGCCGCTCGACTGCTGGTCGGTCCAGTGGATCGGCACGAACGCCTCGCCGCGGCGCTGCCCGTCGGAGAGCTGCGCGCGATAGACGCTCTCGCCCTGCGGCGTGGCGACGCGGGCGAGATCGCCCTCGGCGATGCCCAGCGCGGCGGCGTCCTCGGGGTGGATCTCGACCAGCGGCTCGCGGCGATGCTGGCTGAGCTTCGGGCTCAGCCCGGTGCGCGTCATGGTGTGCCACTGGTCGCGATAGCGGCCGGTGTTGAGCGTCATCGGCCAGTCCTTGAGCGGTGCCGGCAGTGCGATCTGCTCGACCGGCACCAGCCGCGCGCGGCCGCCGGGCGTCGGGAAGCGGCCGTCGGCGAAGGGCGCATCGCCCCAGCGGAAGGGCGTCAGCGCCTCATAGGCGGCATTGCCGATCGCGGTGTGCCCGCCGAGATCGAACAGCCGCGCCCCGTCATTCTGATAGGCAGAGAGGCGGGCATGCTCGCGGAAGATGTCGGCGGGCCGGTCATAGGCGAAGGCGCTGCGCCAGCCCATCTTCTGGCCGACCTGCGCGACGATCCACCAGTCGGGCTTCGCCTCGCCCGGCGCGGCGAACAGCGCGCGCTGGCGGCTCACCAGCCGCTCCGAATTGGTGACCGTCCCGTCCTTCTCGCCCCAGCCGAGCGCGGGGAGCTTCACATGGGCGAAGCGGCTCGTGTCGGTCTCGGCGATGCAGTCCGAGACGACGACGAAGGGGCAGGCGGCCAGCGCCTCGCGCACCGCGCCGGCGTCGGGCAGGCTCACCGCCGGGTTGGTCGCCATCACCCACAGCGCCTTGATCTTGCCCGCACCGACCTGGCGGAAGAGGTCGACCGCCTTGAGCCCGGGCTTCGCCGCCATCCGCTCGGCCGCCCAGAAGCGTCCGACGCGCGCGACATTCTCGGGCGCGAAGTCCATGTGCGCGGCGAGCGTCGAGGCGAGCCCGCCCACCTCGCGCCCGCCCATCGCATTGGGCTGGCCGGTGATCGAGAAGGGCGCCGCGCCCGGCTTGCCGATCCTTGCCGTGGCGAGGTGCACATTGAGGATCGCATTCACCTGGTCGGTGCCGCGGATCGACTGGTTGATCCCCTGGCTGAACAGAGTGACCGTGCGCGGGTGCGCCGCGAACAGCTCGTAGAAGCGCCTGAGATCGGCGGGCGGCACGTCGCACGTCCGCGCCACCGACCACAGGTCGCTCCCCTCTCCAAGTCTGTCCCAGAACCCCTCGGGCACGCTCACGCTCGCGGCGAGGAATTCCTCATCGACCAGCCCCTCGGCGCGGCAATGCGCGAGCAGGCCGTTCATCAGCGCGACGTCGCTGCCGGGGCGGATCGCGAGGTGCAGGTCGGCGCCCTCGCAGGTCTCGGTGCGACGCGGATCGATCACCACCAGCTTGGCGCCGCGCGCGGCGCGGGCGGCCATGATCCGCTGGTAGACGATCGGATGGCACCAGGCGGTGTTCGATCCGACCAGCACGATCAAGTCGGCCGCGTCGAGATCGGCATAGGTCGCCGGCACCACGTCCTCGCCGAACGCGCGGATGTGCCCGGCGACCGCGCTCGACATGCAGAGCCGCGAATTGGTGTCGATGTTCGCCGATCCGATGAAGCCCTTCATCAGCTTGTTGGCAACGTAATAATCCTCGGTGAGCAGCTGGCCCGAGACGTAGAAGGCGACGCTGTCGGGCCCATGCTCGGCGATGGCGCGGGCGAAGCGGCGGGCGACGAGCGCGAGCGCCTTGTCCCAGCTCGCGCGCCTGCCGTCGATCATCGGGTGGAGGAGGCGGCCCTCGAGGCTCGTGGTCTCGCCGAGATTGGTGCCCTTGGAGCAGAGCCGGCCGGCATTGGCGGGATGGTCGGGGTCGCCCTTGATCTCCACCGTGCGCGGCCCGGTGACGGTCGCGGCGACGCCGCAGCCGACGCCGCAATAGGCGCAGTTGGTGCGGATGGTCATTAGATCCTCCCCCGGAGGGGGAGGGGGACCATGCGCAGCATGGTGGAGGGGTAGTCGCCACAAATGCCGGCCGCCGTCCGCGTGGAGATTACCCCTCCACCGCTTCGCGGTCCCCCTCCCCCTCCGGGGGAGGATTTGGGCTTTTCCCCCCTCACGCCGCCAGCTTCACCACCGCGGCGCGGTGGACCAGGATCCGCCCGCTCTTCACTTCGAGCGGGATGGTCGGCGTGCAGCCCTTGTCCTCGCCCTGCGCCTCGCCGCTCGCCAGGCTGATCACCCAATTGTGCAGGGGGCAGGCGACGCTCTCGCCATGGACGATGCCCTGGCTCAGCGGCCCGCCCTTGTGGGGGCAGCGGTTGATCAGCGCGTAGAGCCGGTTCGATCCGGTACGGAAGATCGCGATCTCCTCGCCCCCGGCGATCTTCACCGCGCGCGCGCCGCGCAGCGGCACGTCGGTAACCGCGCCGACGTCTAGCCATTCGGGCATCATGCTTCGATTCCTTCGAACTGGGTGATCGGCCGCACTTCGGCCAGCGGGCGATGGAGATTGCGCTCGGCGCCCTGCGCGCGCTCGGCCCAGGGATCGTCCTGGCTGAAGCTTTGCGAGTACCAGAAGCGCCGGGCCAGAGCGTCGCGGCCCTCGGCGTCCTCGACCAGGCGGTCCTTCACATATTGCAGCCCCACGCGCTCGATCCACGGCGCGGTGCGCTCGAGATAGCGCGCCTCCTCGCGATAGAGCTGCACGAAGGCGGCGGCATAGTGGATCGCCTCCTCCTCGGTCGCGACCTTCACCAGCAGGTCGGTCGCGCGGACATGGATGCCGCCGTTTCCGCCGACATGGAGCTCGTAGCCCGAATCGACGCACACCACGCCGAAATCCTTGATCGTCGCCTCGGCGCAGTTCCGCGGGCAGCCCGAGACCGCCATCTTGAACTTGTGCGGCATCCACGAGCCCCAGAAGCCCCGCTCGAGCTTGACGCCGAGCCCGGTCGAATCCTGCGTGCCGAAGCGGCACCATTCGGAGCCCACGCAGGTCTTCACTGTGCGCAGCGCCTTGCCATAGGCGTGCCCCGAGACCATCCCGGCGGCGTTGAGATCGGCCCAGACCGCGGGCAGGTCCTCCTTCTGGATCCCGAAGATGTCGAGCCGCTGCCCGCCGGTCACCTTGACCATCGGCGCATTGTACTTCTCGACTACGTCGGCGATCGCGCGCAGCTCCTGCGGGGTGGTGATCCCGCCCCACATGCGCGGGACGACCGAATAGGTGCCGTCCTTCTGGATGTTGGCGTGCATCCGCTCGTTGACGAAGCGGCTCTGTTGGTCGTCCTGGTACTCGCCCGGATGCGCGCAGAGCAGATAATAGTTGAGCGCGGGGCGACAGCTCGAGCAGCCGTCGGGAGTCGACCAGTGCAGCCGCTGCATCACTTCGGGGATCGAGCGCATGTTCTGCGCGACGATCTCGCGGCGGACATCGTCATGCCCAAAGCTCGTGCACTTGCACATCGTCTTCGGCCCGGCCTGAACCGCGTCGCCCAGGGTCAGTGCGAGCAGATTCTCGACTAGCCCGGTGCACGAGCCGCAGCTTGCCGACGCCTTGCACGTCGCGCGCACGGCGTCGAGGCTGCACGCGCCCTTCTCGATGCAGGCGACCACCTGGCCTTTGGACACGCCGTTGCAGCCGCAGATCTCGGCATCGTCCGAGAGCGCCGCAACGGCCGCCTTAGGGTCCGCCGCGCCGCCTCCTGCGGCGAAGGCCTGCCCGAAGATCAGCGCGTCGCGGATTTCCGAGACGTCCTCGCCCTTCTTGAGCAGGTCGAAATACCAGCTGCCGTCCGCGGTGTCGCCGTAGAGCACCGCGCCGACGACGCGGTCGTCCTTGACGATCACGCGCTTGTAGACCCCGCGCGAGGCGTCGCGCAGCACGATGTCCTCGGCGCCGTCGCCGCCCGAGAAATCGCCCGCCGAGAAGACGTCGAGCCCCGCCACCTTGAGTTTGGTCGACGTGACCGAGCCGCCATAGCCGCTCGGCGCCTCGGTCAGCCCGTCGGCGAGCGCGCGGCACATCTCCCAGAGCGGCGCGACGAGGCCGTAGCATTGCCCACGATGCTCGGCGCATTCGCCGACCGCGAGCACCGCCGGGTCCGACGTCACCATGTGATCGTCGACCTGGATGCCGCGCCCGACCGCGAGCCCCGCCTCGCGCGCGAGCCCGGTGTTCGGCCGGATGCCGACCGCCATCACCACCAGGCTGGCCGGGATCTCGCGCCCGTCCTTGAGGCGCACGCCTTCGACATGGTCCGTGCCGAGGATCGCCTCGGTGTCTGCGCCGGTCAGGATCGTCTGGCCGCGATCCTCGAGGGCTGTCTTGAGCAGCCAACCCGCCGCCTCGTCGAGCTGGCGTTCCATCAGCGTCGGCATCAGATGGAGCACCGTGACCTTCATGCCCCGGAGCGCCAGGCCGTGCGCCGCCTCGAGCCCGAGCAGCCCGCCGCCGATCACCACGGCGTCGCCGCCCGCCTCGGCCGCGCGCAGCATCGCGTCGACATCGTCCAGGTCGCGGAAGCTGACCACGCCGGGAAGGGTGGATCCGGGCACCGGGATGATGAACGGATCGGAGCCGGTGGCGAGCAGCAGCCTGTCGTACGTCACCACCGCGCCCGCCCGCGTCGTCACCGTCCGCGCCGCCCGGTCGATCGCCGCGGCCGGATCGCCCGCGATCAGCTCGATGCCGTTGTCGCGGTACCAGGCCTCGTCGTTGATCACGATCTCGTCGAAGCTCTTCTCGCCCGCGAGCAGCGGCGAGAGCATGATCCGGTTGTAGTTCACCCGCGGCTCCGCGCCGATGATGGTGACGCGGTAGCGATTGGAGTCGCGCGCGAGCACTTCCTCGACCGCGCGGCACCCGGCCATGCCATTGCCGATGACGACGAGATGCTCGCGCTTCTGGTGGTGGGTCATTGCCTGGTCCTCAACGCTTCCTCACAGGGCATAATCGAGCTGGAGCCACAGCTTGCGCGTGTCGGTCGCGAAGCCGTCGGCCTGGTAGCTGGCGAACTTGATCGTCGCGGCGAGCTGCCTGGCCGGCTTGAAGCCGAGCTGCAGATCCCACTCGCTGCCATAGGGGCGCACCAGCCGGTCGCTGGTGAAGCGGTGCCAGACGACATTGAACGTCAGCGGCGACTTGCCCGCCGGCAGCGCATAGGCGCCGCCGAGATAGAGATCGCGCACGCCGTCGGCCGGGGTGGTCAGGAACTTGTCGGCCCAGCCCTGGAACTTGTGCAGCGTCGCGAGCGGTGTCTGGAAGCTGGTGCCGGCCGCGCCGCCGTCGGCGCCGAGAACCTCGTAGCCGCCGGTCAGCCCCAGCCGCTTCCACTGGAACTGCGCCTCGCCGAGCCAATAGCTCGCCGCATAGTCGGCGGGATTGCCCTGCCAGTCGGACTGGCGCGCGAAGCTCGCCGCCAGCGCGAGCTTGGTGGCCTTGGCGATCGGGAAGGCGCCGGTGGCGCGCACGCCATAGGTCTGGCTCGAATATTGCCGGCGGCCGGGCGCGTCCTGGTCGACCAGATAGGCGAAGCCCTTTGCCGCCACCGGCCCGAGCTTGACGCTCGCCCCGGCGAAGACATTGTCGCCGCCGATCGAGGCGATCGGGCTTTCGACGCCATAGATCGTCCGGTCGGACCAGGCATAGGTGACGTCGACCGCCACCGGTCCCAGCGCGCCGCTCTCGACGCGGACCGCGTCGAAGCTCTGCTCGTTCTGCCGCCAGCCGACATTGCCGACGAAGCGTTGGTCGTCGAGCGCGATCCGCTGGCGCCCCGCGGTGATCACGGTCCTGGGCAGGCCGCGATACTGGAGCTGCGCGCGGTTGAGCTCGACATTCTCGGGATCGGCGATCGTCGGATAGCCGGTCAGCCCGTTGACGCTGCTGTTGTAGCGCTCGACCAGCGCCAGCGTGCCCTCGGCCTCGACCAGCGCGGCGAAGTCGCCCGTCTTGGCCTCGATGCCGGCGCGCACCCGCACCGTCACGGCGTCGGCGTCGCGGGCGAACCCGTCCTGGTCGACACTCTCCCAGCGCAGCCGGGCGTCGACCAGCGGCTTTAGGGTCTGTGCCGCCGCGGGGGTCGCGGAGATCCCGGCGGCGGCTGCGAGCGCGATGGGAAGCGCGCGCATCAGATCCGCGCTCCGGCGGCGGCGGCGCCCCAGGTCGCGCGCCACTTGCCCTTGACGAAGGTGAGCCCGCCGAGCGCGACCAGCGCCAGCGCCGCGAATACCAGGAAGCCGAGCTGCGGGCTGCCGGTGAACTGCTTGGCGAGGCCGAGCGACGAGGCGAGGTAGAAGCCGCCGACGCCGCCCGCGAAGCCGACCAGCCCGGTCATCACGCCGATCTCGTCGCGAAAGCGCTGGGGGACGAGCTGGAACACCGCGCCGTTGCCTGCGCCGAGCGCGAGCATCGCCACCACGAACAGGCCGAGCGCCATCACCACGGTGGAGGGGCCGGTGCTGATCACCGCGAGCGTCACCGCCGCGAGCGTGTAGACCAGGGTCAGCGTGCGCACGCCGCCGATCCGGTCGGCGATCGCGCCGCCCATCGGGCGGATCAGCGACCCGGCGAACACGCAGGCCGCGGTGCAATAGCCGGCGACCACCGGCGTCAGGTGGAACTGGTCGGTGAAGTAGATGCCGAGCGAGGAGGAGAGGCCGACAAACCCGCCGAAGGTCACGCCGTAGAAGAGCATGAACCACCAGGCATCGGCCTTTTTGAGCGGCTCGAGATAGGCGGTGAAGGGCTTGGGCGCGGGCGGATTGGGCGCGTCCTTGGCGAGCGCCATGTACACCGCGAACACGATGGCGAGCGGGATGGTGGCGAGCCCGAGCACGCCGTTCCACCCGACCAGCTTGGCGATGCTCGGCGCGAACAGGGCGGCGAGCACGGTGCCCGAATTGCCCATGCCGGCGATGCCGAGCGCGGTGCCCTGATGCTCGGCCGGATACCAGCGGCTGGCGAGGGGGAGGGCGACCGCGAAGCTCGCGCCCGCGAAGCCCAGCACGACGCCGACCGCGATCGTCGCCGCGAAGCTGTGCACGCCGAGCGCCCAGGCCGCGAGCAGCCCGGCGATCACCACCAGCTGGCCGATCGCGCCGGTGCGCTTGGGGCCGATCCGGTCGACCAGCAGGCCGTTGACGATGCGCAGCACCGCGCCGGCGAGCGTCGGCACCGCGACCATGAAGCCCTTCTCGGCGGGGCTGAGATGCAGCTCGCGCGCGATGTCGGGCGCCAGCGGGCCCAGGATCACCCAGACCATGAAGGCGAGGTCGAAATAGAGGAACGCCGCGAACAATGTGGGCCGATGGCCCGCTTCCCAGAAACCCTTGTTCATTCCCAGTCTCCCCGGCCGCCGCGCCTCGAGCCGGCCCGGGGGCGGCGAGTCGCGAGGGCATGAAAAAAGCCGCCGGAACGCGGTCGGTTGACCGGTTCGGGCGGCGTCGTTGCCTGGCGGTGCAGCTTCGCACCGCGCCTGCCACGCTCCTCGTTGAGCGTAGCGGGTTATCTCGTGTCGCGGCCTCGTCGCCGGACGTCAGGAAAATGTCACGATTCGCTCGCCGCCGCAAGATGATTTCTGCCGCGCTGCAGCATTTCAGATGGATCCAATTCGGATTCAAATAGCCCTCCCCTTGATGGGGGAGGGTTGGGT
>CBIFVW010000005.1:0-34217 GCA_966186155.1 uncultured Sphingomonas sp.
GGGGGGGGGTTTGCCCCCCCCCCCCCCCGCGCCGGGGGGGGGGGGGGCGGGGCGCCCCCCCCCGGTGCGGCCCGCCTCGATCAGGCCCCTCTCCCCTGCCCTCTCCCCGCAAGCGGGGAGAGAGAGTAGTGGCCGACCACGCCCGTTCCTCCGATCCCGCGGTCCAGCGCCAGCTCGACCGGCTGACCGCGCTCTCGCCCGGCGCCGACATCCTCGGCCTCGAGCGGATCACGCGCCTGCTCGGCCGGATCGGCGACCCGCATCGCCGGCTGCCGCCGGTGCTCCATGTCGCCGGGACCAACGGCAAGGGCTCCACCTGTGCCTTCCTGCGTGCCGCGATCGAAGCGGCGGGGCTCAGGGCGCACGTCTATTCGAGCCCGCACCTCGTCCGCTTCAACGAGCGGATCCGCCTCGCCGGCACGCTGATCGAGGATGCGGCGCTCGCCCCGCTGCTCGAGGAGGTGCTCGACGCCGGCGGCGACATCGGCGCGAGCTTCTTCGAAGTGACCACCGCCGCCGCCTTCCTGGCCTTTTCGCGCGTGCCGGCCGACGCCTGCATCCTCGAAGTCGGCCTGGGCGGCCGGCTCGATGCGACCAACGTCGTCGAGGCGCCTGCGGTCACCGGCATCGCGCAGCTGGGCATCGATCACCAGGCGTTCCTGGGCGAGACCCTCGAGCAGATCGCAGCCGAGAAGGCGGGCATCGCCAAGCCCGGCGTGCCGCTGGTGACGATGCGCTATCCGCCCCACATCGCGGAGATCGTCGCGGCGGCCGGAGCGCCGATGTTCGCGCAAGGGCGCGCCTGGGACTTCGAGGCCCGCGGGGGCCGCCTGGCCTACCGTGACACAGGCGGCGAGGTGGAGACGCCCCTTCCCGCCCTCGCCGGCCCGCACCAGCCCGCCAATCTCGCCCTCGCCATCGCGATGCTTCGTCATCAGGGCGCGCTCGCCTTTTCGGCAGAAGCGTTCGCCTCCGCCGCGCGCGATGCCCGCTGGCCGGCGCGCATGCAGCGGCTCGGCGACGGTCCGCTGCTCCACCTGCTCCCGCCCGGCAGCGAGCTCTGGCTCGACGGCGGGCACAACGAAGCCGCCGCGGCCGCAGTGAGCGCCACATTGGCCGAAGTCGCGCGGGGCCGCCCGGTCCGGCTCGTCCTCGGCATGCTTGCGAACAAGGACGCGCAGGGCCTGCTCGCGCCCTTCGCCCCGATCGCCGCGGGACTGCACGCCGTGCCGGTTCCCGGCCACGAGCATCACGCCCCCACGCTGCTGGCCGAGGTCGCCCAGACGCTCGGCATCCCGCACGCGGCACCCGCCCCCGACGTGCCTCGCGCGCTCACGGCCATCGCTCGCGAGGGCGGCGCGCCGGTGGTGCTCATCCTCGGCTCGCTCTACCTCGCGGGGACGGTACTGGAAGCGAATGGCGAGGCGCCGGATTGACGGTTCTCGTCGACCACTGCCCATTTATTGCGATTGACTATCAATAGCAGATCAGCAAGACTTTCGATCACAGCCATCGGGAGTCCCCATGACCGTCAGTACCGCGCTCACCACCACGCTTCCCGCCCTCCAGCCGGAGGATCCCGGCGCGCGGCTGCTGCTCTTCGGCGTTCGCCAGATGGGGATGCACGGCATTCACGACGCCTGCACTGCGCACGCCTTCGTCACGGCGTTCGGCAAGGGGTTCCAGCGCCCGCTCGTACTGCTGCGCGCGCTGATGCAGGAAATCTCGGCGCTCGCCGCCGGGCCGATCCAGATCGTGCCCTGGTGCTGCCCGCGCATGACCGGCCAGGAGGCGGCGCTGCTCCAGATGCTCGGCCGGGTGCGGACCAAGCCGCAGGCCGCCGGGGTGCTGCTCGCCGACATGCTCGGCGTGCGCGACGCGACCGGCGTGCTCGTCACCGCGCACGCGCTCGCCAATGCCTTTGCCGATATGGGCCTGTCGCTCGATCAGTGAAGCGCGTCGGGCGGCAGCTCGATCGCGCTCAGCTTCCAGCTGACTCCGTGGAGCCGGAAGATCAGCGCCCCGCCCTTGCCGTCGCGCGGCACGAGGCGGAACTCGTCCCAGCGCGTGCGGCGGAAGTTCATGTCCTCGGCCTTGAGCCGGATCGTCCCCGGCCGCGCCGTGCCGGCGAGCGGAGCCGCGGCGAACAGCAGGCGCATCCCGTCGGGCGTGACCGCGGCATCGACCAGCTGATCGGCGAGCCCCGCCGCGACCAGCGCGCCGAACGCGCTGCGCTCGCGCCCGCGCATCCGTTCGGCGAGCTGCGCCTTCACGCTGTCCCGCACCTCGGGATAGTCGATATGGCTCGACAGCGCATCGACGTCGCGTGCCTCGGCGGCCTTCTTCATTTGCCACAGGGTGAGCTGCGGCGCGCCGAATACCCAACCCGCGCCCGCCGCGACGGCGAGGAACAGGACGAGGACCAGCCAGCGCTTCACGCCGCCACTCCCTTGGCCCTGAGCGCCGCGAGCGCCTCGGTCGCCCAGCGGTACATGTCGGCATCCGCCGCGCGCTGCTGCCGGTCGAGCCGCTTCATGCGTTTCTCCACTTCCTCGAGCACCGCCATCGCCTTGCGGTCCCATCCCTGGTCGATCAGCAACGCGGCGTAGCGGCAGCGCGCCTCCTCGCCGGGCATGCGCGTGACGACGTCCTCGTAGAGCGCCAGCGCCTCCTCCTTGCGGCCGAGATGCTCGAGCGTCTTGGCGCGGAGCAGCTGCTGGCGGTCCTTCTCGCTCTGGCCGAGCGGCTCGGGGATCGCGTCGAGCAGCGCGAGCGCCTCAACACCCTGACCGGTCTCGTAGAGCGAGGCGGCGAGCTTGCCCTGGGTGCGGACGTCGGGATCGCCCGCGGTCATCCGGAGCGACTCGCGATAGAACGGGATCGCTTCCCCGTGCCGCCCGAGCGCGGCCAGCGCATCGGCGACCCGGAGGCGATTGGCGGCGGTGTCGGCAAGGTCGAGCGCGCTGCGGGCGGCGCGCAGCTCGCGCTCGGGATCGAGCGTCGCGACGGCCTTGGCCCGTGCGGTCCGCACGTGCCGGTTCTGGCCGAGGCCGGGCAAGATCTCGACGACGAAATAGGCGAGCGCGCTCACCACCGGCAGGAAGATGAGCGCGCTCAGCCACAGCGGATTGCCGCCCCTGCGCATCAGGTGGACGATGCAAAGCACCTGCAGGCCGATGATGGCGAGATAGGGCATCAGCCGGCGCCCTCCCGCGCCTTCTCTCCGCCTTCGCCTTCGGTGCCGGCGGTGCCGATCGAACGGTCGACCAGGCCGGTGCGCATCATCCACCAGTAGATCAGCACGCCGGGCACCGCGATCGCGGTGGTGAGCAGGTAGAAGTTCACATAACCCATCGCCTCGATCAGCCCGCCCGCGGTGGTGCCGGTGACGAAGCGGCCGACGATGCTCGCGCCCGCCGAGATCAGGGCATATTGCGCGGCGGTGAAGCGCAGGTCGGTGAGCGCCGAGAAATAGGCGATCACCACCACGCCCCCGAAGCCCGAGGCGATGTTCTCGAACCCGATCGCCGCCGCCATGCCGAGGTTCGAATGGCCCGCCGCGGCGAGCCCCGCGAAGCTCAGGTTCGATACCGCCATCAGCACCAGGCTCAGCATCACCGACCGCTTCATCCCCATCCGCGCGTAGAGCACGCCGCCGATGAACACGCCGATCATATAGGCGAGGAAGCCCAGCGCGACGTCGTAGAAGGCGATCTCGTCGTTGGTGAAGCCGAGATCGTCGAACAGCAGCCGGAAGGTGAGGTTCGCGAGCGTGTCGCCGATCTTGTGGACCAGGATGAAGATCAGCACGATCAGCGCGCCCTGGCGCTGGAAGAACTCGGCGAACGGGCCCCAGATCGACTTGACCACGGTCGCCAGCCCCTTGCGCTCGGCGGGCGGGCGATGGCGGGTCGGCTCGCCGATCACCAGGCCGGCGACGATCGCGGGCAGCGCGAACAGCGCGCAGACCAGATAGGCCGCTTCCCAGCCGGCGCGCGCCGCGACGACCAGCGCCACCGCCCCCGCGCCCGCGGAGCCGATCCGCCAGCCATATTGCGACATGCCCGATCCATAGCCGAGCTGGCGCGGCTCGAGGATCTCGATGCGATAGCCGTCGATCACGATGTCGTAGGTCGCACCGGCCACGCCGACCAGGATCGCGGCCATCACCGTCGGCCAGATGTTGGCGGGGTCCGGGACCGTCGTCGCCAGGTTCGCCACCGCCGCGATCACGAACGCGCCCGCGACGATCAGCCAGGAGACGCGCTGCCCGAACCGGCCGAGCAGCGGGATCTTCACCCCGTCGATGATCCACGCCCAGAGGAACTTGAAGTTGTAGACCAGGATCGCGAGTGTGAAGGCAGTGATCGTCGACTTGGTGATGCCCTCCTGCGCGAGCCGGCTGGTCAGCGTCGCGCCGATCATGGCGAAGGGGAAGCCGGAGGACAGGCCGAGCGCGAAGGCGGCGAGCGGCCCGGCCTCGAAATAGGGACGCACTCCGTCGGGCAAGTCGCTGCGCCAGTCGGCAGGCGCCGCCGCGCGGCCCGCGAAGAAGGCGCCCGCCAGCGCCGCCAGCGCGAGCCAATAGCCGATCGCGGGCCGAAGCGTCGCCGCCGCGAGGCTCTTGGAGGGCGAGAAGACCGCGAACAGCACGGCGAGGATGATCAGCAGGCCGCCCACCGCGCCGCCGGCGATCATCAGGCTCGCGCCGCCCTGCCGCTTCCAGAAGAAGCTCAACGCGAGGCTCGCCGCGACCGCGATCAGCGCGAGGATGAAGGTCATCGACGGCGCCAGCGCCGCCTCGCCCGATTTCCAGCCGAGGACGAAGTCGATCCCGGGTACGGTCGCGGGCGCCGCGCCGGGCAGCGCGATCGTCAGCCATGGCAGCGCCAGCGCCGCCAGCGCCGCGGCGAGCGCGAGCTGTGCCGCCGGATAGGCCCATTGCGGCCGCTTCACTTGCTCCATCCCGTCTTGCCCCCTCGTCCTTTCGGGCCGAAACTAGCGGCAAAAACGAGGAAGGATAGCCATGAACGCGCCCACCCAAGGCCAACTTGCGCTGGCCGGTGCGCTTGCCGGCGGCGGATCGCGCGGCGAAGGCGCGATCGCGCACGTCGAGGCGTCGGCCTATACGTCGCCGGAGCGCTTCGCCGCCGAGCAGGAGCGCATCTTCGCCCGCGCGCCGCTGGTGATCGCGCCCTCGGCCCTGCTCCCCGAGCCCAACATGGCGGTTCCGCACGACGGCTTCGGCAAGCCGCTGCTCGTCGCGCGCGACCGGGACGGCCGCGCGCATGTCTTCCTCAATGTCTGCCGGCATCGCGGCACGCGGCTGGTCGAGGGATGCGAGCCGGTGAAGGGCGGCCGCCTCGTCTGCCCCTATCATGCCTGGACCTATGGCCTGGACGGGCGGCTGATCGGCCTCCCCCGCCCCGAGACCTTCCCAGGCCTCGACAAGGGCGAGCACGGCCTCAGGCGCCTCCCGACGCACGAGGCGGGCGGGCTCATCTGGTTCTCCTTCGCCGAAGAGGCGGATTTCGCCGAAGCCGATGTGCTCGCGCGCGATTTCGCTGCGTTCGACCTCGCCGGCCAGCACCTGTTCCGCCGCCGCACCCATGACGTCGCGGCGAACTGGAAGCTGATCATGGATGCTTTCCTCGAGGGCTACCACATCCAGCGCCTCCACGCCGGCACGATCGCGCCCTTCTTCAAGGACGGCGTCTCGACCGCCGACGCGATCGGCCCGCACCAGCGCTCGGCGGTCGGGCGCCAAGCCGATGCCGAGGCCTTGTCCTCGGGCGACTGGGCGACGCTGCGCGCGGCGATCACCTACACCTATCAGATGTTCCCGGGCACCGTGCTCGTCGTCTCGCCAGACTATATCAACCTGATGGTGCTCATGCCCCAGGCGGCCGACCGGGTCCTGGTCGAGGATTTCATGCTGATCCCGGAGCCGCCCGCGACCGACAAGGCGCTGGCGCACTGGGAGAGGAGCTGGGAGCTGCTCGACGGCGGAGTCTTCGCCTCGGAGGATTTCCGCGCGTGCGAGCTCGGCCAGCAGGGCCTGGCCTCGGGTGTGCTCGACCGCGTGACGCTCGGCACGCTCGAGCTCGGCATCCGCCATTTCCACGACGCGGTGGAGGCGCGGCTCCGGTAGATTGCGGATAAGACATCATACGAATGTGCCACGGCGGCGAAACGATCCTAATATGGGGATACATGTTGGAGTATCGCCCATGCCGTTGCCGCTGCCTCCCGCCGAGCTGCACTCTTCCGACGAGGACCGGCGCCTGCCGCCGGGCACGGGCCTGATGATCGCGCTCGCCATCTCGATGGTCTGCTGGGGCGCGATCGCCGCGGTGATGGCGCTCGCCTAAGCCGCCCCCAGGAACAGGCTGAAGCTTCCCGGCAGCCGCTGCGGCGCCTTGCCGCCGTCGAGGACCGTCTCGATCGTCGCGATCGCAGTCAGCAGATCGCGCTGCGGATAGGGTTTGGCGAGGCATCCTGCCGCCAGCGCCCGGGCGTCGCCGGGACAATGCCCGGTCACGAACAGTACCGGCACGCCCAGCGCATGCGCCGCGCGCGCCACCTCCACGCCGCTTCCGTCGGCGAGGCTGACGTCCACCAGCACCAGGTCGAGCGCTCGATCGGCGCCGATCACCGCCAGGGCCTCGGCGATCGTGTCCACCGTCGCGGCGATCTCGAACCCTTCGCCGGCAAGGAAATGCTCGGTGTCGAACGCGACCAGCGGCTCGTCCTCGACCACGAGAACCCGCTCGATCCGCCGCTTCCTCTTCCCAAACAACATGTCGCTCTCTGTCCCAAGAGCCTGATAACACTGGTCTAACGCGCCATTCCCTTTCGAGGGCGCAATAATTTTTGAAGCGACCGCGACAATCGCTATATCGCCCGGGTGCCCCCTTCCAAGCCCCCCGAAGCGCCCAAAGCGGCGCAACGCATCGCGAAGCTGCTCGCCCGTGCCGGAATCGCGTCGCGCCGCGACGTCGAGCGGATGATCGCCGAGGGCCGCATCGCGCTCGACGGCAAGCCGCTCGAGACCCCGGCCACCCTGCTCACCTCGCTCCACGGCGTCACCGTCGACGGCAAGCCCGTCGCCGCGCCCGCGCCCGCGCGGCTGTTCCGTTATCACAAGCCCGCCGGCCTGCTCACCACCGAGCGCGATCCCAAGGGCCGCCCGACCATCTACGACCGGCTGCCCCAGGGCCTGCCGCGCGTGATGCCGGTCGGTCGCCTCGACCTCGGCACCGAGGGGCTGCTGCTCCTCACCACCGACGGCGAGCTCAAGCGCGCGCTGGAGCTGCCCGCCACGGGAGTCGAGCGCAGCTATCGCGCCCGCGCCTATGGCCAGGTCACCCAGGCCCAGCTCGAGGCGCTGATGCTCGGCGTGGAGATCGAAGGCGTCCGCTACGGCCCGATCAACGCCAATATCGAGCGACGCACCGGCGCGAACGTCTGGATCGAGCTGACCCTGACCGAAGGCAAGAACCGCGAGGTCCGCCGCGTGCTCGAATATCTGGGGCTCGAGGTGAACCGGCTGATCCGCACGCGCTACGGCCCGTTCTGGCTCGGCGACATGCCCCCCGGCGATGTCGACGAGATCCGCCAGCACGACCTGATCACCTTCCGCACCGTCCTGTCCCGGCCCGGCGGCGGCAAGGCGGCGTCGAACCTCCAGTTCGCAGTGCGCTCGCGCGCGGTCGAGCCGCAGCCCCGGCCAGCGTCCGAGCCTTCGCGCAAGGGCCAGGAGCCCGATGGGCCGCGCAAGGCCGCGAAAGCCCCCAAGCAGGGGACCTTCACTGCGCGGGTCACGCCCAAGCCCAAGGATAGGCCGGCGAGCCACCAGCCCCGCACGCCCGGAAAGCTGGCTCCGCGCAAGCCGCGCGAGGACGGTATCGCCAAGCCTGCCCGCGCCGCCCGGGCCCGGGCGCATCGCGAAGCGCGCGGCGATGCGCCCGCCCGTTCCCCGGGCGGCAAGCCGCGGCGTCCGCGGTCTCCCCGCAAATGAGGATCATCGCCGGCGAATGGCGCGGCCGTCCGCTCGCCGCGCCCAAGGGGGATGCCACTCGCCCCACCGCCGACCGCACCCGCGAGGCGCTGTTCTCGATGCTCGCCAGCCGGATCGGGAGCTTCGAGGGGCTGGCGGTGGCCGATCTCTTCGCCGGCTCGGGCGCGCTGGGGCTCGAGGCGCTGTCGCGCGGCGCCGCCTCCTGCCTGTTCGTCGAGCAGGACCGGGCCGCGCTCGACACGCTCAGGACCAATATCGCGAAGCTGGGTGCCAAGGGAGCCGAGGTCCGCCCCGGCTCGGTCCTGGCGCTCGGCCCCGCCCGCGCGCCGCTCGACCTGATCCTGATGGACCCGCCCTATGGCACCGGCGCCGGAAGCGTCGCGCTCGACAAGCTCGCCCGGCTGGGCTGGACCGGCCCGGGCAGCTGGATCAGCATCGAGACCGCGCGCGACGAGACGCCGCATGTCGCCGGCTTCGCGGCCGATGCCAGCCGCGTCCATGGCAAGGCGCGGCTGACCCTGCTGCGGGCCGTCTAGATCGTATTGCCCTTAGGAAGCGGCTTTTTCCACTCCTCCCCCGGAGGGGGAGGAACTTTCGAATGGCAACACGATCTAGGCCCCAGCTCAGAGCCAGGGCGCGAGCGTGTAGCTGACCTCGCGCTTCGTGCCGCGGCTTTCCACCGTCAGCGTCACTTGCTTGCCCGTCCCTCCGTTGATCCGCGCGACCATGGCCTGAAGATCGCCTCCGTGCAGCACGTCGCCCTTCTTGAGGCCGGCTGCCGCCGCAGGGCTGCCGGTGCCGACGTCGTCGATCACCACATGTCCGTCCGCTTCGTTGAGCCACAGGCCGGAAAGCGGGTAGCCCCCGCGCGGCGCCGGCACGTCGTTGGGAGCGACATACAGCGCGTTCTGGGAAACATTGGTGGTCAGGTTCAGGCGGCCGAGCGTCTTCAGCCCGATGATGCCGTCGGTATCTCCCGACGGCGTTCCGGGCTCGCTCAACCGCACCAACGGCTTCTCGAACGGGAACGGTCCGATCTTGAGCGTGTCGCCGCGGATCATCCGGCCCGGCACGCGGTTCTTGCCGATCCCGCTGCTCGCCATCGGCGCATACGGGCGATTGTCGTCCCACAGCCCCGATTTCGCTGCTGCGCGGCCATAGAGCGATATTTCGCCCGGGGCGCCCGTATCCATCAGGAAATCGCCGTCGAAGCCGTCGATCGACGCGGCGGCGATGATCTGCTGCCCCCCGCGAACATCGGCGAAGCGTGACTTGAGCTTGACCAGCCCGTCGAAATCGGGGCGGCCGTCCGGATAGGCGCGCCATTCGCCCTTCACGAAGTCGAGATCGCTGTCATAGGTGGTGAACAGCCCGGCACCGAAGGTCCCGACCGCGTCCTTGCCGGGCCTGGTGCGCATGCCGGCGAACAGCATGTCGGGGAAGCGGATGCCGCTCGCCAGCGTCACCGTGCCGGCATTGTACCAGCTATAGTCGCTCACACCCCCGATGCCGATGCTCCGCCGGCCCGGCATCTTCGACAGGCCGAGCGACTTGGCGAACGAGTCCTCGATCATGCTCACATCGGCGCCGGTATCGACGACGAAGAAATAGGGGCCCTTGTCGCCGATCTTGGCGGCGATCCACACGCGATCGTCTTCGAGCGCGATGCTGTTGACGAAGACCTTGCCACCGGCCGCCAGTGCACCCCGCAACGGGAGCCCCGCCGCCGCCATCGCCGCCGCTCCGCCGATGAAATTCCGCCTGTCGATCATGCCCGGCTCCGCCCTGTCAGAAAGCGAGAGATACTTCGGCCAAGTGACCGAATGAAGACGCTATTTCCGGCTGACGAGCAACAGCCCGACCAGGCTCAGCACTCCGGCGCCGGCAAGATAGAGGCCGACTAGGCCGAGCCCGCCCTGCTTGACCAGCCAGGCCGCAATCAGCGGCGTGAGCCCGCCGCCCAGAATGCCGCCGATGTTGAAGGTGACCGAGACGCCGGTATAGCGCACGCGCGCCGGGAAGAGGCTGGGCAGCCAGCCACCGAGCGGCCCGTAGACGAAGCCCATGACGAACAGCCCGAGCGCCAGCCATAATGCGACGCTCGCGAGCGAACCCGGCACCAGCAGCAGCGGCATGACGAGTCCCACGGGCACGGTCGCGACGCAGCCGAGCATCAGCACCCGGGCCGCGCTGCGCCGATCGGCCTGCACGGCCGCCACTGCGATGCCGGCCGCCATGAACAGGATCGCCACGAGCTCGATGCCGAGGAACAGTTCGCGATCGAACCCCAGCGCGCTGGTGCCATAGCCGATGATGAACACGGTCGAGATGTAGAAGAGCGCGAAGCAGGCGATGGTGGCCACGGTACCGGCGAAGGTCGGCAAGGCGCTGGTGCGCAGCAGCTCGCCGATCGGCACCGCGGGCGGCGGCGCCTTCTCGCTGGCCTCGACGAAGGCGGGTGTCTCGGTGATCCTGAGCCGCACCCACAGGCCGAGGATGACGAGCACGGCGCTGGCGAGGAAGGGCAGCCGCCAGCCCCAGTCGCGGAACTGGGCGTCGCTCATCACCGCGCCGAGCACCAGGAAGAAGCCGTTGGCGAAGATGAAGCCCACCGGCGCGCCCATCGGCGGGAAGCTGCCATAGCGGTTGGCCCAGCCCGGCGGGGCGTTCTCCACCGCGAGCAGGCTCGCCCCGCCCCACTCGCCGCCGAGACCGAGCCCCTGGCCGAAGCGCAGCAGGCACAGCAGCAGCGGCGCCGCCCAGCCGATCATCGCATAGGTCGGCAGGAAGGCGATGAGCACGGTCGAGAGGCCCATCAGCATCAGCGACGCGACCAAGGTCGACTTGCGCCCCAGCCGATCGCCGAAATGGCCGAAGACGAGTCCGCCCAGCGGACGCGCGAAGAAGGCGACCGAGAAGCTCGCATAGCTGGCGAGCTGGCGGATCCAGGGCTCGCTGGCGGGAAAGAACAGGTCGGGGAACACCAGCGCCGCGGCGGTCGCGTAGATGTAGAAGTCGTAGAATTCGACCGATGTGCCCACCAGGCTCGCGAACAGGATGCGGCGGTGCGATGCGGTTGCCGGTGCGGTCATTCCCTCTCCCCTTTCGCTCCACCTAGAGCGAAATGACCGAAGCCCGCAAACTCTTCGTCATCCCGGCAAAAGCCGGGATGACGGTCGGGCCGTTCATCCGCCCGACAGTTTCCCTGGCGTACTGAACGGCCGTTCATCGAGAGCCGCCGGACTAGGGAGACGGGTGATGCGCGAGTCGGCTGGGAAGCGTGTGGCCTTCGCCGCGTTGTTCGCGCTCCTGGCGGGCGCCTTCGTCGCGCTATGGAACCCGATGGATCATGTGAAGGCCGATCTGCGCGCCGATACGCAGGGCCTGCGCATCAGTCTCGAGATCGCCGCGCACGCCCTGGAAAAGGCCTGTACCCGCGTCGTCGCCCTGCGGTGACGCGCCGGCGTCCGGATCAGAGCCCGAACGCCCTGACTCCGCTCAGCATCAGCCAGTAGAGGCCGCCCGACAGCGCCATCGCCGCGGGCAGCGTGAGCAGCCAGGCGAGCGCGAGGTTGCGCACCGTGCGTGCCTGCAGCCCCGCGCCGCTCGCCACCGAGGCGCCCGCGACGCCCGAGGAGAGGATGTGCGTGGTCGACACCGGTAGGCCGAACCGGTCCGCCGCCAGGATCGTCCCCGCCGCGACCAGTTCGGCCGAGGCGCCCATGCCATAGGTCATGTGCTGCTTGCCGATCTTCTCGCCGACGGTGACCACGATCCGCTTCCAGCCGATCATCGTGCCCAGCCCCAGCGCGAGCGCCACGACGATCTTCACCCAGAGCGGGATGAAGCGCGTGCCCGCCTCGAGGCTCGACTGATAGTCCTTGAGCGCCTTGAGTTCCTGCGGCGAATAGCCGTCGGGCTTCTTGGTGGCGAGCTTGGTCGAGTCCATCACCAGATACATGTCGTTGCGCACGTTCGACGTGGCCTCGGCGGGCACCTTGCTCAGCGAGCCGTAGCTGGCGACGCGGCCGGTCAGGTCCTTGGACAAGCTCTCGAGCGCCGCGAAGACCGCGGGTCCCTCCGCCTTGCGCTGCTGGAGCGCGCCGGTGAGCGTCGCCCGCGCCTGGTCGGGCGCCATGTCGGGCAGCCCGCCGCTGCGCGCGTCGAACGTCGCGGTCGCGACATTGGCGGTCTGGACGAAGGCGGGTGTCGCGCTCGCCGGCAGCGTGCGATTGAGCGCATAGGCGGTAGGCGCGCAGCCGATCAGGATCAGCATGATCAGCCCCATGCCCTTCTGACCGTCGTTCGAGCCGTGGCTGAACGAGACCGCGGTGCAGGTGAAGACGAGCAGCGAACGGATGCCGACGGGCGGCGGCGTGTTCGGCATCGGCGCCTGGTAGAGCTTGGGATTGCGCAGCACGAGGCGCATCGCGAACAGCAGCAGCAGCGCTGCGGCGAAGCCGATCAGCGGCGCCATCCACAGGCCGGTGAGCACCTTCTGCGCCTGGCTCCAATCGACCCCCGCGGTGCCGCCGCGCGAACCGGCCTGCATCAGCTGGTTGGCGAAGCCGACGCCGAGCACCGATCCGATCAGCGTGTGCGACGAGGAGTTGGGCAGCCCGACATACCAGGTGCCGAGGTTCCACAGCACCGCCGCGAGCAGCAGCGCGAAGATCA
This sequence comes from uncultured Sphingomonas sp., assembly GCA_966186155.1. Taxonomy (GTDB): domain Bacteria; phylum Pseudomonadota; class Alphaproteobacteria; order Sphingomonadales; family Sphingomonadaceae; genus Sphingomonas. The sequence goes on from CBIFVW010000005.1 coordinate 12,698, forward strand.
TCGCGAAACCGGCCGAGGAGCCGACATTGAGGATCAGGTCCACCGGCAGCAGCGTGATGATCGAATAGGCGACCGCGCCCGACGACACCATCACGCCGAGGAAGTTCCAGAAGCCCGACCAGACGACGGCGAAATGCGCCGGCATCGAATTGGTGTAGATCACGGTCGCGACGGCGTTTGCGGTGTCGTGGAAGCCGTTCACGAACTCGAAGCCGAGCGCGATCAGCAGCGCAAGCGCGAGGAAGGCGAACACCCCCACCGCCAGCTGCTCGCCGACCCCCTGGGTGTCGGTGAGCACGCTCCACCCCGCGAAGGCCACGCCGCCGACGAGGATCGCGGCGAAGAGGAACTTTGCGAGGGGATGGGTCTTATAGTCGAATCGCGGGGCCGTCGGCGTTTCAGCCGGCGGGGCCTGTTCCAGTGCGAGCGAAGCCATGATGTCCGCGCCCTGCCCGTGGCGTGTGACACTGGGATGACAATCGCGTTACAGGCGCTGCGGAAGCAGTGGACAACTCCCTCGCCAGCGTCCTCGCGCAACGGCGAGGCGCGCCGCGCCCGTCCCGCATGTCACCTCCGATATGCGCAGATTTTCGCGCGCCGGTTCGCCCAGCAGCCGCCTTCGCGCCGGAAATCATCGCCCAATATGTCGTGCGCGTGCGTCCCGCGCGGATCGGCGTTCCACGACGCGTTGGCGGTGCCGTCTCCGTTCATCAACACATAGGCGAAATGGAAGGGCTTGTTGGAATTCCGCGTGTTGATCGTGAACGAACCCTCCTTGTCGAGGAATTCGATCGGACAGGTCCGCTTGATGTCGAGATAGGTCCTGCCGTCGACCGTCAGCGAGCAATCGCCGCGCGCGCTGCGCTGCGCCGCGGCGGGCTGCACCCATAAGGCCATCGCGGCGAGCCCGGCGAGCATATATGGCTTGGGCAGCATCCTCGGTCCTCCCGTCGCGGCGATTCCGGCGGCGCGAGCATAGCCGCGGCGCGGCGCATCCGGCAACTTGCTCTCGCCGTCCGCGTTCCCTAGTTGTTCGCCATGACCCTGCCCGCCGAGCCTGCCGACGCCCCCTATCTCCAGGGCCTCAACGCGCCCCAGCGCGAGGCCGTGCTGACGACCGAGGGCCCGGTGCTCGTCCTCGCCGGCGCCGGCACGGGCAAGACCGCCGCGCTCACCGCGCGGCTCGCCCATCTGCTCTGGACCCGCCGCGCCTATCCGAGCGAGATCCTCGCCGTCACTTTCACCAACAAGGCCGCGCGCGAGATGCGCGAACGCGTCGGCCGGCTCGTCGGCCAGGCGGTGGAGGGCATGCCCTGGCTCGGCACCTTCCATGCGATCGGCGCCAAGATGCTCCGCCGCCATGCCGAGCTGGTCGGGCTCCAGTCCAACTTCACCATCCTCGACACCGACGACCAGCTCCGCCTCCTGAAGCAGCTCATCACCGCCGCCGATCTCGACGAGAAACGCTGGCCGGCGCGCCAGCTGGGCGGCCTGATCGACGAGTGGAAGAACAAGGGCCTCACGCCTGCCGAAGTGGGCGCGGGCGAGGCCGAGCGCTACGCCAATGGCCGCGGCGCCCAGCTCTACGCGCAATATCAGGAGCGCCTCCGCACGCTCAACGCCTGCGACTTCGGCGACCTGCTCCTCCACATGCTGGTGATCCTCAAGAGCCATCGCGACGTGCTCGAGCTCTACCAGCAGCGCTTCCGCTACATCTTGGTCGACGAGTATCAGGACACCAACGCCGTCCAGTATCTCTGGCTGCGTCTGCTCGCCCAGGAGCGCCGCAACCTCTGCTGCGTCGGCGACGACGACCAGTCGATCTATTCGTGGCGTGGCGCGCTGGTCGAGAACATCCTCAAGTTCGAGAAGGACTTTCCCGGCGCCAAGGTGATCCGGCTCGAGCAGAATTACCGCTCGACCCCGCACATCCTCGCCGCCGCATCGGGCGTGATCGCCAACAATTCGGGGCGGCTCGGCAAGACCTTGTGGACCGAGAAGGACGCGGGCGAGAAGGTCAAGGTGCTCGGCATCTGGGACGGCCCCGAGGAGGCGCGCCGCGTCGGCGAGGAGATCGAGGGACTCCAGCGCGGCGGCAAGTCGCTCGACGACATGGCGATCCTGGTCCGTGCCCAGCACCAGACCCGCGAGTTCGAGGACCGGTTCATTGCGATCGGCCTCCCCTATCGCATCATCGGCGGCTTTCGCTTCTACGAGCGCCAGGAGATCCGCGACGCGCTCGCCTATCTCCGCGTCGTCGCCCAGCCCGCCGACGACCTCGCCTTCGAGCGCATCGTCAACGTCCCCAAGCGCGGCCTGGGCGACAAGGCGCTGGCGAAGGTCCACCAATACGCCCGCGCCGAGCAGATTCCGCTCGCCCTGGCCGCCGCGCGCATCCTCGACACCGACGAGCTCACCCCCCAGGCCCGCCGCGCGCTCGGCAACCTGGTCGGTGACATGGCGCGCTGGCGGAGCATGGGCAACGACTTGCCCCATCCCGAGCTCGCCCGCATCATCCTAGACGAGAGCGGCTACACCGCGATGTGGCAGGCCGACCGCACCGCAGAGGCGGCCGGCCGGCTCGAGAATCTGAACGAGCTCGTCCGCGCGATGGAGGAATATGAGTCGCTCGGCGCCTTCCTCGAGCACGTCTCCCTCGTCATGGACAATGAAGCCCAGGCCGACGAGGCCAAGGTGACGATCATGACGATCCACGCCGCCAAGGGGCTCGAGTTCGACACGGTGTTCCTGGCGGGCTGGGAGGAAGGCCTGTTCCCCTCGCAGCGCGCGCTCGACGAGGGCGGGCTTGCCAGCCTTGAGGAGGAGCGCCGCCTCGCCTATGTCGCGATCACCCGCGCGCGGCGCCGCGCGATCATCCTCCACGCCGCCAATCGCCGCATCTACGGCCAATGGACCTCGTCGATCCCCTCGCGTTTCATCGCCGAGCTGCCGCCCGAGCATATCGAGGAGGAGACGACGATGACCGGCGGCGCCTCCTTATGGCAGGCCAACTGGTCCGAACGCGCCGATCCGTTCGCCGATGTCGGGCGCGGCGTCGGCCGCGGCCCGGGCTGGCAGCGCGCGGCGGGCGTGGACCTCAAGAACCCCGGCGGCGGCTTCACCTCGCGCACCTTCACCCGCGAGCCTCCCCGCGTGCTGGAGAGCCGCGCCTCGGCAGTGAGCTTCGGCGCCAAGCCGCGTGAGGACCTGTCGCTGGGGATGCGCGTGTTCCACCAGAAGTTCGGCTACGGCACGATCGCCGAGATCGAGGGGAACAAGCTGGAGATCGATTTCGAGCAGGCGGGGCGGAAGCGGGTTATGGATAGTTTTGTGACGGTGGGGTAACGAGCAGGACGGTTCGATTGCCGCGAGTCTTTCGACTAAGCGCCATTGATGGGCTCTGGCTGGGAAGCTGCAATATGACGGCAATCATTTCTCGACGAGATAGCGGACGTTGCCGGCGACGGCGCCGTTGATCCCGACGAAGCTGCAGAGCCGCGTGGAGAAGATTGAGAGCAGGCTCTGCATATGAGGGGTGTGTAGCACGGGGATCATAAGCAGAACTATCACACGCTTTGTCCCCTACTCACACGCCTCCCTCCACTTGAAATCTCGGGTGGCTGGGGAATGCCCTGGGACACAATACCCATTCCCGTACACCTTCCCCACCTCTCCCACCCCTGATATAGTCACCAATCTAGTCAGGAGCCCCGCCCCCATGGAACGCATCAACCTAGCCGACGCCAAGGCGCGCCTCAGCGAGATCGTCGATCGGGTCGAGGCCGGCGAAAGCATCGAGATCGTCCGCCGGGGCAAGCCCGCCGCGCGGCTCGTTCCTCCCGAGAAGAAGCGGGAGTGGGAGCCGGTGGACACCGACATGCTCCGCGCCCTGCACGCCAAGATGCCTGTGCAGACCGAGTCGGCCGGCGATTTCATTCGCCGCATGCGCGACGACGCTCGCTATTGAGCTATTATCTCGACACCTCGGTTCTGGTGGCGATGCTGGTTTCCGAACCGCATTCGGCGCGCGTCCTGGACTGGCTGGATGAGACCGGGCCCGGCGAACGCCTCATCAGCGACTGGTGCCACACCGAAGTCGCGAGCGCATTGTCGCTGAAGGTCAGGACAGGACATCTCAGCCTTGAACTGCGTGCCGCCGCCGCGTCGGCATGGAACGCGTTGCACGCGACCAACTTCCCGACGCTCGCGGTGCTTCCCGAGCATTTCGAAGCGGCTGCGCGGTTTGCCGCACAGCACGAGCTCGGCCTTCGTTCGGGGGACGCCCTGCACATCGCCATCGCCCAGGAAGGCGGTCACACGCTCGCTACTCTCGATACCCGCATGGCCGATGCCGCGCTCAAGCTCGGCATTCCTGTCGAAGCGTATCTGATTTCCTCCTAAACCTCGATCCCGTTCCACTCCGTCACCGTGTGGAACGCCGGCAAGGTCAGCTGTCCCTCGGCGGTTCGCGCCACCAGGTTGTTCCCCTGCTGCATCAGCCCCGCCTCGTTGAGCACGCGCGGCGAGACGCGGTGGCGGGTGGTGAGCGCGCCGTTGGCGTCCTCGACCAGGGGCTGCTCGAACTCGATGCCCTGCTGGTGCGTCGTCGCGCGGCGGACGGTGGCGACCACCATCTGCCCCTCGCCCAGATCGACCACGAACTGCGTCCCCTCGGGCACGTCGACGATCCCGTCGATCAGCGCGCCCGAAGCCGAGACGTTCTTGAGCACCGCCGAATAATAGTGATTGTCGTGGATCACCCCCACCTTGCGGAAGGTGGTGTGGCGGACGTGGCGCTGCCGCGCAGGGCCCTGCGGCTTGATCACCCATTTGCCGCCTGCGAAATGGCCGGTGAGCTCCTCGTTCGGCACCGCGCGGCTGTAGAGGAAGCCCTGGATGTGGCTGACCTGGAGGCGGCGCATCGTCTCGAGCTGGTCGAAGCTCTCGATCCCTTCGGCGGTCGTCTCCATCCCCATCGCATGGGCGAGCGCGACGATCGCGGCGATGATCGCCTGGTTGCGCGCGCCTTCCTCGGTGGTGCCGCGCACGAAGCTCTGGTCGATCTTGATCTTGTCGAACGGCGCGGTCTTCAGATAGCCGAGCGACGAATAGCCGGTGCCGAAATCGTCGAGCGCCAGCCGAACGCCGAGCCGCTTGAGCGCCGCGAAGCGCGCGTCGGTCTCCGACGTGTCGCCCAGGAACACGCTCTCGGTGATCTCGAGCTCGAGCCGCTCGGGCTTGAGCCCCGAATTGGCGAGCGCGCTCATCACGATCGCGGGCAGCGCGTCGCTGGCGAACTGGATCGGCGAGACGTTGACCGCGACACGCAGCTCGCCCGGCCATTGCGCCGCGTCCATGCACGCCTGGCGCAGCGTCCATTCGCCGAGCTGCGGGATCAGGTTGGCGTCCTCGGCGATCGGGATGAAGATCGCCGGCGAGATCCGGCCGCGCTTGGGGTGGTTCCACCGGAGCAGCGCCTCGAAGCCGGTGACCTCCTCGCTCGCGGCGCCGACGATCGGCTGGTAATGCACCGCCAGCTCGCCATTGCCGAGCGCGTCGATCAGGTCCTGCTCGAGCAGCCGGCGGTCCTCCGCGGCCTGGAGCAGGTCCGACGAGAAGAAGCGCGCCCGGCCCCGCCCCGAACCCTTGGCGGCATAAAGCGCGAGATCGGCGTTGCGGACCAGCTCGTCGCTCGTCGCCGCGTCATAGGGGCTCACCGCGATGCCGATCGACGCGCCGATCAGGCAGCGGCTGCCGTTGATCGTATAGGGGTGCGAGAGCGATTCGATGATCCGGTTGGCGAGGTCGAGAAGGCCGACGCGGTTGTTCGCGTCGGGCAGGATGACCTGGAACTCGTCGCCGCCCATCCGCGCGATCTGCTCGGGATTGCCGACGATGGTCGAAAGCCGCTCCGCCACCTGCTTGAGCAGCGCGTCGCCGACCGGATGGCCGAGGCTGTCGTTGATCGCCTTGAAGCGATCGAGGTCGATCAGCATGAGCGCGCAGGCGCGTTCCTGGCTGCGGAAGGCGGCGATCGTGTTGTCGAGCAGGCCGCTCATCCGGCGCCGGTTGGGCAGGCCGGTGAGCGGGTCGTACATCGCCAGCCGATTGCTCTCGTGCGCGGCGCGCTGCTCCTTGGTCACGTCGACGCCATGGCCCAGGAAGCCGCAGAACGCGCCCCGCGCGTCGCGCGCCGGTTGGCCGGAGAGCGCCCACCAGCGCTCCTCCCCGACGATGTCGAGCAGCATCGGGATCGCGTCGAACCGGGCATGGCGCGCCATCTGGAACGGCAGGGTGCGCCGGCGCTCGGCATCGGCTTCGTCATTGGGATTCTTGAACAGCGAGATGAGATCGCGGCCGATCAGCGCGTCGCCGGTCTGGTCGAGCGCCCGCGCGGCGCCTTCGCTGATATAGGTGATCCGGCCATCGGCATCGGTGGCCCAGAACCAGCCCAGGTCCATCGCCTCGTAATTGCGGAAGAGGCGGAGATGCTCGGCTGCCAGGGCGTCGGGCGCGCCCTTGCGTGCGAAGGGAATTCCCCCTGCGCGCACTGCCTTGGCCGATCCAAGCGCGGTCCTGCCACCCATGCGTTTCTTTCGCCGCCTACGAACTCCCCTGAGTCCCCGGTACGGCGGCGACCCTTTAGGTTTGGTGAAGGACCGACGGGCCGGCATGCGGCCGCCTCACCCCACCAGCGGCGTCACCAGCAGCACCACCGCCGCGCATTCCACCATCCCCAGCGAGGCGACCCAGAACCCCTTGAGCCCCGACACGCCCAGCACCCGCGCATACCAGCGCGTCTGCACCATCCCGTACCAGAGGAGCGCCGCCGCGATCGCCGTCACACCGGCCGCCGGCGCCCAGTCCCAGCGCAGCTGCGTCCCGAGCGCGCCCAACCCGATCAGCAGTGCGAACGGCCCGGCCGGATAGCATTGCGCGTAGAAGGGCTCGCGCAGCGTGTCGCGGGTCAGCTTCCTGCCCTGCCGCAGCACCACCGATACCGCCATGATCAGCGGGAACACGCTGAAGATCACCAGCCGCAGGATCAGCAGGCTGGTGTCGTCGCCAATCAGCCCGGCCAGCCCCTTGTCGTCGGTGACGACGCTGCTCTGCCCCACCACCGCCAGCTCGATCGCATGGCTGAGGAGCAGCGTGACCAGCAGGAAGATGGGCGGGCTCAGCGTGTCGTCATATTGCCGCTCCGGCCGATCCTGGAGCTCGGCATCGGCATAGACCATCATCGCCGACGGTCGCCGGATCGTCCGCCACAAGGTGACCGGATAGAAGACGAGCCACGTCATGATCTCGTAGAGCAGCTCGTCGAGCGACTTCAGGAAGTTCATGAAGTGCATGGCGCGCGAGTAGATCATAGTCGCGCGGCGCTTCCAATGCGCGAATTCGCCCGGTCGGGCCTATTCCACCGCCATCAGCGTCTCGCCCGCATATTTCTCGAGCCCGGGATCGAACAGCGCGCTCGGCGCGAAGTCGCGCTCGAGCACCGCCAGCTCCTTGAGCCCGTCGAGCTTGAAGGTCCCGATCTTCTCCTCGCGCGGCAGCATGTTCTCGCGCGAGACCACCACCGCGTCGACGTACAGCGCCCCGTGGCGCGTGTAGAGGATGTGCGGCGCCAGGATCATCCGCGTGCGGTTGTAGGTCGCGGACAGGCATTTGAGGCGAACGATGCCCTCGAGCACCATCGGCGTGGTGGCGGCGGGCGCGGCGGGCGGATCGGCTTCGAGGCTCAGCTTCATTCCCCCGATATGGGGCTTATGCTGCAATGCAGCAAGCATCGATCGAACCGGTCCGCCCTCGCGTCCCCCATCCTACCGCAACTGCACCCGCACGCCGACGCGGAACTGCCGGCCCAGCATGTCCGAATAGGTGCTGTTCGCGGCGAGGCCCGTTTCCGGCACCAGCAGCGGCCAGCGGTTGAACAGGTTGGTCACGTTGACGAAGAACTGCGCCTCGTTGTCGCCGAAGGGGATCTTCTGCGTCAGGTTGAGGTCGACGTAGAACAGCCCCGAGACGCGATTGTTGTCATAGGTCTGATAGGTCGACGTCGTGGTCGTGACCGGGCAGCCGGTGGTGCACTCGATGCCGGTGGCCGAATATTTGCCCGCGCTGACGCCGCGTCCGGTGACCGTGGCCGAGAAGCTCGGTGTCTCATAGGTCGCGCTGCCGCGGAAGATCCAGGTCGGTGTGCTGGCCTGGCCGCCGTTCGCGCCGACGGTGTTCACCGCCACCTGCCCGGCGATGCCGGTGTCGGACAGATTCTCGATGTAGCGCGTCGCGACACCCTTCAGGGTGAAGCTGTCCGCGCCGATCGGGATGCGATAGGCCATGTCGAAGTCGATGCCGCGCACCAGCTTGCGCACGAAGTTGAACGGCTGGCTGCGGATCAGCTTGTAGGGCGCGGCCGGCGTCGAGCGGACCGGATCGTCGCTGATCGCAGCGCAATATTCGGCAATCCCCTCGGCGCAGCGATTCATGATCTCCTGGGCGCTGATCGAGTCGATCGCACCTTCGAGATCGATGCGGAAATAGTCGGCCGAAGCGGTGAAGCCCGGCAGGAAGCGCGGAGATACGACGGCGCCGATATTCCACGAATTGGCGATTTCCGGGCGGAGGTTGGGATTGCCGGTGACCAGTCCCGAATAGCCGAAGGTCTGCGGCCCGTTCAGGCCGTCCGCGGTGTATTTCGGGTTGCGCACCGAGTCGCTGTTGGCGGTGCCTGCCTGGTAGAGCTCGTTGAGGTTGGGCGCGCGGATGTCCCGCGAGCGGGTCACGCGGAAGCGGATGTCCGGGATCGGCGCCCAGGTCGCGCCCAGCTTCCAGGTCGTGACATAGCCCGCGTTGGAATAGTCGGTGGCGCGGACCGCGCCGTTGAACTCGAGGCCGAGGCCGAGCGGGATCACCGTCTCGAGATAGGCTTCCTTCACGCTGTATTCGCCGGTGAAGGGCAGGTAATTGCCCACCGACCATTGGTTGGTCGTGCCCGTGGTGGTGATGATCGGCTGATATTCCTGCGGCACGCTGCCGCGGATCTTCTCCTTGCGGACTTCGCCGCCGAACGAGACGCTGACGTCGCCCGCCCAGGTGGCGAACGGCGTGACCGACCAGTTGGTGCCGGCGACGAACTGCTCCATCACCTGGTCGCGATACGGGTCGCCGAGCACGTAATCGATCGCCGCCGGGTTGGCGACGCCGATGCCCATGCGGTTCAGCGGCACGCAGGCGGGATCGTCGTTGGTCGTGCTGGCATCGACGTTGATCAGGCACTGGATCGAGCCCACCGCATAGCCGCGCGCATTGCCCGCCGGTGCGAAGGCGGCGGCCGTCGCGTTGGCCATGCGCGTATTGTGCATGATGTTGCGCAGCTGCTCGCGCAGGTCGGAACGGCCATATTGGGCATAGACTTCCCAATGTCCCGGCTTGCCGAACGCGTCGAAATTGCCCTCGGCACCGATCACGTAGCGCTGCACCTTGCGCTCGTTGTCGATGCCGCGGAACGGCAGGTCGGCCGCGGTGGTCGCCAGCGTGACGCTGGTGACGCCAGCGAGCCGCGCTGCGCCGAGCGACTGGAGCGCGAAGGCGTTGCAGGTCACCGGCACGGGAACGGTGGTGCAGCCGGTGGTGTTGTAGGTGATGCCGGTCGACAGGTTCGGACCCGCGTTGAAGAAGACCTTCTGCTTGTTGTACGACCCTTCGGCGAAGACCTCGACGCCGTCGGCGACCTCGTAGCTCAGCCGGCCGAAGACGCCCCAGCGGTCATCCTTCGGCATCAGCCCGATCCGGGTTCCGGAGTCGTTGACCTGCCACGATCCGCCCTGCGTGACGCTCGGCGCCGAGGAGCCGGCAGCTCGCGTGAATGCCGGGAAGGTGAACGTGCCATAGTCGAAGGTGTTCACCGATCCGCCATAGCCGAAATACAGGCCGCGCAGGGCGTTGGGGCTGGCGCCGCCCGAGCTGGTGATCAGGCCGCCCGGCGTCGAGTTGGACGCGCCGACCTGGCGCTTGGTGGTGAAGTAGCGGTTGAACGTGCTGCTGTTGGCCACCCAGGCCGGATTCTCGACGCGCACATAGCCGGTGTGGTTCCACTCGCGCTCGTCGCCGACCTCAAAGATGCCGTCCTGGTGCGCGATGTTCGCGCTGAGCAGGATATGGCCGCGGCCGCCGGCGAACGACTTGCCGCCCGCGATGCTGCCCGAGTAATTGCCGCCGTCGCCATAGGTGGTGATGCCCGTGTCGGCCTCGATCTTCAGTCCCTCGAGCTTCTTGTTGAGAATGAAGTTGACCACGCCCGAGACGGCGTCCGAGCCATAGGCGGACGAGGCGCCGCCGGTGACGACTTCCACGCGATCGACCAGCGCCTGCGGGATCGTGTTGATGTCGACCCAGCCATAGATGGTCGAGCCGACCGACCGACGGCCGTCGAGCAGAACCAGCACGCGGCCTTCGCCGAGGTTGCGCATGTTGAGCGCGTTGATGCCCGCCGAGCCGTTCGACAGGTTGAGGCGCGAATTGGCCGGCTTGGTCGAGCCCGCGAGCTGCGGCAGCTGGTTGACGAAGTCGGCGATGTTGTTCGTCGGCGAAGTGTTCTCGATGTCCTGCTGGGTCAGCACGGTGAGCGGCGTCGGGGCCTGGAACCCGTCGCGGCGGATACGCGTGCCGGTGACGAGGATCTCGCCGCCGCTCTCCTCGGCGCCCGGGGACGGCTGTGCCTCCTGCTCGGCGGGAGCGGTCTGCGCCGAGGCGGCATTGGCGACCGCCAGCGCGGCGAGGCTGCAGAAGAAGGCGAAACCGCGCTCGCGGCGCCCGTGCTTCCATCGATTTGTCATATAGGTCCCCTAAGCACTCAGCTCCGCCAGGCTGGCGGATCTGCCTCGATCTTCCTGCAGGCCCGTGCGCACCTGCATCTTCGCGTGCGGTGTCGTTCCGGACCTGCCGAAGGTGCCGGGCCGCGGCGAAGAGCGTCAAGGGCCGGCGGGGTTCGATTGCTTCGGCAGACCATAGACGCAGCCTATAGGCAGCCTCCATAGCCTCCCCCTATGGCTGCCCCTGCGCTTGTCATGAGACGCGCCGCCAAGCGCGCCTCTAGCCTGCGTCGACACGCCTTCGGGGAGATTGCCGATGCTCGACCGCCGCTCCTTCCTGCTCGGCTCGGCCGCGGCCATCGCGCTCGCGCCGACCGGCAGCCGTGCCACCCGGCCGCTGCTGCGAACGCGGGTCCAGGATGTCGACGCCGCGGGACTGGCGGCACCGATCGAGATTCTCGACGACGCCCATGGGATTCCCCACATCCGCGCCCAGTCCATCCCCGACGCCTTTTTCGGCCAGGGCTATGTGGTCGCGCGCGACCGGCTGTTTCAGATCGATCTCGCGCACCGGCGCGAGATGGGCCGGATGGCGGAAGCGTTCGGCGCCGGCTTCGTCAAGCACGACGCGGCGGCGCGGCTGTTCCACTATCGCGGCGACCTGGACAAGGAGCTGGCGGGAGTGCCCGCCGGAATCCTGGCCTGCGCGCGCGCCTATGTCGCAGGGATCAATGCGCGAATCGACGAGGTGCTCGCCGATCCCACGCTGCTGCCGCTCGAATATCGCATCCTCGGCGTCGCGCCGCTGAAATGGGAGGTCAGCGAGCTGGTGCTCGCCCGCAGCGCCTCGATCGGCAATGTCGACGACGAGATCCGCCGTGCCCGCCTCGCGGCCTTGGGACTGCTCGATCTCGACGCCGTCGTCGCGCCGCTGCGCCCGGCATGGACGATGCGCGTGCCCGAAGGGTTGGACGCCGCTGCCGTGTCGGAGGCCGATCTTGGCGTGCTGGGCCTCGGAGCCCCGCCGTTCGACGCGCTCGGCCCAAGCCAGCCCGCCGAGCCCTCCGCCGGTGCGAGCGAGCGCGCGAATGCGGGCAGCAACGCCTGGACCGTCGGCCCCGGACGCACCGCGACCGGGCGGCCGATCCTCGCCAACGATCCGCATCTCGGGATCGGCGGCTTCGGCCCGCGCCATGTCGCGCATCTCACCGCGCCGGGGCTCGACGTGATCGGCGGCGGGGCGCCAGGCCTGCCCGGCATCATGCAGGGCCATACCGACCGGTTCGCCTTCGGCCGCACCAACTTCCACATCGACCAGGAGGACCTGTTCGTCCTCGAGCTCCATCCCGACGACCCCGAGCGCTATCGGCACGAGGGCGGCTGGAAGAGGTTCGAGCGCGTCGAGATCGCCATTCCGGTGAAGGGCGCGGCCGCCAAGGGCGCCACGCTGCGCTACGCCGTCCAGGGACCCGTGGTGTCGCACGACCCCGCCAGGCGCCGCGCCACCGCGCTCGCCTCGATCGAGATGCAGCCGGGTGCCAGCGGCGCCTTCGCGATGATCGCCATCAACCTGGCGCGCGACTGGGACAGCCTGCGCTGTGAAGCCTTCCGCTTCCACCCCTCCCCTACCAACTTCCACTATGCGGACGTCGACGGAAACCATGGCTGGCAAGTGATCGGCTATGTGCCGGCGCGCCGCTCGGGCGACGGCCTGCTCCCCGTGCCCGGCGACGGCCGCTACGACTGGACCGGCATGCGCGATTTCCGGGCGCTCCCGAGCGAGTATAATCCCGCCAAGGGCTGGTTCGCCTCGGCCAACCAGAACAACCTTCCGTCCGGCTGGCCACGCGACCGGATTCCCGCCTTTTCGTTCCGCGATCCCTATCGCTACGAGCGGATCGCCGACGTGCTGGCGGCGCAGCCGAAGCATAGCCTGGCGGACAGCGTGGCGCTCCAGCACGACACGCTCTCCACTCCCGCGAAGCAGTTGCTCGCGCTGCTCCCCGCGCGCGGCTCGGCCGGGGCGGAGCCGGCGCTCGCGATGCTGCGCGGATGGGATGCGCGCCTCGATCCCGGAAGCGCCCCCGCGGCGCTGTTCGAGATGCTGTGGCGCGAGCTCGGCAAGCGCATGCTCGCCGTGATCGTGCCCGAGCGGGCGCGTGCGCTGGTGACGGAGATCGCACCGTCGGTGCTGCTGGGCCTGCTCGCCAAGCCCGACGCGCGGCTCGGCGCCGATCCGGTGGCGGCGCGCGACGCATTGTTCGACGCCGCGCTCGCGGCTGCCTGGAGCGGCGCGCGCGCGCAGCTGGGGCCTGATCCCGCCGCATGGCGCTGGGGAGCGCTGCACAAGGTGCGCATCGCGCACCCGCTGTCGCGCATCCCCGCGATCGCCGCCGTCTTCCCTTCGATCGAAGGCGAGGGATCGGGAGGCGATTCCTACACCGTCATGGCGCGCTGGCTGCGCGACGGCCCCGGCTGGCGAGTCAGTGGCGGCGCGAGCTATCTTCAGGTGATCGACGTCGGCGCCTGGGACAATTCGGTGATGCTCAACCTGCCCGGCCAGTCGAACGATCCGCGCTCGCCGCACTATCGCGACCAATATCGCCGTTGGATTGCCGGGGAGATGCTGCCGATGCTCTTCAGCCGCGCCGCGGTCGACGCCGGCACGGTGAACCGCACGACGCTGCGCCCGCGACAGCGCTCGTCATGATCCGGTCTACCGGCTCACCTTCCACAATGCGGCCGCCACACCGCCGCCGCCGACGCTGAAGGACGAGGTCTCGTCCTGCCCATCGAGGCGCAGCACGAGCATCGTGCCGAGCGCCGAGCCGCGGTGGCGGGGCTTGCGATAGTCGTTCAGCGTGTCGCGCACCGCCCAGTCGCCGCCGCGCGTACTGGTGACCTGGGCCGGCGCGGCGGTGAGCCGCCAGGCGGGCAGCGTGCGCAGGTCGGCGATGGCGAAGCGCGAGGCGACCGGCGCTCGATCGGAGGGCAGCGCGACGTCGGCACGCTGCCGGTCCGGTTCCAGCCCGTCATAGTCGAGGCGCACATAGGCGGCGGGCTTCGGCGCCGGGGTGCGACGGCCGGGAGCGACCATCCGTGTTCCCGTGTCATGCACCAGCAGCGCCCTGGCATCGGGGACGAGCGGCCGATCGCGCTCACCGGCAAATACGAGTGATGGCGCGCTGCACGCCAGCGCGCACCCAAGCAGACCCTTCAGCATCACCGTTTCCCCAGCCAGTGAAGCCCGAAGGATGACCTATCGCCGGCGACAACGCAATCGCGCCGCCTTCGTTTCGGCGCAATGCGGCCTCATTGTGCCGTAAGTGCTTCGAAAGCTTGGGGAGTCAACGCGGTCTGGAACTCCAGGCCGGCCTCGAAATCGCTTGCCCAGACGACGCGGGCGACGACATGTCCCACATTGGGCAGGGCGAGCCAGATCATCGCGCCGCCGCGCAGCTCGGAATAGGTCTGGATGCGGGCGCCGTGCATCGAGAGGTCAGTGACCTTGCATAGCGCGCGGTCGAGCCCGCCGCGGCCGATCTTGGCGTCGAGCGACACCGGCGCGCGCACGGATCTGCGCCGGCCGAGCGCTTCGGCCGGTTCGAACTCCGCTGCGAAACTTCTTGCGACGCTTGCCATGTCGGCAAGCTAGGCCAGGGTGGCTAACGGCGCGTTAACGACGGACGGGGGCCCGAAGGCGAACGCGCCGTCCCGGCTACTTCTTGCCGAGGCTGAGCCCGCCGAAGCGCTTGTTGAAGCGCGCGACCTGGCCGCCCTGATCGAGCAGGCGCTGCTGGCCGCCGGTCCAGGCCGGATGCGCGAGCGGGTCGATGTCGAGCGTCATCGTGTCGCCTTCCTTGCCCCAGGTGGAGCGAGTCTCGAACACGGTGCCGTCGGTCATCTGCACCTTGATCATGTGGTAGTCGGGATGGGTGTCTTTCTTCACGTCGAATTCCTTGGAAAGCCGCCGGTTTCCGACCGGCAGCGGAGGCGCGCCCCTACACGCGGGCGCGCGGCAATGCAAGTATCGGGAGATCAGGCCGAGGGCGGGTCCGCGATCATCGCAGTGAACTCGCACTCGGTGGCGACTTCGCCGTCGAGGAGCGCGCGGCCTGCGAACTTGCTGACGCGCGAGCGCTTCTGGACGAACTCGACCTCGAGGCGGAGCAGCACGCCGGGCTCGACCGGCTTGCGAAACTTCACGCCGTCGATCGACATGAAGTAGACGAGCTTCCCCGAGCCGGCGAGGCCGAAACTTTCGACCGCGAGCACGCCCGCGGCCTGCGCCAGCGCCTCCACTTGGAGGACGCCGGGCATGATCGGCCTTCCAGGGAAATGCCCCTGGAAGAATTCCTCGTTCATCGAGACTGCCTTGATCGCGGCGATTCGCTGGCCCGGGACCAGCTCCTCGACGCGATCGACGAGCAGCATCGGATAACGATGCGGCAGCGCCGCCATCACCCGCCTGATGTCGAGCGGGCCGATGTCGGCGGCTGCCGGAGCTTCGTCGCTCACCGCGGCTCGGCGGGCTTGTTGGCAGGGGCCGGAGCCGGCGCGGCCGGACGGGCGCCCGCCGGAGCCGGAGCGGTCGCGCCCTGCTGCTGGCGCTGCTGCTGCGCGGCCGCCTGGTAGGCGCGGATCTGCGCGACCTGGGCGAGCTGCTGCTGGATGGCCAGCGTCTCCCGTGCCGGCTGCCAATTGGCCGGAGCCTGGATGCTCACGGTCGGCAGCGACTTGTCGAGCTCGGCGGTGATCGCGTCGCTGATGTCGGCCGAATCGGGCGCGTACATGAACGCGTCGGGCGAGAGCACCACGCCCACCTTGCGCGCGGTGACGACGCGGAGCTGCGCGGCGTCGTACTGGCGCAGGATCGATTCGATCGCGAACAGCTCGGCGCGCGCCGCCGGGTTGGTCAGGCGGGCGACGTCGGTATCGGCCTTGGTCTGGATGTCGCGCAGCTTGTCGAGCGCCGGGTTCTTGGCGTTCTGGGCGGCCTTGATCTCGTCGTCGGTGACGTTCTTGTCCTTGTTGGTGTCGAGCTGCGCGATCAGCGGCTCGGCTTCCTTCTGGGCGGCCTGGCGGCGCGCCTGGATCTGGTCGAACGCCGACTTGTAGGTGGTCGAGATCTGCTGGTTGGCGGCCGCGAATGCCTTGGTGTTGCCGATCACCTTGACCGGGCTGGCGGTGGCGATGCCATTGACCTGGGCATGCGCGGGCGCCGCGAAGGCGAGCGCCGCCGGAGCGGCGAGCATCGCGGCAAGGATGCGCTTCTTGGTAATCATCAGAATTGGGTTCCTACATTGAAGGTTACGAGCTTGGTGTCGTCGCCCTTATCGTGGAGCAACGCCTTGGCTACGTCGATGCGCAGCGGCCCAAAGGGCGAGTTCCAGTTCACGCCGAAGCCGATCGAGAGACGCGGACGTGCCGAGTCGCCGACATAGCGTTCGATGAACGGGGAAGTGGGTATGTTGTAGATCGCGTTGACCGAGGTGCCCGAGCAGCTCGTCAGCGTGGTCCCGTAGCCGACGCGGCAGGGCGTGATCGCGCCGCCGTTCACCGGATCCGAGCCGCTGACGATGTAGAGCTGGTTGCCGCTCGCGTCCTTGATGAAATTGTCCTTGGGCAGCAGCGTCGGCGAGCCGTCGGCATTGTACAGCAGGTTGCCCGAAGCGTCCTTCGCCTGGTCGAACTCGATGGTCTTGGCCGGGCGCGTGATGTTGAACAGGCTGCCCGCCATCACGAAGATCGACGGCCTGAGGCCCATCTCGGCCGCGCCGGCGCCCAGCGGGATCTCGAGCTCGGCCTTGGTGAGGTAATAGGCCTTGCCGCCGATCGCGTCGTCGATGATCTGGTCGCGATCGGTGACCATCAGCTGAGTGCTGCCGCCCGCCGCGAGCGGATCGCCCGTCAGGCCGATGCGCTGGACGCGCGGACCGACGCCGCGGATGTCGAAGCCGCGGAACTGCGGCTCGCCCAGATAGAAGCGGTCGGTGATGCGCACCGGATCGATGCCCGGGCCCTTGCTTCCTTCGAGGCTGTGGATGTAGCCGCCCTCGGCCGACAGCGAGAAGATGAAGCCGCTGCCGACGTTCCAGTATTTGTCGGCGTCGAAGCGCGCGCGGGCATAGCGGACGTCGCCGCCCAGGCCGGCGAAGTCGCCGCTGACCGACAATCGCTGGCCGCGCGTCGGGCGCAGGCGGCTGTTGAGGCTGTCATAGGTCAGCGTCAGGCCGACGAGCGAAGTCAGCCGGTTGCCCACCGCCTCGCAATAATAGCGGCCCGCCTTGAGCGGGTCGCATTCGAGCGTGCCGTTGCCGTCAAGGTCCGAATAGAAGTTCGACTTGTCGAGCGTCACGTCGTCCTTGGCCAGATAATAGCGGCCCGACAGCGTCCAATATTCGGTGAGCGGCACGCCCGCGACGATCTGGAAGCCGGTCGAGACCTGGCTGTAGGTCGTGTTGCGGTCCGAGCCGATATAGTTGAACGCATTGTAGTCGCGGCGGAAGATCGTGCCGCCCAGCGCGATGTTCTGGTCGAACAGATAGGGCTCGGTGAAGCCCAGCTCGACCGACTTCGAATAGCTCGAATAGTCGACCGAGGCCGAGACGGTCTGCCCCTTGCCGCGGAAGTTGCGCTGGCGGATCGACGCCTGGAGGATGAACTGCTCGAGGCTCGAGAAGCCGGCCGAGAGCGTCAGCTCGCCGTTCGCGCGCTCCTCGACATTCGCCTTGAGCACGATGCGGTCGGGCGCCGAGCCTTCGACGCGCTCGATCTCGAACTTGTCCTGGAAATAGCCGAGCGAGTTGATGCGGTCCTGCGAGCGCTTGACCAGGAAGGTGTTGAACGCGTCGCCTTCCGCCACGCGGAACTCGCGGCGGATCACCTTGTCCTGCGTCTGGCGGTTGCCGGTGATGTCGATGCGCTCGATATAGGTCCGGTTCGCCTCGCCGATGTGGAAGTTCATCGACATGGTGAGCTTTTCGCGGTCGCGCTGGAACTCGGGGCGCACGTCGGCGAAGGCATAGCCCGCCATGCCCGCGGTCTCGCTCAATTGCTCGACCGTGTCCTCGACGGCCTTGGCGTTATACCACTGGCCTTCCTTGATGCTCAGCGCCGCCGCGAGCCTTTTGTCGTCGAAGTCGCGGATCGCGCTGTCGACCGTCACCGGTCCGAACTTGTAGCGCGGGCCTTCCTCGACCACATAGGTGATGATGAAGTCCTTCTTGTCCGGCGTCAGCTCGGCGACCGCCGAGATCACGCGGAAGTCGGCATAGCCCTCGGTCAGATAGAACTGCCGGAGCTTCTGCTGGTCATAGGCGAGCCGGTCCTGGTCGTACGAGGTGTTCGAGCTCAGGAGGTGCATGAGGCTGGCGGTCTTGGTCGCCATCTCGCCGCGCAGCTTGCCGTCGGAGAAGACCTTGTTGCCGATGATGTTGATCTGGCGGACCTTGGACTTCGGGCCCTCGTGGATCTCGAAGATCACGTCGACGCGGTTCTGGTCGAGGCTCACCATCTTGGGCTCGACCACCGCCGCGAAGCGGCCCTGGCGGCGATAGAGCTCGATGATGCGCGCCACGTCGGCGCGGACCGCGGTACGCGTGAAGATCTGGCGCGGCGCCAGCTTCACTTCCTTGCTGATCTTGTCCTGCTTGAGCCGCTTGTTGCCCTCGTAGATCACGCGGTTGATCACCGGGTTCTCGCGGATGCGAATCACCAGGTCGCCGCTCTCGACGCCTTCGATCTGGACGTCGGCCAGCAGGTCCGACGCCAGCAGGTCCTTGATCGCCTGGTCGATCGTCTCGTTGGTGTAGCTGTCGCCGACGCGAAGCCGCGTGTAGCTCAGCACCGTCTCCGGCTCGATGCGCTGCGATCCCTCGACGCGGAGCGAGCGCACGGTGCGCGCCTCCTGCACGGGGACCGCGGGAGCCGCCTGCACCACCGGCGGCGGCGCGAGCTGGGCGGGCGCCGCCTGGGGCGCCGTCTGCGCGGCCGCGATGCCGGAGAGCATCGTGCCCGCGAGGAGGGTAGCAGTGGCGCGTGCGCCCATTTTCGTTGCCTTGATCGCAGTCACCATCCCACCCCAGTCGGAATCAAATTCACGGCCGTCGCCCATGCGGTCTGCACCGCCCTGCACGAACCGCATCAGCCGATCAACCCGGCCAGATTTCTCCACACGCCGAACGCGCCGAGATCGTTGAACGTAACGAACAGCATGAGCGCCAATATTGCGATCAAGCCGCCTCGATAAGCCCATTCCATCACCTGCGGCTCCACCGGGCGGCGGCGAACGGCCTCGACTGCGTAGAACAGTAGATGGCCGCCATCCAGCACCGGGACTGGCAACAGGTTGATGAACCCCAAATTAATCGAGATGAGCGCGATCAGGCTGACCAGCTGCAGCGGTCCCATCGCGAGACTCTCGCCGGAAACCTGAGCGATCTTGAGCGGCCCGCCCAGCTCGCTCACCGGGATCCGGCCGAGGATGATGCGCTGGAGGCCCTCGAGCGTGGTACGCACGATACTCACGGTCTGCGCGAAGCCCACCGCCGGTGCTTCCCAGATCGCGACCGGCTTCACCACGGGCGCCGCCGGGCCGATACCCAGCATGCCGCGGCGCGACACGTTGCCAAACCGGTCCTTCAGCTCGAGCGTCCCGATGGTGGCGCTGGTCCGTTGCGGCTGCCCGCTGCGTTCGAACTCGATCGTCACCGTCTCGCCGGCGCGCATGATCGTGAATATGCGCAAATCGTAGAAGTCGTCGATCGCGCGGCCATCGAGCGCCGTGATGCGGTCGCCAGCCTGAAGGCCGGCCTGCGCGGCCGCGCTCTTCGGAGCAACGCTGCCGATGGTGGCCGGCGTCACATTCTGCCCGAAGGCCACCGCGAAGGCGCCGAGAATGACGATCGCGACGAGGAAATTGGCGATCGGCCCCGCCGCGACGATGATCGCGCGCTGCCAGAGCGGCTTGGCCTGGAAGGTCTGCGCGCGCTCCGCGGCGGGCAGCGCAAGCCATTCGGGCGAGGGCTGGCTCGCCGGGTTCATGTCGCCCGCGAACCGCACATAGCCGCCGAGCGGCAGCCAGCCGAACTTCCAGCGCGTCCCGCGCCGGTCGGTGATGCCGGCGATCTCGCGGCCGAAGCCGATCGAGAACTCCTCCGCCTTCACGCCGAACCAGCGCGCGGCGAGATAATGGCCCATCTCATGCAGGAAAACGAGCGGCCCGATCACCAGCGCGAAGGCCAGCAGGGTGAGCAGGATCCCGGGATTTTCGATCAAACGACGCAGTCCTTCACACGCTCGCCCGCGATTCGCCTCGCCTCTGCGTCGATTGCCCATACGGCGTCGAGGCTGTCCGGAGCGGCCGGGTCATAGCCGGCAAGCGTATCGGCAGAGATTGCGGCAATTTCAAGAAAGTTGAGACGGCCGGCCAGGAAGGCGGCGACGGCGACCTCGTTGGCGGCGTTGAGGATCGCCGGACGCGCGCCGCCCGCCTCCAGCGCCTCGCGGGCGAGGCGGAGCGCGGGGAAGCGCGCGGGATCGGGCGCCTCGAAGTCGAGCCGGCCGATGCGCACGTAGTCGAGCGGCGCCATCGGCGTCGCCATCCGGTCGGGCCTTGCGAGCGTGTGCGCGATCGGGACGCGCATGTCCGACGGCCCCATCTGGGCGAGGATCGACCCGTCGACATATTCGACCATCGAATGGATCACCGACTGGCGGTGGATGATCACCTCGAGCCGGTCCGGGGCCACCGGGAAGAGCCGCGCCGCCTCGATCAGCTCGAGGCCCTTGTTCATCATCGTCGCCGAATCGACCGAGATCTTGGCGCCCATCGACCAATTGGGATGCGCCACCGCCTGCTCGCGGGTCACGCCGCGCATCGCGTCGAGGCTCCAGTCGCGGAAAGGTCCGCCGCTCGCGGTGAGGACCACGCGCCGGACGCGCTCGGGAAGATCGAAGTCGAAGCACTGGAAGATCGCATTGTGCTCCGAATCGGCCGGCAGCAGCGTGGCGCCGTGGCGTCGTGCCGCCGCGGTGACGAGATCACCTGCGGAAACCAGCGGCTCCTTGTTGGCGAGCACCACCGTGCCGCCGCCTTCGATCGCGGCCATGGCGGGGCCGAGCCCCGCCAGCCCGACGATCGCCGCCATCGTCCAGTCCGCGCCCATCCGCGCCGCCTCGCATACTGCCCGCGGGCCGCCCGCCGCCGCTATCCCCGTCCCCGCCAGCCGATCGCGCAGGGCCGGGAGCCGGCTCTCGTCGGCGACCACGGCGTGGCGCGCATTGGTGCGGATCGCCGCGGCGGCGAGCTTGTCGACGTCGGAGTTGGCGGTGAGCGCGACGACTTCGAACCGCTCGGGCTCGCGCTCGATCAGGTCGAGCGTCGAGCCGCCGACCGACCCGGTGGCGCCGAGGATGGTGACGCGCTTCATCGCGCCAGCCACAATATCAGCAAGGCCGCGACCGGCGCCACTGCGACGAGCCCGTCGAGCCGGTCCAGCACGCCGCCATGGCCGGGAAGCAGATTGCCCGAATCCTTGACTCCCGCCCGACGCTTGAGGTGGCTCTCGTAGAGATCGCCGAGCTGCGCGAGCACCGCCAGGAACGGCGTCGCCATCGCGAGTCCGACCGGCAGCGCGAACAGCCACACTAGGGCGAAGCCGAACGCGCTTGCGCCGAGGATACCGCCGATGAACCCCGCCCAG
>CBIFVW010000006.1:0-33830 GCA_966186155.1 uncultured Sphingomonas sp.
GGACGATGGCCGGGACGGGCGCCGCGACTTCGCTGGCGCGCGAGACGAGGTTGGGCGGCGACGCCTTGCCTTCCTCCCTGGGCTGGCGCGGCTTGGGCGCGGGCGGCTTCTCGGCCTCGGGCGGCGGCGGGGGAGGCAGGGGGAAGTCGAGCAGCCGCGTCGCCGGGGCTTCGCGCGCGGTCCGGTGCACCACCAGCCCGGTCACCAGCAGCCAGCCGAGCAGCCCCTGTACCGCCAGCGCTCCCAGCGCGGCGCGCAGCCGCTCGCGCGGGGTCGATATGCCGGCTCGCTCGATCATGCCGATTCAATGCCTTGTCGGGGGCGAACGATCCGATGAACGGAAGGTTGTTTCGGGTTCATGCAACTGCAGGGCTTCCCGCAAGTTGATCCTCCGGACCGGAAGGACACAAGGGAGTCTGTCATGCGTAAGATGATTGCGGCGCTGAGCGCCTTGGCGCTGGCGATGCCCGTCGCGGCGGTTCCGATGGAGCCGGCCTATGCCCAGTCGCACTACAAGGGCAAGTCGAGCAAATCGCGCGCTTATTACAAGAAATGCCGCCGTTCGAAGGGCACGGCGGGCCTGATCGCGGGCGGCGCGGTCGGCGTGCTCGCGGGCCCGGCGATCATCGGCCACGGCCTGCTCGGTGCGGCTGCGGGCGGCGTCGGCGGCGCGCTCGGCGGCCGCGCGATCGACCGCAGCCTCACTGCGAAGAAGCGCTGCTACTATGTCCGGCGCTAGGTAGATCTTCCGCGCGCGGTCACCGGCCAGGTGCCGGTGACCGTGTCGCCTTCGACCAGGTGGTAGATGTCGTAGAGGTTCACGGTCGGGTCGCAATGCGGCGGGATCAACGTCACGCGTTCCGCCAGCCCCGGAAGATCGCCGCCGATCAGCGCCCCCTGCTCGTCGCCCATGAAGGCGTAGCGGGCATCGGCGGTCGCGGCGACGGGCACCCCGGCATCGGTGGCGAACGCCTTCAGTCCCGCATCGATCGTCACCATGCCGGGCGTGTTCGCGCTGATCACGCTCGAATCGACGAACAGTGCCTGCTCGAAGCGCGGGCCGGCGAGCTCGCAGTCGCGATATTCGCGGTCGAGGAAGACATAGCTGCCGACCTGGAGCTCGGTGAGCACGCCCAGCTCGGCGTCGATCGCGAAGCTGCCGGTGCCGCCGCCGGTGACGATGGGCACCGCGAAGCCCTCGGCCGCCAGCGCGTCGAGCACGGTCCTCAGATAGTCCGTCTTCTCCCGGATCGCCGCGCGGCGATCGGCGAGCGTCGTGATATGCTGCTCGGAGCCGCAATAATATTGCACGCCGCCGAGCGGCAGCCCGGCACCGGCTATCGCCCGCGCCAGCTCCACCGCCGTATCGGGCGAAGTCACGCCGGTGCGGTGCTTGCCCGGATCGACGTCGACGAACACCGTGGCGCCGCAGCCCGCCAGCGCCCGCGCATTGTCGGGATGGTCGGCGATCACCGAGAGGCGGATCCGCTCCGCCAGCGCCGCGAGGCGTGCGATCCCGCCCGGCGTCACCACCGGCGAGGTCAAGTGGATGTCGCCGACGCCGTCGGCCGCCAGCGCCTCCGCCTCGCCGAGCTTGGCGCAGCAGATCCCCACCGCCCCCGCCGCGATCTGCCGCCGCGCGATCTCGCCGCTCTTGTGCGTCTTGGCGTGCGGCCTGAGCGCGATGCCCCGGTCGCGCGCGAACGCGGCCATCGCCGCGATGTTGCGGTCGAGCGCCGCCGGGTCGAGCACCAGCGCGGGAGTCGCCAGTTGGGCGCGGGGGAAGGGAGGTGCCTGCATCGTCCGGTCCATAGCGCTTCCAAAATAGGATTTCATCGGCCAACACCCGAAGCATGGGAGTCGGGAACTTCACACGCCCATTTTCTTCCCCACATGGGCGAAGATCGTGAAGTTTGCCGGCCGATGTGAAGTTTGAGGGATTGCGAGATGTCCAGCCATGCCGATCGCCTGAAGGCCCTGCGCGAGCAGTTGAAGCGCGACCGCCTCGACGGCTTCGTCGTGCCGCTCACCGACGAGCACATGTCGGAATATGTCGGCGCCTATGCCCAGCGCCTCGCGTGGCTGACCGGCTTCCAGGGCTCGGCGGGCACCGCGGTGGTGCTGCCGCAAGAGGCCGCGATCTTCACCGACGGGCGCTACACGCTCCAGGTCCGCCAGCAAGTCTCGGCAGAGGACTGGGAATATGTCGGCGTGCCGGCAACGAGCGTCTCGGCCTGGCTCGGCGCGCACGCGCCGGATGGCGGCCGGATCGGCTATGATCCCTGGCTCCACACCCGCGCCTGGGTCGAGGAGGCGAAGAAGGCGCTCGCAGAGAAGGGCGCGGAGCTCGTGCCGGTCGGCACCAACCCGATCGACGCGGTCTGGCCCGACAAGCCGGCGCCGAGCGCCGCCACACTCGCGGTCCAGCCCGATGCGGCGGCCGGCAAGTCCTCGCCCGCCAAGCGCGCCGAGATCGCCGACTGGCTCGCCGAGCGCAAGGCCGATGCGGTGGTGCTCTCGGCGCTCGATTCGATCGCCTGGACGTTCAACATCCGCGGCACCGACGTCGCCCACACCCCGGTCGCGCTGGCCTATGCGATCGTCAATGCCGACGGCACCGCCGACCTGTTCGTCGCTCCCGAGAAGGTCACCGACGAAGTCCGCCAGCATCTCGGCAATGCGATCCGCATCCATGACCGTGCCGCCTTCGCTCCCGCGCTCAAGGGCTTCGCGGGCAAGCGGGTAGCCGCCGATCCCGGCAGCGCGGTCGCGGCGATCTTCGACGCGCTCGACACGGGCGGCGCCAAGGTGCTGCCGCTGCGCGATCCGGTGATTCTCGCCAAGGCGCTCAAGAACCCCGCCGAGATCGCCGGGCACAAGGCCGCCCAGGCGCGCGACGGCGCGGCGCTGGCGCGTTTCCTCAAATGGTTCGAGGAGACCGCGCCCAAGGGCGGGCTCACCGAGATGTCGGCCGCCGACAAGCTGCGCGAGTTCCGCGACGCCACCGGCGTGCTCAAGGACCTCTCTTTCGACACCATCTCCGCCACCGGCCCCAACGGCGCCATCCCGCACTACAAGGTCACCGAGGAATCGAGCCTGCCGATTGAATCGGGCCAGCTCTATCTGGTCGATTCGGGCGGCCAGTACGCCGACGGCACCACCGACGTGACGCGCGTCGTGCCGGTGGGCGAGCCGACCGACGAGATGCGGGACCGCTTCACGCGCGTCCTCAAGGGCCATATCGCCATCGCCACCGCGGTGTTCCCCGAAGGCACCACCGGCGCGCAGCTCGACGGCTTCGCGCGACGGCCGCTCTGGGAAGTGGGGCTCGATTACGGCCATGGCACCGGCCACGGTGTCGGCGCCTATCTCTCGGTGCACGAAGGGCCGCAGCGCATCGCCCAGCCCTTCTACCCGGGCGGGCAGAGCCTCGAGCCGCTGCGCGAGGGCATGTTCCTCTCGAACGAGCCCGGTTACTACAAGGCGGGCGCGTTCGGCATCCGCATCGAGAATCTGGTGCTGGTGGTCAAGCGGCCGGTTCCGGGTGCGGAACAATCGATGCTCGGGTTCGAGACGCTCACCTTCGCGCCGATAGAGCGAACGCTGGTTAAACCAGATTTGTTGACCCTAGAGGAACTCGCCTGGCTCAACCTCTATCATGTGCGGGTCCTCGAGGTGCTCGGCCCGCAGCTGGGCGGGGATGAGTTGCGATGGTTGGAAGCGAAGTGCGCACCAATCGCCTGATGTGGTTTCTTGCCGGCGCCGTCTGCATGGCGCTGTACCTGCTCGGCCCGCATGCGATCCTCAGGAACGCCTATGAGGCGGGCGAGCGCTTCTCGCTCTGGTTCAATTCGCTCTGAGATACGGATTCGCCGCCAGCGGCCTGTTCGCGCGCTTGCGCCTTGCGCCTCTTGAGATTGGCCCGAAGCGCCTGCGCCAGCCGCGTCTGTTTCTCGGGATCGGTCATGCGGCTGCGATAAACCGGCAATGCTCGGGTTGACAATCGGGGAGACCCAAGCACATAGGCGCCTCCCGCTCGGGCTCCGGCCCGTGGTGAGTGCTGCCGTAGCTCAGTGGTAGAGCGCATCCTTGGTAAGGCTGAGGTCGCGAGTTCAATCCTCGCCGGCAGCACCATTTTTTCCGAATGTCAGCGGCCGAATGTCAGCGGGACGTGAGGCCCGGCCGCCGCATCGACGTCTCGGGGCGGTAGCGATCCATCACCCGGAACTTGGGGTCCATCCCCGGCGTGGTCTCGCGCGCGACTCGGCCGGCGTCGATCTCTCCGTCGAAATGGAGTCCGAAGCGGCTTCCGTCGGTCCAGGCGACGGTTCCGGGAACCCAGCCGAGATTGGGCAGCTCGATCTCCACGGGCTCGCCGCGCATCAGCCACTGCCTGCTCATGCAGCCCGCGCCGCCGTGCGAGATGTTGCGGACCACTACGCCGGCCTCGCCGAAGCGACGGCCGCAAAGCCGGACCGTCAGCAGCCGCGGCATGCGGTGCGACCGCGGCGGCAGATCGAGCACTTCGTCGTGACGAACAATTCTCTCTACGCTTCCCATAAGTCATTCCCTGTGACTTTGGCGTTCCCGGAACGCGATCGGGAACAGCTCATTTCATTGTAGGATGCGGACTTGCGCAATTCTTTCGGAGAGCCTCCGGGGAAACACGATCCGGGTTTGTCCAGGAGGGCGGTTGCAAGCGGCGCGCAATTCCCCGATCAGGCGGCAACGCAGCCAGGAGCCCAGCCATGAAGACCCGCGCCGCCGTCGCGTTCGAAGCGAAACAGCCGCTCGAGATCGTCGAGCTCGATCTGGAGGGTCCGAAGGCGGGCGAGGTGCTGGTCGAGATCATGGCGACGGGCATCTGCCACACCGACGCCTATACGCTCGACGGGCTCGACAGCGAAGGCATCTTCCCGTCGATCCTCGGCCATGAGGGCGCGGGCGTGGTGCGCGAGGTGGGCCCGGGCGTCACCAGCGTGAAGCCGGGCGACCATGTGATCCCGCTCTACACGCCCGAATGCCGCCAGTGTAAGTCGTGCCTCTCGGGCAAGACCAACCTCTGCACTGCGATCCGCGCCACGCAGGGCAAGGGGCTGATGCCCGACGGCACCACGCGCTTCAGCTACAAGGGCCAGCCGATCTATCACTATATGGGCTGCTCCACCTTCTCGAACTTCACGGTGCTGCCGGAGATCGCGGTGGCCAAGATCCGCGAGGACGCGCCCTTCCAGACGAGCTGCTATATCGGCTGCGGCGTCACCACCGGTGTCGGCGCGGTGGTCAACACCGCGAAGGTCGAGCCCGGCGCCAATGTCGTGGTGTTCGGCCTGGGCGGGATCGGGCTCAACGTGATCCAGGGCGCGAAGATGGTCGGTGCGGACAAGATCGTCGGCGTCGACATCAATCCGGACCGGGAGGAATGGGGCCGCCGGTTCGGCATGACGCACTTCATCGACGGGCGGGGCAAGGATCGCGCGGCGATCATCGCGGAGATCGCCGCGATCACCGACGGCGGCGCCGACTACAGCTTCGACGCCACCGGCAACACCGAAGTGATGCGCACTGCGCTGGAATGCTGCCATCGCGGCTGGGGCGAATCGATCATCATCGGCGTGGCCGAGGCGGGCAGGGAGATCGCCACGCGCCCGTTCCAGCTGGTCACCGGCCGTGTCTGGAAGGGCACGGCGTTCGGCGGCGCCCGTGGCCGCACCGACGTGCCCAAGATCGTCGACTGGTACATGAACGGCAAGATCGCGATCGATCCGATGATCACCCATGTCCTGAGCCTCGACGAGATCAACAAGGGCTTCGAGCTGATGCATGCGGGGGAGAGCATCCGCAGCGTCGTGGTCTACTGACCCCGATGGAGCAGCTCTCCGCGAACAAGTCGTATGGCGGGATGCAGGGCGTGTACCGCCATGCCTCGGCCGCGACCGGCACCGACATGATGTTCTCGGTCTTCGTGCCCGAGCACGCGCCGGGTACGAAGCTGCCGGTGCTCTGGTATCTCTCGGGGCTCACCTGCACCCATGCCAACGTCACCGAGAAGGGCGAGTATCGCCGCGCCTGCGCCGAGCACGGCGTCATCCTCGTCGCGCCCGACACGTCGCCGCGCGGCGAGGGCGTGCCCGACGACGCGGCCTATGATTTCGGCCAGGGCGCGGGCTTCTATGTCGACGCGACCGAGGCGCCCTGGGCGGCGCATTTCCGCATGCGCTCCTATTTGGAGCAGGAGCTGCCTGCGCTGATCGGCGCCGAATTCTCCGCCGACATGGACCGGCAGGGCATCACCGGCCATTCGATGGGCGGTCATGGCGCGCTGACGATCGGCCTGCGCAACCCCGGCCGCTTCCGTTCGGTCTCGGCTTTCTCCCCCATCGCCGCGCCGAGCCAAGTACCCTGGGGCCAGAAGGCGCTGACTGGCTATCTCGGCGAGGATCGCGCCAGCTGGCGCCCATATGACGCAGTCGCGCTGATCGAGGACGGAGCGCGGCTGCCCGAGCTGCTCGTCGACACCGGCGGCAACGACCCGTTCCTGGAAGAGCAGCTCAAGCCCGAGCTGCTCGAAGCCGCTTGCCGCGACGCCGGCATCGCGCTCGCCCAGCGGCTCCAGCCGGGCTACGACCACAGCTATTTCTTCGTTTCGACGTTCCTCGCCGGCCATGTCGCCTGGCACGCGGAGCGGCTGAAGGCGTGAGCCGCTACGACGTCCTCGTCGTCGGCGCCGGCCATGCCGGCGCGCAGGCCGCGATCGCGCTTCGCCAGAACAAGTTCGAAGGCAGCATCGCGATCCTCGGCGACGAGCCCGAGCTGCCCTATGAGCGCCCGCCGCTCTCCAAGGAATATCTCTCGGGCGAGAAGGGCTTCGAGCGGCTGCTGATTCGTCCCGCCGCCTTTTGGGAGGAGCGGCGGGTGACGATGCTCCCCGGTCGCACCGTCGCCGCGGTCGACCCGGCGGGCCGCAGCGTCACGGCCGGCGGGGAGACCATCGGCTATGGCTCGCTGATCTGGGCCGCGGGCGGGAAGCCGCGGCGGCTGGCCTGCGCGGGCGGCGACCTGACCGGCATCCACACGGTGCGCACCCGCGCCGATGTCGACGCGATGCTGGCCGAGCTGCCGCAAGTGACGCGCGTGGCGGTGATCGGCGGCGGCTATATCGGGCTCGAGGCGGCGGCGGTGCTCGCCAAGCTCGGCAAGCACGTGACCGTGCTCGAGGCGCAGGACCGGGTGCTGGCCCGTGTCGCCGGCGCGCCGCTGTCGCGCTTCTTCGAGGCCGAGCACCGGGCGCATGGCGTCGCGATGCGGCTCGGCGTGCAGGTCGAGTGCATCGAGGGCGCGGGACGCGTCTCGGGCGTGCGGCTGGCGGACGGCGAGGTGATGCCGGCCGAGATGGCGATCGTCGGCATCGGCATCGAACCCGCGGTCGGCCCGCTGCTCGCGGCGGGCGCGACCGGCGGCAACGGGGTGCTCGTCGACGCGCAGTGCCGCACCAGCCTGGCGGACGTCTTCACGGTCGGCGACTGCGCGCTCCATGTGAACCGCTTCGCGGGCGACAACGCGGTCCGGCTCGAATCGGTGCAGAACGCCACCGACCAGGCGACCGTCGCGGCCAAGACGATCGCGGGAATCGAGGCGAGCTACGACGCCGTGCCCTGGTTCTGGTCGAACCAATATGACCTCAAGCTGCAGACCGTCGGCATCTCGGCCGGCCATGACGCGACGATCGTCCGCGGAGACCCCGCGACGCGGAGTTTCTCGGTGATCTATCTCCGTGGCGGGCGCGTGATCGCGCTCGACTGCGTCAACATGACTCGCGACTATGTCCAGGGCCGCCGGCTCGTCGTGGAGGGCGTCGCCGCCGATCCTGCCCGGCTCGCCGATCCCGACACGCCGCTCAAGGAGCTTGCCTGATGCCGAAGCCGCTGTCCCGCCTTCTCGCCGCCCTCGCGCTGCTCTTCGCTCCCGCCGCCTGGGCGCAAGCGGCGAAGCCCGCCGATCCCGCGCTCTGGGTGGTCGAGGACGAGGACACGACCATCTACCTGTTCGGCACCGTCCATGTGCTGCGCCCCGGCATGGACTGGTTCGACGGCGCGGTCTGGGCAGCGTTCAACCAGAGCGACGAGCTGGTGATGGAGCTCGCCGACCCCACCGGCCCGGCGACGATGGCGGCGATCCTGAAGCTCGGCATGACGACGAGCGGTCCCACGCTCACCGAGAAGCTCAGCCCGGCCCAGCGCGCCGTCTACACGCCCGCGATCGAGAAGCTCGGCCTGCCCGCCGCGGCGCTCGACCGGCAGAAGCCCTGGATGGCCTCGGTCACGCTGTCGATGCTGCCGCTGGTCAAGGCCGGGTACAATCCAATGAGCGGGCCCGAGATGATCCTGCTCGCCGCCGCCAAGAAGGCGAAGAAGCCGGTAGCGGGGCTCGAGACGCCCGAGGAGCAGCTCGGCTTCTTTGACCGCATGCCCGAGGCGAAGCAGATCGAGGGGCTGATCGAAAGCCTCCAACAGGCCGACAAGGTCGTGCCCATGACCGATTCGATGGTCGAGAGCTGGGCCAAGGGCGATCCCGCCGCGATCGCGCGCTACATCTCCGAGGCGCCGGGCAGCTCGCCCGAGATGGTCCGCTTCCTGCTCACCGATCGCAACGCGCGCTGGGCGGCATGGATCGCGAAGCGGATGGAGAAGCCGGGCAGCCTGTTCATCGCGGTCGGCGCCGGCCATCTCGCGGGCAAGCAGAGCGTCCAGGCCTGGCTCGCGCGGCGCGGGCTGAAGGCCAAGCGCATCCTCTATTGAACCGGCGCGTTGGGAGCATCGCGATGGCGAAACCTCGTCCCCTTCTCGGCCTGGCCGCCGGCATCGTCGCCGGCCTGGTCGCCTCCGCCGCGATGGCGGCCTTCCAGGCCCAGGCCGAGCCGCTGCTGCCCGATGCCGAAGGGGAGGAGGATCCCGCCACCGTGAAGGCGGCCGACAAGGCGAGCGAGGCAGTGACCGGCGATCCGGTGCCCGAGCCCTATCGCGAGCAGGCGGGGATGGCGGTGCACTATGTGACCGGCGCGGTGCTGGGCGGCATCTACGGCGTGATCACCGAATATCGGCCCGAGGCGAGCGCGGGGTTCGGCGGCGCCTATGGCCTCGCCACTTCGGCGCTGCTCGACCAGGCGGTGGTGCCCGCGGCCGGCCTCGGGCCGCTGCCCGACGAGACTCCGCTTGCGACCCACGCCTATGGCGCGGCCTCGCACCTCGTCTATGGCTGGGTGCTCGAGGGCGTGCGCTGGCTGGTCGCGGGGAAGCGCTGAATCCGCACGAAATTCAGGAAGTTCCCGCTCATAGGGTATTGAATATCGCGGTTTCAAAGAGCGGAAGACGGCGGCATCGACGCCTTCGCGCGGACCGAAGCAGGCGAAATCCTACATTGCAAGCCAGAGCTAGAGCAGCAGCCCTTCCATCGAGCCGTTGCGGCCCACCGGACCGCCGCCGCGGCGGCGGGCGAGCTCGGTCTGGGCGGTGAAGCGGACATCCTCGTCGCGATCGTTGAGGAAGACCGCGAGCGAATCGTCGCCGATCTCGCTCCATTCCTTGCCGCGATCGGGCCCGAAGCGGACGCGCGGCAGCAGCCCGGGCAGCTTCGACCATTCGACGAGCTGCGCCACGCTCGCCTCGTTGAGCATGTCGCGCAGGTGGTGCGCGGTCACATAGGCATCGGGGAAGGCGCGGTGCGCGGGCAGGCCGCGCTCATGGACGAGCCCCTGGGGCTTGCGCCAATAGCGCAACATCTGGTTCGAGAAGCCCGGGCTGTCGGGCCAGAGCCGCAGCGCGCATTTCCAGGTGCAGATCCAGTCCGCGCCGCGAGTGAGCGCGGGGGTGCAGAACTGCTCCTCGAAGCTCGCCCGGTGCGCGGCGAGCGCGACGCGACGCGGCCAGGGGTCGACGATCGGGCGCGCGACGTCGTGCCACCAGGGCGCGTCGGCGACATCCTCGTCGCGGATATGATGGACCGCCATGGTGAGCGGCGGGATCGGGCGCCCGGGATTGACCAGCCGGCTGCCGCCCTCGCCCTGCAGCTCCCAGCGACCGTCGGCCCCCAGCGCCACGTCCTGCCAGCCGATCTCGCACACCGCATGCGCGGGCGGACGGTCGCCAGTGGTCTCGAGATCGATGACGCGGATGATGGACGGGGCTGACGCCATGAGGGCGATGTGGGGCGTAAGACGCGGAAAAGCGAGTCAAAACAATAAGCCCCCTCCTCGTCAGGGGAGGGGCTTAGTGCTTAGTTCGGCTCAATGTCCCACGGTCTCGCCGCGCTGGATCCCGCTCTTCGCCAGCTGGTCGTCGATCTGCGCCAATAGGCGGTCGAGACCGGCCTGGTCCTTGGCCTCGGCGCGCGCGACCAGCACGTCCTGGGTGTTCGAGGCGCGGAGCAGCCACCAGCCGTCGGGCGTGTTCACGCGCGCGCCGTCGGTGCGGTTGACCTCGGCGCCTTCGGCCTCGAGCCGGTCGAGCACTTCGTCGACCACCGCGAACTTGCGGCTCTCGTCGACCTGGAAGCGCATCTCGGGCGTGTTGACCAGCTTGGGCATCGCGTCCTTGAGCTCGGTCAGCGACTTGCCGATCACGTGCAGCGCCTGGATCAGCCGCACCGCGGCATATTGGGCGTCGTCGAAGCCGTAATAGTCCTGGGCGAAGAAGATGTGGCCGCTCATCTCGCCGGCGAGCGGCGCATGCGTCTCCTTCATCTTGGTCTTCACCAGGCTGTGCCCGGTCTTCCACATCAGCGGCTTGCCGCCCAGCTCGGCGACGCGGTCGAACAGCGCCTGGCTGGCCTTCACGTCGGCGATGATCGTCGCGCCCGGGTCCACGCGGAGCACGGGTTCGGCCAAAATGGAGAGAAGCTGGTCGCCCCACACCACCCGGCCCTGGCCGTCGATCGCGCCGAGCCGGTCGCCGTCGCCGTCGAAGGCCAGTCCGAAATCGAGCTGCTTCTCGGCGACGAGCCGCCTCAGATCGGCGAGGTTCTTCTCCTCGGTGGGATCGGGGTGATGATTGGGGAAATTGCCGTCCACATCGGTGAACAACGTGTGATGCTCACCCGGGAGCAGCTTCACCAGCTTCTCGATCACCGGGCCGGCGGCGCCATTGCCCGTATCCCATCCGACGCGATAGGCGCCGCCGGCATAGCCCGCGACGAGCCGGCCGACATAAAGGTCCATGACGTCGGCGTCGGTGATGGTCTCGCTGCCGTCGCCTTCGTCCCAGTCGCCTTCCGCCGCCATCCGGCCGAGCTTCTGAATATCCTCGCCGAAGAAGCTCGAATGCTGAAACACCATCTTGAAGCCATTGTAATGGCCGGGATTGTGGCTGCCGGTTATCTGGATGCCGCCGTCCACCTCGAGCGTGGCTTCGGCATAATATAGCATCGGCGTCGGCCCCATGCCGGTGCGCACCACGTCGCAGCCCGACTTGGTGAGTCCCTCGATCAGCGCCTCCTCGAGCATCGGCGAGGAGAGGCGGCCGTCCCGGCCCACCGCGACGCGCCTGCCGCCGGCGCGGCGCAGCAAGGTCGCGAAGCCGCGGCCGATCGCGCGCGCGTCGTCGGGCCCGAGCGTCTGCCCCACGATCCCGCGGATATCGTACTCGCGCAGCGAAGTGGGGTCGAAACGGTGCGTCATGATGCCTCCCGCGAGGAATAGGATGCGCGCCTAATCCGCGAGGGCGGCAGAAGTTGCAAGCGGGGCCGGCCTTCCGATGCAACGCGCCGGCCTCCAAAACCGTCATCCCGGCGAAAGCCGGGACCCAGGGTCACGAGCGACGCGGCAGAGAAACTCTGGGTCCCGGCTTGCGCCGGGATGACGGCTATTTGGGCGACGACGCCTCAAGCTATTTCAGCAGCGTGTCCCGCGCCGCGTTGATGCGGCGGGTGAGCTCGGCGGAGCCGCCCTTGTCGGGGTGTACCGCGCTCACCAGCCGGCGATGCGCGGCGCGGATCGCCTCGGCATCGGCATCGGCGCCGACGCCGAGGATCGCGCGCGCCTCGTCCTCGGGCATGCGCGGCTTGGCCTTGGGCTTCAGGACGAGCAGGTACAGCGCATAGAGGATCAACGCCGCGAGGACCGCCTTCGCCATCAGGCGAAGAGCGGCATGACGGTCTCGGGCAGCGCGAGGCCGGCCATCATCTCGCGCAGCTCCTGTCGCGCGGCGACGTGCGCCAGGCCCATCTCGCCGAACTCGCGGCTGTCGAGCATCGTCAGTCCCTGGGGGAAGAGCTCGCGATAGATCACGCGTTCGGAAAGCCCGGAGATCACGCGGAAGCCGACGCGCTTCGAGAGCTGGTCGATCGCGTCCGACACGCGCTTCATGTTGCGCGCCTCGATGTGCTGCATGCGATTGCGGAGCACCACCCAGTCGATCGTCTCGCCGTCCGCCTTGGCGCGGCGCTTGCGCGATTCCCAGATCAGCTCGGAATAGAAGCTCGGGCGCACGACCTTGAACGTATCGGGATCGACCTGGCCGATCAGGTCGAAATCGACGAAGCTGTCGTTCATCGGCGTGACCAGCGTGTCGGCGTTGGTGACCGCGATGCGCGCGAACCTGTCGTCGCGGCCCGGGGTGTCGATCACCAGGAAATCGGCATCCTCGCCCAGCCGATCGAGCGCTGCGGAGAAAAAGTCCATGCTCTCGCCGTCATGCGTCTCGTAGCGCGGCATCGGCAGGTCGCGGCCGGTGCGCCTGCGGGTCTCGGCGCGATTGTCGAGATAGCGGCCCATCGTGCGCTGGCGATGGTCGAGGTCGAAGCACGCGACGCGCGCGCCCTTCGACGCCAGCGCGATCGCCGTGTGCACCGCTGTGGTGGACTTGCCGGTGCCGCCCTTCTCGTTCGCGAAAACAAGGACGTGCAGCCGTTTCGACCCTTCGCTCAACGCTCGAACATCCTTTATTGATCGTCCCGCCCCGCGCCCATAGAAGGCCGCGCTCCCGTCTTATCGAAAGTGTTAACGCGTGCAAACTGTCCGTCGAATCGAAGACCTCCGCGAAGCGATCGCGGCCTTCCGCAGCGCGGGCGAGCGCGTCGCCCTCGTGCCGACCATGGGCGCGCTGCATGACGGGCACATGGCGCTGGTCGAAGCGGCGAAGCGTTCGGCGCAGCGCGTGGTGGCGTCGATCTTCGTCAATCCGACGCAGTTCGGGCCGAACGAGGACCTCGCCAAATATCCGCGCCGCGAGCAGGCCGATTCGCGCATGCTTTCGAGCGCGGGCGTGGACCTTTTGTGGATGCCGCCCGTCGAGGTGATGTACCCGGAGGGCTTCGCGACCCAGGTCTCGGTCTCGGGCGTCAGCGAAGTGCTCGAGGGCGCGCACCGGCCCGGCCATTTCGACGGCGTGGCGACGGTGGTCGCGAAGCTGCTCAACCAGGTCCAGCCCGATGTGGCGCTGTTCGGCGAGAAGGACTGGCAACAGCTCGCCGTCATCCGGCGGATGACCGCGGACCTCGATCTGCCGGTCGAGATCCAGTCGGTGCCGACCCAGCGCGAGGACGACGGGCTCGCGCTCTCCTCGCGCAACGCCTATCTCATGCCCGAGGAGCGTGCCCGCGCGGTCGCGCTGCCGCGCGCGCTGGGGGCGGCCGAACGGGCGATCGCCGAGGGCGGCGATCCCGAGGCCGCGCTCGCCCAGGCGCGCGAGACGCTGGCGGCGGCGGGGTTCGAGGTCGACTATGTCGCGCTGGCCGATGCCGGGACGCTGTGCGAGCCGGTGGCCGGGCAGCCGATGCGGCTGCTCGCCGCGGCGCGGATCGGCACGACGCGGCTCATCGACAACATCGCGGTGACTACGCAGTGATACGTATGAACATCTACAGTTAACCTCGTTAACCATTTGTTTTGCATTGGCCTGCGAGAACCCCGGGCACCACGAGGGTGGAAAAGGGGTGAAGCGACATGGGCAACAGCCTGAAAAGTGCGCGTTTCCTGATCGAGAGCCGGCTGCGCGACGCGGCCCGCGGCGATGCCAACGCGTGTTACGATCTGGGCATGGTCTATTCGAGCGGCGCCGACGGCGTCGGGGTGGACCTGATCGAGGCCCACAAGTGGTTCAACATCGCCGCGCTCTCCGGCGACGATCGCGCGCAGGAATGCCGCGCCGAGATCGCCGAGGACATGAGCGCGCGCGAGATCATCGAGGCCCAGAAGGCCGCGCGCGCCTGGCTGCGCGGGTTCGAGGTGCGGGCGGCTTAATCGGTTCGTTCCTCCCCCGGAGGGGGAGGATTAGCCGCCCTAAAGCTCCAGCTCCATATCGACTCGGTGCATGCCCGGGCCCCAGCCATGTTCGGTGCGCGCCAGGGCGTGCGCGCCGAAGCGCGCGAAGAAGGGCTCCGAATGCTGGCTCGCGGCGATGTCGATCCTCGAGGCGCCCAGCTCCCGGGCACGCGCCGAGGCCGCCGCCATCATCGCGCGGCCGATGCCGCTCCCTTGGCTGCCGGGATCGACCAGGATCCAGTTGAGATGCACGCGGCCCGGCCGTCCCGCCGCGACGCCGAACGCCGCGCGGACCACGCTGCCGACCTCGCCGACGCGATAGTCGCCGGCCCGCGCCAGATAGGCTTCATAGTCCGCGCGCTCGTTGGGCGCGAAGAAGCGCGGGCAATTGGCGTCGAACAGCGCGAGGCAGGCCGCCGCATCCGAGGAAGCATAGGGCCGGAAGGCCGGCGTCACTTCTTCGCGGCGGCCTTCTTCGCCGGCGCCTTCTTCTTCGGCGCGGCCTTCTTCCTGCCCTTGCCCTTGGCCGGCGCCGCGGCGGCGCGGGCGTCGATCAGCTGGGCGGCCTCCTCGAGCGTCAGCTGGTCCTTGTCGATCGACTTGGGCAGGGTCGCATTGGTCTCGCCGTCGGTGACGTACGCGCCGTAGCGGCCGTCCATCAGCTTGATCTCGGCCTCGGTGCGCGGATGCTTGCCGAGGATCCTGAGCGGCTCGCGCGCCGCGCCGCGCGCCGGCCGGCCGCCATTGGCCGCGGCCTCGGCGAGCTTGACCACCGCCGCGTTCATGCCCGTCTCGAACACCTCTGCGGTCGACTGGAGCCGGGCATATTTGCCGTCATGCGCGAGATAGGGGCCGTAGCGGCCGATCGACGCCGTGATCGGCTTGCCGGTCTCGGGATGGTCGCCGATCGTGCGGGGGAGCTTCAGGAGCTTCAATGCCCAATCGAGGTCGAGCTCGATGTCCTTGGGGATCGAGGCGCGCGGCGCCTCCTTGCCCTCGCCGAGCTGGATATAGGGACCGAAGCGGCCCGACTTGCGCTCGACCTGGAGCCCGGTCTCCGGATCCTGGCCGAGTATCTCGGGCCCGTCGCTCTCGCCCGATTCGCCGCCTGGCTGGGCGAAGCGCCGGGTATATTTGCACTCGGGATAGTTGGAGCAGGCGACGAACGCGCCGAACCGCCCGCCGCGCAAGGACAGGCGGCCGCTGTTGCAGACCGGGCAGAGCCGCGGATCGGTGCCGTCGGCCCGGGGCGGGAAGAGATAGGGCTCGAGGAACTGGTCGAGCGCCGCGGTGATGTCCGACGGCTTCTGTTCCATCACCTCGGCGGTGCGCGGCTTGAAGTCGCGCCAGAACTGCTCGAGCACCTCGCGCCACGCGGCGCGGCCGCCCGAGACATCGTCGAGCTCCTCCTCGAGCTCGGCGGTGAAGTCGTAATTGACGTATTTCTGGAAGAAGCGCTCGAGAAAGGCCGTCAGCAGCCGGCCGCTCTCCTCGGCGAAGAAGCGATTCTTCTCGACGCGGACATAGGCGCGGTCCTTGAGCACCTGGATGATCGACGCATAGGTCGAGGGGCGGCCGATGCCGAGCTCCTCGAGCCGCTTCACCAGCGAGGCTTCGGAGAAGCGGGGCGGGGGCTGCGTGAAATGCTGCTCGGCGCTGACCGCCTTCTTGGCCGGCGTCGCGCCCTCGCTCATCCGCGGCAGGCGGCGCGATTCCTCGTCGTCCGCGTCGTCGCGTCCTTCCTCGTAGAGCGCGAGATAGCCGGGGAAGATGACGACCTGGCCGGTGGCGCGCAGGCCGTGCTGGCCGGTCGCGTCCTCGAGGTCGATCGTCGTGCGCTCCATCCGCGCCGAAGCCATCTGGCTGGCGAGCGCGCGCTTCCAGATGAGGTCGTAGAGCCGGCCATGGTCGCCCGATCCGGCGCGATCCCGGGAGAAGTCGGTCGGGCGGATCGCCTCGTGCGCTTCCTGGGCGTTCTTGGCCTTGGTCTGGTATTGGCGCGGCTTGTCGGGGACGTAGCTGCCGTCATAGCGCTCGGCCACCGCCTTGCGCGCCGCCTGGATGGCCGATCCGTCCATCTGGACGCCGTCGGTGCGCATATAGGTGATCGCGCCGTCCTCGTAGAGGCCCTGGGCGATCCGCATGGTGTGGCTCGCCGAGAAGCCCAATTTGCGCGCGGCCTCCTGCTGGAGCGTCGAGGTGGTGAAGGGGGGCGGCGGGTTGCGCGTCGCGGGCTTGGTCTCGACCGAGACGACCGAGAAGCGGCCCTGCTCGACCGACTGCTTCGCGGCCTCGGCTGTCCTGCCGTCGCCGATCGAGAGCCGGTCGAGCTTGTCGCCCTTCCACTTGACCAGCCGCGCCGTGAAGGGCGTGCCGTCCTGCTCCATCTCGGCGGTGACCGACCAATATTCCTGCGCGCGGAACCCCTCGATCTCGCGCTCGCGCTCGACGATGAGGCGCAGCGCGACCGACTGGACGCGGCCCGCCGACTTGGCGCCGGGCAGCTTGCGCCACAGCACCGGCGAGAGCGTGAAGCCGACCAGATAGTCGAGCGCGCGGCGGGCGCGATAGGCGTCGATCAGGTCGGTATCGAGATCGCGCGGATGCTCCATCGCCGTGAGGATCGCGGGCTTGGTGATCGCGTTGAAGGTCACCCGCTCGACTTCCCTGGGGAGCGCCTTCTTGTTCCGCAGCACTTCCTGGACGTGCCAGCTGATCGCCTCGCCCTCGCGATCGGGGTCGGTGGCGAGGATCAGCCGGTCGGCCTTCCTGGCCTCGTCGGCGATGGCCTTGAGCTGCTTCGACTTGTCGGC
Organism: uncultured Sphingomonas sp.; assembly: GCA_966186155.1. GTDB lineage: Bacteria > Pseudomonadota > Alphaproteobacteria > Sphingomonadales > Sphingomonadaceae > Sphingomonas. The sequence continues at coordinate 17,068 of CBIFVW010000006.1, forward strand.
ATAGGTCTCCCATTCCATCGCGAAGCCGTCGTCGGGATCGACCGATCCGTCGCGGGCGGGGAGATCGCGGACATGGCCGTAGCTCGCGAGAACGCGATAGTCTTTGCCGAGATATTTCTCGATGGTCTTCGCCTTGGCCGGCGATTCTACGATGACGAGTTGCATGGAGTGTATGTGAGATCCCTACGCGTACGCGTGTAAGGTGGGGATGAGAATCGCCGGCCGTCAACCCGGGCCCGCCAACGGGCTTGCCCATTCCGATTGATGATATAAGATATCATCGAAGGGGTGGCGCATGGCCCGGAGGGTAGTGGCAGCAATCGGGTTGATCGCAGCGGGAGCGGTCCTCGGTCCATTGGCGCTTACTCTGGCCGCGGCTTTGTCCGCGAAATCCGACGATATTTCGAAAGGCCAGGCGACCGTGGCGCTCCTGCATAGCTATCGTTCGCGGCTGGAGCCCTTTCGTCTATTATTGTCAATCCCGCTGCCGCCGGATGGGGAGGAGTGCGGATACAAACGTTCTGATCTGTTCGAAGAAGGCGACGATATTCTTGCTCTGCCCACGAAAGCATGGTCGCCTTATCGTGGATACGACGCGCTATATCATTGGAAGAACGATCGCGCCGACGAAATTTATCTGAATGAAGTCCTTGAGTATCTAAACCGAAATACTTCGCCATTCTCCGCGACATTTCTGGCAGAATGCATGCGACAAACCGTTTTTGCGTCCGCATGCGCGCGTTACGTCCACGATCTGATCGAGGGAAGGACCTGGTTCGGAAGGCTCCCGGCCCCACCGAAGCGCTCGTTCACGGCGCCGGTCGAGGAGGCGGCATTGTGTACCTATCTCGACGGGCTTGCGGCTCGAAACCGGCGCCCCTTGTCAAACTGGCCTGAGACCGGGCCGCATTGAATTCGCGGCCCGGCCGGAACGAAATCAGGCGATCGCGGCCTCGCGCATCCGTGCGCGCACCGCATCGATGTCGGCGGCGGAGTGGCGTTCGGGGACGCGCTCGTCCTCGGGGCCCGAGCCGCGATTGACCAGCCGGCCGCGCTGCACCGGCTCGCGCTCGGCGACCTCGGCGACCCAGCGGTTGAAGTGCCGGTATTCCGCCGTCGACAGGAACTCGGCCGCGCCGGCATAGCCGTCGCCGCGCGCGACGCCGCCATACCAGGGCCAGACTGCCATGTCGGCGATCGTATAGTCGTCGCCGGCGAGATAGCGGTTCTCGGCGAGATGCGTGTCGAGCACGTGATATTGGCGCTTCGCCTCCATCGCGTAGCGGTCGATCGCATATTGGATCTTGAACGGCGCATAGACGAAGAAATGGCCGAAGCCGCCGCCGAGGAACGGCGCCGAGCCCATCTGCCACATCAGCCAGCTCATCGTCCGGGCGCGCGCAGCGGGCTCGGTGGGCAGGAAGGCGCCGAACTTCTCGGCGAGATAGACCAGGATCGCGCCGCTCTCGAACACGCGGATCGCCGGATCGACGGACCGGTCGACCATCGCCGGGATCTTCGAATTGGGATTGATCGCCACGAAGCCGCTGCCGAACTGGTCGCCCTCGCCGATGTCGATCTTCCACGCGTCATATTCGGCGCCGGCATGGCCGGCGGCGAGCAGCTCCTCGAGCATGATCGTCACCTTCTGCCCGTTGGGCGTGCCGAGCGAATAGAGCTGGATCGGGTGCCCGCCGACCGGCAGCGCCTTCTCGTGCGTCGGGCCGGAGACCGGCCGGTTGATGCTGGCGAAGGCGCCGCCGCTCGGCTGCTCCCAGGTCCATACCCTGGGCGGGACATAGCCGGCGGGCTGGTTGTTCGCGGGATCGGGGGCATCGGCCATGTCGTTTCTCCCTGGTAACAGCGATCTGCCGTCGCGATGTAGGAGCGGGTCCGCGACTTGCCAGTCCCGACGCGATGCTTTTGCTTTAGTCGCGCAAACTGACTCTCGCGCCGGCATGGCGCTCGACTCGACCGGCAAGTTCCAGCTCCAACAGCACCGTCTGCACCACTGCGGGCGCCCGTCCCGATTGGCGGATCAGCTCGTCCACCGACACCGGCACCGGGCCGAGCAGCGCGGTCACCTCGCGACGCTCATGGTCGGTCGCGTCCTCGGGCGGCGGCCCCTGCCAGCCGGCGGCCGGCGCGCGCACCGCGCGCAGATCGATCGGGCGGATCGATTCGAGGATGTCGTCCACCGATTGCACCAGGGTGGCTCCCTCGCGGATCAGCAGGTTGCAGCCCTGCGCGCGCGGGTCGAGCGGCGAGCCGGGGACCGCCATCACCTCGCGCCCCGCCTCGGCGGCGATGCGCGCGGTGATCAGGCTGCCCGAGCGCGGCGCGGCCTCGACCACCACCGTGCCGAGCGCCAGCCCGGCGATGATCCGGTTGCGCGACGGGAAGAAACGCGCGAGCGGCTCGGTGCCCGGCGGCTGCTCGGCGACGAGCAGGCCCTCGTTCGCGACGCGCTCCTGCAGCGCAGCGTTCTCGGGCGGGAAGGCGATGTCGATGCCGCTGGCGATCACGCCCACCGTGCCGGTGCCGATCGAGCCGATATGCGCGGCGGTGTCGATGCCGCGCGCCAGGCCCGAGACGATCGTGGCGCCCGCCTCGCCGAGCCCGAGCGCGAGCTGGCGCGCGAAGCGGCAGGCGGCGGCCGAGGCGTTGCGCGCGCCGACCATCGCCACGGGGGTGCGCTGTACGAGCGCCAGATTGCCGCGCACGATCAGCGCGGGCGGCGCGCTATCGAGCTCGGCGAGGAGCGGCGGATAATCGGGGTCGTCGAGGAACAAATGGCGCGCGCCGAGCCGCTCGACCGCGCCGATCTCGCACCGGACCGCGCCCGGATCGGCGATCACGGGCGCCCGGCCGCCGCCGCGCGCCGCGAGCATCGGCAGCGCCTCCAGCGCCGCCTCGGGCGTGCCGAAGCGCGCGATCAGCTGCGCATAGGTGACCGGACCGATATTGGCGGAGCGCAGCAGCCGGAGCCGCGCCTCGCGAGGGTCAGCCACTTTGCCGCCCGACCCGCGGCTCGGTGCCGTTGAGCAGCCGGTCGATATTGGCGCGGTGCTTCCACAGCACGATCATGGTGAGCGCGAGGAGGAGCAGGACGAGATCGATGCGGCCGAAAAAGGCGGCGCTCACCGGGGCGCTGATCGCCGCGCTCATCCCCGCGAGCGACGAGATTCGCAGCGCCGCGAGCAGCCCGAGCCAGACGACCGCGAACACCAGTCCCGAGGGCCAGTGGAGCGCGAGCACCACGCCCATCAGCGTCGCCACGCCCTTGCCGCCGCGGAAGCGGAGCCAGACGGGGTAGCAATGGCCGACGAACGCGCCGAGCGCGGCGAGCACTTCGGTGCCCGGCAGCAGCGCGCGGGCGAGCAGCACGGCGGCGGCGCCCTTGCCGAGATCGAGCAGCAGCGTCGCCGCGGCCAGGCCCTTGCGCCCGGTGCGCAGCACGTTGGTCGCGCCGATATTGCCCGAGCCGATCGCGCGAAGATCGCCCGCGCCGGCGAAGCGGGTCAGCAGCAGGCCGAACGGGATCGAGCCGAGCAGATAGCCGAGCAGCAATGCCGCCACGGGCGCCAGCCAAGGAATGTCGGTCGCCAAGTCGTCCCCCTGATTGCCGGCCGAACATAGTGGTTGGCGGGCCGGGCGCAATGACAGGGATCAATCCGATCCGGCCCTGGCGGCAACGAGTTGACGGCTTCCGGGCGCGCGGCCATTTGCCGACGCGCATGGTCGATCGCCGCCCCTTGCTGTTCTTCGATTCCGGCGTGGGCGGGCTATCGGTGCTGGGCCCCACGCGGGCGCTGCTGCCGCGCGCGCCGCTGGTCTATGTCGCCGATTCGGCGGGCTTTCCCTACGGCACGCGGAGCGAGGCCGAGATCGCCGCGCGGGTGCCGGCGCTGCTGGGACGGCTCGCCGAGCGCTACGATCCGCGGCTGATCGTGATCGCGTGCAACACCGCCTCGACGATCGCGCTCCGTCATGTCCGCGCCGCGCTCGACGTGCCGATCGTCGGGACGGTCCCCGCGATCAAGCCGGCCGCGGCGATGAGCGTCACGCGCGTGATCGGCGTGCTCGGCACCGAAGCGACGGTGCGCCAGCCCTATGTCGACGACCTCGCGGCGCGCTTCGCGGCGGATTGCACGGTGCTGCGCCACGGATCGGCGGAGCTGGTCGATGTCGCCGAAGCCGCGCTGGGCGGCCGGCCGCCGGCACCGGAGCGGCTGCGCGCGGTGCTGGGCGGGCTGTTCGGCCAGCCGGGCGGCGAGAGGCTCGACGTGGTCGTCAATGCCTGCACGCATTTTCCGCTGGTCGAGGAAGCGCTCGCCGCGGCCGCGCCGCACCCGGTACGGTTCGTCGATGGCGGGCCGGGAATCGCGCGGCGAGTCGCGCATCTGACCGAGGGGCAGGACTGGCCGGACGCGCCCGAGCCGGGCCGCGCCGTGTTCACCGCGCGCGATTCGCGCACCGACGCGCTGGCACCGGCGCTCGCGCGGTTCGGATTGACGAGGATCGAGTCGCTCTAGAGCCGGCTTCGGCGAAGCTGGAAACGTTCCGAGCGGTCAGGCCTGGACGGCCGGCGGGACGATCGCGATTTCCCGCAGCAGCACCGAATAGCGCTCGGCCATTTCGAGATGGACGCGGCGCGCGGTCATGTCGTCGGCGCGCTCGGCATGCTCGCGCTCCTGCTGTTCGCGCTTCATGTAATATTCGATGTCTCTTGCGCTCATGTCGTCATGCTCCGTTGCAAGCGGGAGCGCACGGTCTCTCAGCCGCAAGCATGCTTGGAAGCCGAGTCGCCTGCGATGCAATGTGCATACCATATCCGCCGGCGATTCGGCATCAATCCACATCAATTTTGCGGTGAGCCGTGTGCTGCGGAGGGAGCCTTATCGACGAACCGAGTGCGGACGGGAGCGGCATGAGGCCGTTGCGAGGGTGGAAATCGGGGATTTTTGGGTCTAGGGACGCTGGCATGCACACGCCCGACAGCCCCGCGCCCGTCGATTACTCGCGGGTTTTCTCCTCGGCGATCGACCGGCTCCACACCGAGGGCCGCTATCGGGTGTTCATCGATATCCTGCGCAACAAGGGCATGTACCCCAACGCGCGCTGCTTCGCGGGGCACAACGGGCCCAAGCCCATCACGGTGTGGTGCTCGAACGACTATCTGGCGATGGGGCAGCACCCCAAGGTGATCGCGGCGATGGAGGAGGCGCTGCACGACGTCGGCGCGGGCTCGGGCGGCACGCGCAACATCGGCGGCAACACGCATTATCATGTCGAGCTCGAGGCCGAGCTCGCCGACCTCCACGGCAAGCAGGGGGCGCTGCTCTTCACCTCGGGCTATGTCTCGAACGAGGCGACGCTCTCGACGCTCGCCAAGATCCTGCCGGGCTGCATCGTCTATTCGGACGAGTTGAACCACGCCTCGATGATCGCCGGGATCCGCAATTCGGGCTGCGAGAAGCGGGTGTTCCGCCACAACGACCTCGCGCATCTCGAGGCGCTGCTCGCCGCCGACGATCCGGCGGCGCCCAAGCTGATCGCGTTCGAGAGCGTCTATTCGATGGACGCCGACGTGGCCCCGATCGCGGCGATCTGCGACCTGGCCGACAAGTACAACGCGCTGACCTATCTCGACGAGGTCCATGCGGTCGGCATGTACGGCCCGCGCGGCGGCGGCATCTCCGAGCGAGACGGCGTGGCGCAGCGCCTGACGATCATCGAGGGCACGCTCGGCAAGGCGTTCGGAGTGATGGGCGGCTATGTCGCGGCCGACCAGATGATCATCGACGTGATCCGCAGCTACGCGCCAGGGTTCATCTTCACGACGAGCCTGTCGCCGGTGCTGGTCGCAGGCGCGCTGGCGAGCGTCAGGCACCTCAAGGGCTCGTCGGAGGAGCGCGAGGGCCAGCAGGCGGCTGCGGCGCGCTTGAAGGCGATGATGGCCGAGGCCGGGCTGCCGGTGATGACGGGCGAGACCCATATCGTGCCGCTGATGGTCGGCGATCCGGTCAAGGCCAAGAAGATCAGCGACATCCTGCTCGCCGAATATGGCGTCTACGTCCAGCCGATCAACTATCCCACCGTGCCGCGCGGCACCGAGCGGCTGCGCTTCACCCCGGGACCGACGCACGACGCGGCGATGATGCGCGAGCTCGTCGACGCGCTGGTGGAGATCTGGGGCCGGCTGGAGCTCAGGCTCGCGGCCTGAGCTCCGCGCGGTTCACCCTTCCGCCCGCTGCGCCGGCAGGAAGCGGCTGTTGCAGAGCAGTCCGGCCGAGACCAGCGACACCAGCACGCCCACCGGGAAGATCTCGACGAAGGTCATCGGCAGGCGGAACAGCGGGTTGTGATAGGCGGTGCGGAACGACGCCATTTCGGCCTGTGCCTTGGCCAGCTCCGCACCCTTCTTGCCTTCGAGCATCGCCCCGGCGAACTTGTCGATGAAGGCGTCGATGCCGATCGTCGCCAGCGCCAGGTCCCAGCACAGCGCATAGATGATCCCCGCGACCAGGCTGATCGCCAGCCCCATGCCGAGCGCGGGCAGGAAGCGGATCACGCCGCCCTGCGCCAGGTCGCGCTGGCGCTTGATCGCGACGAAGATGGTGCTGAGGCCGATCAGCATGATCAGATAGCCGATCGCCATGCCGTATTGGCCGGTGGCGCCTTCGAAATTCAGCACGACGACGGACAGCACGCCGCCGGCGATCAGCCCGCCGATGGTGCCGTAGATCAGGATGGTTCGAAGCATTGGCAGTCTCCCCCTGGGAACAGGTTGAGCCCCGATCAGCCGTCCCGCAAGCCGGCATGGCAATCGCTCGAAAGAGTGATTTGCGTGAAATCAGCGCAAAATCCCCAATTCGCGAGCCCGCGCCACCGCGTCGGTGCGCCGCTTCGCGCCGAGCTTCTCCAGCAGCCGCGCGACATGCGTCTTCACCGTGTGGGGCGACACGCCGAGCTTGTCCGCGATCTCCTGGTTCGAACGGCCGGCCATGACCTCCCGCAGCACCTCGAGCTCGCGCGCCGAGATGCCGAGCGCCGCCAGCGCCTCGGGATTGCCGTCGAAGCGCCCGGCCCGGGGCGCGGCGATGACCTTGGCGCCGAGATACACGCCCAGTCCCAGGAACCCGGCCGCGATCAGAAAGACATAGATGTCGCCCGAACGCGTCCGCGCCAGCCACTGATAGTCGAGCCATTCGAGCAGCAGCGTGCCGCCGGCCAGAAGCGCGCCGTAGAGGACGATGCGCTTCGTCATGCCCGTCCGGCTCAGCCGCGCCGCAGCGTCGCGCTCCACACATAGCCGCGCAGGCTCGAGCGGAAGTCGAGCGCGAGCCCCTGCTCCCCGGCGATGCGCTCGAGCACCGACGGCAGCTCGGCGCGCGGATAGACGTGGAAGTCGTTGAGCGACTTGAAGTGGAGCTTCCGGGCGAGCCCGGGCAGCCGCTCATATTGGCCGAAATCGACGATGTGCAGGCTGCCGCCGGGCGCCAGCGCCTTGGCGCCGAGCGCGATGGCCTCCTGCCAGGGCGGGATCATCGAGAGCGTGTAGCTCATGAACACCCGGTCGACGGCCTCGAGCCCGAACAGCGACCTGATGTCGAACGCCCCGGCATCGGCCTGGGCGAGAGTGACCTTGTCGGACAGCCCCTTCTTCTCGACCGAGCACCGCGCGGTCTCGAGCATCGCCTCGCTGATGTCGAAGCCGAAGAAGCGCGCCTCGGGCCAGCGCTTCGCCGCGACGATCAGGTTGCGCGCGGTGCCGCAGCCGACCTCGAGCACCGTCCCGCCTCTGGGCGGCGCGAGCTCGCGGATCAGCCGGTCGCGGCCGAGCAGGTAGAATTTGCGCGTGAAGTCGTAGAAATGGCGATGGAGCGCGTAGGTCGCGTCCATCAGCCCCTTCTGGTCGGCGTCCCCCACGCCCGTCCCGGCGCTCATGCGTGCGGCTTCAGCGTCCAGACGTGCGTCGCGCCATAGACCGACGAGCGGTCGCGGCGCGTCCAGTCGTCGAGCTTCTCCTGGTCCTCATATTCCCACTGGTTCATCAGCGCGTCGGGGATGTGCCCCTTGACCACGTCGGGCACCGCGGCGGTGCGGTAGAGCACGCGCGCGCCGGGCTTGGCCGTGCGCGTGATCTCGGTCCAGATGCGCGTGAGCTGCTCGTCGGTCATCCAGTCCTGCGCGTCGAGCAGGATGTAGCGGTCGAGCGACTGGGCCGGCATCGATTCGAGATAGTCGGCATAGTTGGTGTGACGGATCTCGACCCGGTCGGCGCGCGCGCGCACCACGTCCCAGTTCTTCGCCTCGAGATAGGGCGGGAGCGGCGCGTCCGGCCCCTGGCCATAGCCGCGGCCGAAGGCCTGCCAGGCGTAATAATTGTCCTTGAGGTCGAAGTCGCAGGCAAGCTTCCTGAGCCGGCTCTTGAGCGCCCCGGTGATGCCCGCCTGGTCGTCGACCTTGAGCAGGTCGTACTGCGCCGGCGGGATGCCGAAGCCGAACAGCGCGGCCGGCTGGTCGACCAGCCAGCGCAGGAACTTCTTCTCGAAGAAGGGCGCGAACCGGGTCTCGAAGATCTCGCGCTGCTCCTCGATGCTCTTGGCCGCGAGGATGTCGCGCGGTTCGATGCCGTAGCGGTGCGCGAGCCAGTGGACGAAGCCGATCAGCCGGCCGAGCAGGCCATAATGGTAGAAGCCGTGCTTGAACGCGTCGATCCGGCGCGTGCCGTTGAGGCCGCGGCGCTCCCAATAGTCGCGATAGGGCGCGTCGAGATGCGGCTGGATGTACCGGCGATAGGCCTCGACATTCTCGGCCTTGTCCGCCTGGCCGAAGAAGCGGTGGAACGCCGCGTAATCGGGCAGGTGCAGCGCCGCCTGCTTCTTGAGGTTGTTGAGGGCGATGTGCGCCGGGTTGAGATCGACCGCGGTGATCTTCGCCGGGTTCGCGGTCAGATAGGAGAAGACGTTGCAGCCGCCCGACGCGATGGTCACCATATGGTGATCGGGCCGGATCTGCAGCGCCTCCATGTCGATCACCGGGTCTTCCCAGATCTGGGGATAGACGAGGCCGCGGAACGCGAAGGTGAAGGCGCGCTCGAGGATGCCTTCCTTGGTGAGGTGCTCGTGGCGATGCACCGCGCCGCGCACGGCGCCGTTCTTCGGCGTCTTGGCAATCGAACCCATTACTGACTCCCGGACGCCCGGCAGGCGGGCGATGATCCGCGCACGCCTATGTCCCCTTTGTGACGAACTGGCGTCACCCTTGTGTCAGACGTCCCGTAAAATCAATCCCGTGTGACTCCATCCGCCGCGGGGCAGCCCGTGTCCCCGAGCCGCGTCAGCGTCATCGTGAAGAAGCGCCGGGCCGGCTGGCCGGGAGCGACGAAGTCGCCGACCTCGGTCCATTTTCCTTCGGCGAACGTCGCGGTGTAGCGGATGGTTGCGGGGCCGGCGGGCATCTCCCAGACATAGCCTGCATCGTTCACGGTGAACGGAAAGCTGCCGCTGCGCCCCTGTGCGTGGCTGGCCATCACGTAGCGCCCGGTGCGCGGATCGAACGAGACGACCGCGAAGGCATTGAACGGCACCTTGCCGTCCGGGCCGAACGACTTGCCCTCGATCAGCGTGATCGTGCCGTCGAGCATCGTGCCGACCCGCTCGGTGTGCGTGACGACGATCTCGCCCTGCGGCGTCCGCATCCGCGCCTCGCCACGCCATTTGCCGTGCATCCAGTCGAGCTTGCGCATGGCCGCCGATTGCGCGGCGAGGGCGGCAGTGTCGGCCTGCTGGGCGTGCGCCGCGGCCGGGAGGAGGCAGGCGAGCGCGAGGATCATGATGGGCTCGGTGCGAAACATGCTGGGTTCTCCATTGTCGTACCGGGCCGCGCATGGCAGCCTTCCGCCATGCCCGCCGCCCGGTCGCTCCGTTCCAGCCGCGCCGCCGCCCGATCGAACAAGCGCGGTTTCGCGAAGCGCGTCCGCGCCTTCGTGAATCGCGTGTGGCCGAAGCGGCCGGTGCCGGGTTTTCCGCTGCTCTGGATCGCCTGCTTCGCCGCCGCGGCACTGATGATCGTCACGGGCGGATTCGGCACCGGCGACCTGCCGCTTCATCAACGGATCGGCTTCTGGCTGTCGCTGATGGGGTGGAACGCGCTCAAATGGCAGCTGCTCTTTGCCTGGCTGGTGCGCCGGGACGCGGACTGGCCGCGCGCCGCGCTGATCGGCGCGGTTCCGCTGAACCTGCCGCTGCCGCTCGAGATCGCCGCCGCCGGCCGGCTGGCCGGTGTCGCCATGCGGGTGGTGCCGCTCGACATCTGGGGCCGGGCGGCCGCGATCAGTGCGGTGATCTTCGCGGTCTGCGCGCTCGTCGCCTGGGTGCTGCTGCGCCGGATGCTGCCCAAGTCCACGGCGGCCGACAACGGCCTGCTCGCCCGCGCCCGCGTCGCGACCGAGCTGCTCGCGGCGATCGAGGCCGAGGATCATTATTGCCGCGTCCACCGCCGCGACGGCGGGAGCGCGCTGATCCATTACCGTTTCGGCGACGCGCTCGCCGAGGTCGCCGGCATCGACGGGGCGCGGGTCCATCGCGGCGCCTGGGTCGCCGCCGCGGCGATCGAGGGCGCGCTGCGCGAGGGACGGCGCTGGCGGCTGCTGCTCGCGGGCGGCGGCAGCGTCGCGGTCAGCGCCACCTATGCGGCAGAGGCGCGGACGCGCGGATGGCTACGCCCCGCGCGGGCTCAGTCCCGGCAATAGCCTTCGCCGGACTTCACCGTCAGGCAGTCCTTCTTGCCCGCCAGATATTTGAGGCCGGTCGCGGCGCCGTCGCTCGGGTGCAGCTCCTGGTCGCCGTCGGGGCGCGTGAAGCGGATCCCCGCCGCGCTGCCCTTGCCGTCGAACCTCCCCTTGTCGTCGAGCGTATATTGCATCTCGAGCTTGTAGGTGCCGGGCTCCGCACCCTTGGAAACGACCAGATAGGTGCCCTCGACGCCATTCCAGCGGCCGAGCCAGTCGTCGCGGTCGACGGGCTTGCCCTCGACCTCGCGCTTGAGGTCGGTAGCGCCGTGCTCGACCGCGTTGGTGAGCGCGCCGCCCACCGCCATCGCCGCGTTGCCCGCGGTGCCGGCGGCATTGGCGGCGGCGTCGGCGGCCTTGTCGGCAGGATGGCAGGCGGCGAGGGCGATGCTCGAAGCGATCGGAAGGATCAGCGCGCGCATGTCAGCGAGTCGCGTCGTCGATCGCGTTGCCGACGCGTTCGGCGCGGTTGCCGGCGTCCTCGGCGAAATTGTCGATCGCGGCCCCGGCATCGTCCGCGGCGTTGCCCAGGCTGTCACCCACGTCGCCCGCGGCATTCTCGAGCGAATCGCCGGTGCGGTCGAGTGAGTTGGACAGGTTGTTCTCCGCACTCGGCGAGCAGGCCGCGAGGCCGAGGGCGATCGCGGGAGCCAGGGCGAAAATCGTCTTGCGCATGTCGGTCTCCGAATGTTGGTCTAGCCAGCGCGGTCCATGGAGCGTAGGGGAGCGCGCATGCCGCACCGCATCGCCATCGCCTCGGACCATGCCGCCTTCGTCATGAAGTCGGAACTCGCCGAATGGTTGCGTAACGAAGGGCATGACGTGCTCGATCTCGGGACCAACGGACCCGAGAGCGTCGATTATCCCGATTACGGCTATCGCCTCGCGCGCGCGATCGAGGAAGGCTCCGCGGACTATGGCGTGGCGCTGTGCGGATCCGGGATCGGCATCTCGATCGCAGTCAACCGCAACCCCGCGGCACGCTGCGCCCTCGTCTCCGAGCCCCTTTCCGCCGCCCTCGCGCGGCAGCACAACGACGCCAATGTCATCGCGCTCGGCGCCCGGCTGATCGGTACCGAGATGGCCAAGGCGTGCGTCACCGCCTTCCTCCAGACCGAGTTCCTCGGCGACCGCCACCAGCGCCGGGTCGAGAAGCTCAGCCATCCTGAAAGGACTCCTGCATGAGCACCAATCCCGTAACCGCAGGCGTCCAGCCCGATGGATTCTTCACGCGGACGCTCGCCGATGCCGATCCCGCGGTGTTCGCCGGCGTCGCGCACGAGCTCGATCGCGAGCAGCACCAGATCGAGCTGATCGCATCGGAGAACATCGTCTCCAAGGCGGTGCTCGAGGCGCAGGGATCGGTGTTCACCAACAAATATGCCGAAGGGTATCCGGGCAAGCGCTATTATCAGGGCTGCCACCCTTCGGACGAAGTGGAGAGCCTCGCGATCGACCGCGCCAAGCAGCTGTTCGGCTGCGACTTCGCCAACGTCCAGCCGCATTCGGGGGCGCAGGCGAACGGCGCGGTGATGCTCGCGCTCACCACGCCGGGCGACACGATCATGGGCCTCAGCCTCGACGCGGGCGGCCATCTCACCCATGGCGCGCGCGCGGCGATGTCGGGCAAGTGGTTCAACGCGGTCCAATATGGCGTGCGCGCCGACGACCATCTGATCGATTTCGACCAGGTCGAGCGGCTGGCGAAGGAGCATCGCCCCAAGCTGATCATCACCGGCGGCTCGGCCTATCCGCGCCATATCGACTTCGCCCGCTTCCGCGCGATCGCGGACGAGGTCGGCGCGCTGTTCATGGTCGACATGGCGCATTTCGCCGGCCTGGTCGCGGGCGGCGTGCACCCGACGCCGTTCGGCCACGCGCACGTCGTCACCACCACCACCCACAAGACGCTGCGCGGCCCACGCGGCGGCGCGGTGTTCACCAATGACGAGGCGATCGCCAAGAAGATCAACTCGGCGGTGTTCCCGGGTCTGCAGGGCGGTCCGCTGATGCACGTGATCGCCGCCAAGGCGGTCGCCTTCGGCGAAGCGCTGCGGCCGGAATTCAGGAGCTACGCCGCGGCGGTGGTCGAGAATGCCAAGGTCCTCGCGGCGACGCTCAGGGAACGTGGCGCCAATCTCGTCTCCGGCGGCACCGACACGCACCTGGCGCTGGTCGACCTCACCCCGCTCGGCGTGACCGGCAAGGATGCCGACGAGGCGCTCGAGCGCGCCGCGATCACCTGCAACAAGAACGGCATCCCCAACGATCCGCTGCCGCCGGTCAAGACCAGCGGCATCCGCGTCGGCTCGCCGGCGGGCACCACGCGGGGCTTCGGCCCGGCCGAGTTCCGCGAGATCGGCAACATGGTCGCCGACGTGCTCGATGGCCTCCGCAAGAACGGCGAGGCCGGCGACGCGCAGGTGGAAGCCAATGTCCGCGAGCGCGTCCGCGCGCTGTGCGAGCGCTTCCCGATCTATCCGGAGGCGTGATGGCGAATCTCCCTCTCCCCTCCGGGGAGAGGGCAGGGGAGAGGGGCCTGAATTCCGGCCTCACCCCTTTGCCCCTCTCCCAACCCTCTCCCCAGAGGGGAGAGGGCTAGATGCGCTGCCCTTTCTGTGGACATGAGGACAGCCAGGTGAAGGACAGCCGCCCCACCGAGGACGGGGCGGCGATCCGGCGGCGGCGGCAATGCGAGGCGTGCGCGGCGCGCTTCACCACCTTCGAGCGCATCCAGCTCAGGGACCTCACCGTCGTGAAGAGCGGCGAGCGGCGCGAGCCGTTCGAGCGCGACAAGCTGGTCCGCTCGGTCTCGACCGCGGCGCGCAAGCGGCCGATCACCCCGGCCCAGATCGAGAAGCTGGTCTCGGGCATCCAGCGCCAGCTCGAGACGAGCGGCGAGAGCGAAGTCGCCTCGCAGCGGATCGGCCAGCTGGTGATGGAGGGGCTGAAGGGCCTCGATTCGGTCGCCTACATCCGCTTCGCCAGCGTCTACAAGGATTTCCGCGAGGCGAAGGACTTCGAGGAATTCGCGGGCAATGTGAGCGAGGTGGGGAAGGGTTGAAGCCGAGGCTCTTCCGATCGCCCTTCACGCTCGGAGTGGCCGGCACGGCGTTCTCCGGCCTCGTCGCGTTGCTGGTCTGGCTGGACAACAAGGCAGGGTTTCGCGACGCCGAGGCGATGGCGACGCTGCTGGCGGCGCTGTTCTCGATGATCACCACGATCTGGCTGATCGTGACCGTCCTGCTGCAGCGCGCCGAGCTCGACCTGCAGCGCGAAGAGCTCGCGTTGCAGCGGCAGGAATCGCGCCGGATCGCCGACGAGACGGCCCAGCAGGCGCGGCTGATGAGCATGCAGCTCGAGATCGCGATGAAGGAGAATCTCACCGCCGAGGCCTCGGCCTATATCAGGCTGGAGCTCCCTGAATTCTGCGCGATCCGGAAGGCGCTGCGGGCGCGCATCGCCGAATTGGCGTCGGAGCGGCTCGGCGCCTCGCTGGCGCCCGAGGATCTCCGGCACACGTTCGGGCACACCATCGTCAGGGTTCGGGTGCGGAGCAGCGACAAGCAGACCAGGGTGAAATATGGCGATCTGCTGGATGTCCTGCCCAAGGACTACAGGATGGAGAGAGTGCACTACATGGCCAGGCGGGCCGCGCAGGTGAATCTCGAGGACTGGTTCAGGATCGAAATGCCGTTCCTCATCGGCGACATCTCCATCGGTGAGCGGAAGTTGTCGAACCTCGACGTTCGATTGATCTGCAACGTCGCCTCGCGCATGGCGTTCTCGTGAACCCCGTCATTGTCCTGGTCCGCCCGCAATTGGGCGAGAATATCGGCAAGGCCGCGCGCGCGATGCTCAATTTCGGGCTCGTCGACATGCGCCTCGTCGCGCCGCGCGACGGCTGGCCCAATCCTTCCGCCGGCCCGGCGGCGAGCGGTGCCGACATCGTGCTGGAGAGGGCCCAGGTCTTCGATAGCGTCGCCGAGGCGGTCGCCGATTGCGCGCATGTCTATGCCACCACGGTGCGCAAGCGCGGCGTCACCAAGCCGGTCGTGACTCCCGAGGATGCCGCGCGCGCGATCCGGCGCGACGAAGCCCGTTCGGCGATCCTGTTCGGGCCCGAGCGCTCCGGGCTCGAGACCGACGACGTCGCGCTCGCCCGCACGATCGTCACCGTGCCGATCAACCCCGAATTCGGCTCGCTGAACCTCGCCCAGGCAGTGATCCTCGTCGCCTATGAATGGTCGAAGGGAGCGGCGCTCGAGAGCCCGCCCGCTGTCGATCTCGATCCGCCGGCGCCGCAGGAAGAACTCGACGGGATGATCGGGCAGCTCGACGCGATGCTCGAGGAATCGGGCTATTATTTCCCTCCCGACCGCGTCCCCGCGACGCGCCGTACCTTGCGCACCTTGCTCACCAAGCCGGGCTGGACTTCGCAGGAACTGCGCACGCTGCGCGGCGTGCTTTCGGCGCTCGAGGGCAAGAAGCGCCACCGTTCAGGCTGACATATATCAGCAATACGGTTCTTCTTTTCGCAATTGCAGCGTTTCGCTAGACTTTTGCGAATCGTTTCCGGGGAATTGGGGAATTCAGGTATGCGTTCGGTTTCGTTGATTGTTCTGCTCGTCCTCTCCGCGCCCGCGCTCGCGCAGGAGACTCCCGCCGTCGAGAAGCCGGCGGAGAAGAAGATCTGCCGCTCGGTCGCGGCCACTGGGTCGATCATGGGCAAGCGCGAGTGCCGCACCAAGGCGGAATGGGACGCGATCGCCGAGCGCTCGAGGAACGATCGCGACAAGTTCGATCGCGACCACCGCATTCCCGTGTCGCGCCCGGGCAGCGGCAACTAGGAAGGCGCCGCGCCGGCCCGGTTCCGGTCGAACTTCTCGAACTCATAGGCGATCGAGGCTTCGACCAGCCGGTCCCACAGCTCGGCGATCGGGGCCTCGGGTATGCCGGCCGCACGCGCGTTCGCCCGGGCATTGGCGATCACCTGCGCCTTGCGCGCCTCGTCGCGCACCTGGCCGCGCTCGGGCTTGATGCGCGCGGCGGCGTCCATATAGCCGAAGCGGCGCGCGAGCAGCTGGACCAGCGCGCGGTCCACCGCGTCGACGCCCGCGCGGACTTCCGCCATGGTCGTGCAGGCTTCGGGATCGATCGTGTCTTGCATGGCGCTCCCTTGGCCGCCTGTGCGCTTCCTGTCCAGCTTGACTCCGGCGGCACGCCCCGCTAACCGCGCGCCTTCGCAATGGCCCCGCATCCCGGTGAAGCGGTGGCCCTGCCTTCTCCCAGAGATCAGCAGCGCGGATACCGGGACCAACGTCGTTCGTATTGCAAAGGATTAGACATGTCGAAGCGCAGCAGCGCCAAGTACAAGCTCGACCGCCGGATGGGCGAGAACATCTGGGGTCGCCCGAAGTCCCCGGTCAACAAGCGCGAATATGGCCCCGGCCAGCACGGCCAGCGCCGCAAGGGCAAGATGTCGGACTTCGGCATCCAGCTGCGCGCCAAGCAGAAGCTCAAGGGCTATTACGGCGACGTCACCGAGAAGCAGTTCAAGAAGGCCTATGAGGACGCGTCGCGCATGAAGGGCGACACCTCGCAGAACCTGATCGGCCTGCTCGAGATGCGGCTCGACATGATCGTCTATCGTGCCAAGTTCGCGCCGACGATCTTCGCCGCGCGCCAGCTCGTCAACCACGGCCATGTCCGCGTCGACGGCGAGAAGTGCAACATCGGCTCGCGCCGCATCAAGCCGGGCCAGGAGATCTCGCTCTCGGCCAAGGCGCAGGAGATGGCGCTGGTGATGGAGGCGCAGAGCCTCGCCGAGCGCGACATCCCCGACTATGTGGTGCCCGATGGCGCCTCGAAGGTCACCTTCACGCGCGTGCCGACCCTCGACGAGGTGCCGTACCCGGTGAAGATGGAGCCGAACCTGGTCGTCGAGTTCTACTCGCGCTAAGAC
>CBIFVW010000007.1:0-32857 GCA_966186155.1 uncultured Sphingomonas sp.
GCGGCAGCGGCACCGGGGGCGCGGTCGATGTGGGTGCGGGCGGCCGGCTGGCCGGGGGCGGCGGCGGCACGCTCCACCTCGCCAGTCTCGTGCTGGGCCAGGGATCGATCGTCGACGCCCGCTTCGGCCAGCCGAGCGACCCGGTATTGTTCGCCGTGGCGGGCAATCTGACGCTCGACGGCACTCTCAACGTGACGGGCAACGACGCGCTCGGCGAGGGCGTCTACCGGCTGTTCAGCTATGGCGGGCGCCTGACCGACAACGGCCTCGTCCTGGGCGCGCTCCCGCCCGGGCAGAATGGCGCCGAGCTTTCGGTCCAGACCGCGATCGCCGGCCAGGTGAACCTCGTGTCCGGCGCGACCGAGCGCCCGCTCCAATTCTGGGACGGCGGCGATTCGACCCGCTACGCCAACGGCATCGTCGACGGGGGCCCCGGCATCTGGCGGAACGGAACGCCGAGCTGGACCGGCCAGGACGGAACCCGCAACGAAGCCGCCAAGCCGGGCGCGTTCGCGGTGTTCGCCGGACGCGGCGGCCAGGTGCTCCTCGACGGCAGCGCCGGCGCGGTCGCGACCGGGGGACTCCAGTTCGCGGTCGGCGGCTATATCCTGTCCGGCACCGGCCTGACCCTTGCAGGCGGCACGCGCACCACGATCCGCGTCGGCGACGGCTCGGTCTGGAGCTCGACGATGACCGCGGAGATCGCCGCGCCGCTCTCGGGCAACACCAGCCTGGTCAAGCGCGACGCCGGCACGCTGATCCTGTCGGGCGTCAACAGCTATACCGGCGATACCGAGGTCGAGGCCGGCACGCTGATCGGCGATTCCCGGGCGATCCGCGGCAATGTCCGCAATGCCGGCACGGTCGTGTTCGACCAGCGGACCAACGACAGCTTCGCCGGCGCCGTCACCGCGCTCGACGGGCATTCGGGAACGATGGTCAAGCGCGGGAGCGGCGTGCTCACCTTGACCGGCACGAGCGCGCTCGACTGGAACCTCGAGGAAGGGCGTCTCGCCACGGCGGCGAGCCGCTTCACGGGCGACGCGGCGCTGCGGCCCGGCGCCGAGCTGCTGTTCGACGAGCCGGGCGACAGCCGCTACGCCGGCACGCTCACCGGCGCGGGCCAGCTCATCAAGGCGGGCACCGGCAATCTGACGCTGACCGGCAATTCGGAGGGCTTCGCCGGCCATAGCCGGCTCCAGTTCGGGCGCCTCACCGTCGACGGTGCGCTGGGGGGCGATCTGGCGGTAGAGGCCAACACCACGCTGGCAGGACGCGGCAGCGTCCGCACGGTGCAGGTCGCGCCCGGCGGCACGATCGCGCCGGGCCCGGGGATCGCGACGCTCACCGTGGCCGGCGATCTCGTCCTCGCGCCGGGCAGCCGCTACGAAGTCGAGGTCGCTCCGTCGGGTACGGCGAGCGACCGCATCGCCGTGCTCGGCAGCGCCACGCTTGGCGGCACCGTCGCCCATATCGGCGCGAACGGGACCTATCGCCCGAGCGCGACCTATACGATCCTGACGGCCCAGCGCGGGATCCAGGGCCGGTTCGACAACGTCACTTCCACCTACGCCTTCCTGGATCCGAAGCTCGGCTACACGTCCAACGCCGTCACGCTGACGCTCGTGCGCAACGACGTCCGCTTCGACGCGGTCGCCGCCACCTCCAACCAGCGCGCGGCCGGAGCGGCGCTGGAGGGGGTGGCTTCGGGCAACCCGGTCCGCGACGCGGTGCTGGTCACCGACGCGCCCACCGCCCGGCGGGCGTTCGACAGCCTTTCGGGCGCGTTCCACGCCTCGCTCCGCACCGCGTTGGTCGAGGGCAGCAGCCTATCGCGCGACGCGATGCTGGAGCAGCTCCGCAGCGTTCCGGCCGGGAAGCCCGGCCTCGCGGTCTGGGGCCAGGCGCTGGACTCGTGGAGCCATTGGCGGAGCGACGGCAACGCCGCGCGGCTGGACCATGCCACCACGGGCGCGCTGGCGGGCATCGAGGTGCAGGCACCGGACGGCGCGCTTCGCCTGGGCGTGGCCGGCGGTCATCATCGCGACGAGCTGCGGGGGCAGGGCAATGCCGACATCGACAGTTATCACACCGGCGTCTACGCGGGCGGAACGCTCGGCGCCTTCGCGCTGCGCGCCGGGTTCGTCTACACCTGGCAGGACGTCGCGGCCCGGCGCGCCATCGCCTTTGCCGGCTTCGCGGACGGCCTCAGCGCCCGCTACCGCGCCTCGACGGCACAGGCTTTCGGCGAAGCGGCATATCGCTTCGACCTGCCGGCCGGCACGCTCGAGCCTTATGCGAGCGTCGCGCATGTCCGGCTCGACGTCGGCCGCGGCCGCGAGATCGGGGACGCCGCCGCGCTGGAGCTCGAACGGGATTCGATGGACACCAGCTATGCGACCATCGGCCTGCGCGGCGACACCGCGCTCGCGCTGGCAGGCGGGACGCTGCGGCTTCGCGCCTCGGCGGGCTGGCAGCACGCCTTTGGCGATCAATTGCCGGTCGTCGCGGCGGCGCTCGACGGACGGCGCTTCAACGTCGCCGGACTGCCGATCGCGGCGGACAGCCTGGTCGGCGAGCTGGGCGTCAACGCGGCGATCGGAAAGGGCCTGCAGCTCGACCTTGGCTATGCCGGCGCCCTTTCGCGCGGGAACCAGGATCATCGGGCACGCGCCGGGCTGACCTTCCGTTTCTGATCACATCGCGGCGTCCCGGATCGTCTCCATCGCGACGAAGGTCGAGGTGCTGGCGACGTGCGGCAGGCTCGAGATGCGCTCGCCCAGCACCTCGCGGTACCGGCGGATATCCGCGGTGCGCACCTTGAGCAGATAGTCGAAGCTGCTTGCGATCATGTGGCATTCCTCGACCTCGCGGATCCCCAGCACCGCGCGGCGAAATTCCTCGAGCGCCGCCTCGCGCGTGTCCGACAGCTTCACTTCGGTGAAGGCGACATGGTCGAGCCCGAGCTTCGCGGGATCGATCACCGCGCGAAAGCCGAGGATATAGCCCTGCTCGATCAGCCGCCTCAGCCGCACCTGGCAAGGCGTCTTGGACAGGCCGACCCGCCGGGCGAGGTCGGTGACCGACATGCGGCCGTCCTCCCGGAGCGCGTCGATGATCTTCCGGTCGAACTGGTCGATTTCACCGGATTGGGACATTCTGCTGGTCATTGTGCCTTCCATTGCGGCGAAATTAGGCAAGATCGGTTCGACATTGCGCAATTTCAGCCGGATTGCCAACGGCTTTGCTGCTAGCTTCTCCCGCAAGACCGCATGCCGAGGCCGCCATGACGTTTCCACCGCTGTTCGAGAACTTCGCCCCGCCGATCCGCGAGCAGTCGCCGCTTCGGCAGGCGATCACCGCCGCCTATCGCAGGAGCGAGCCCGAATGCCTCGCACCCCTGCTCGAGCAGGCGGCCCTGCCCGAAGCGACCCGCGCCGCCGCGCGAGCGACCGCGACCGCGCTGATCACCGCGCTGCGCGCCAAGCACAGGGGCAGCGGCGTCGAGGGTCTCGTCCAGGAATATGCGTTGTCGAGCCAGGAGGGCGTCGCGCTGATGTGCCTGGCCGAGGCGCTGCTGCGCATCCCCGACCATGACACGCGCGACGCGCTGATCCGCGACAAGATCGCCGGAGGCGACTGGAAGAGCCATATCGGCGACGGCCGATCGCTGTTCGTCAACGCCGCGACCTGGGGGCTGGTCGTCACCGGCAAGCTCACCAGCAGCGTCAACGATAGCGGCCTCGCCGCCGCGCTCACGCGGCTGATCGCGCGGGCCGGCGAGCCGGTGATCCGCCGCGGCGTCGACATGGCGATGCGGATGATGGGCGAGCAGTTCGTCACCGGCGAGACGATCGCGGAGGCGCTGCGGCGCGCGCGCCCGCTCGAGGCGCGCGGCTTCCAGTACAGCTACGACATGCTGGGCGAGGCGGCGACCACCGCGGCGGATGCCGAGCGTTATTATCGCGACTACGAGGCCGCCGTCCATGCGATCGGCGAGGCGTCGGCGGGACGGGGCGTCTATGGCGGGCCGGGCATTTCGATCAAGCTCTCGGCCCTCCATCCGCGCTACAGCCGCGCCCAGGCGGACCGCGTGACGGGCGAGCTGCTGCCGCGGGTGAAGGCGCTGGCCATGCTGGCGAAGGGCTATGACATCGGCTTCAACATCGACGCCGAGGAGGCCGACCGGCTCGAGCTTTCGCTCGACCTGCTCGAGAGCCTCGCGCTCGATCCAGATCTCGCCGGCTGGAACGGGCTCGGCTTCGTGGTGCAGGCCTATGGCAAGCGCTGTCCGTTCGTGATCGACTGGATCGTCGATCTTGCCCAGCGCGCGGGCCGGCGGATCATGGTGCGGCTGGTCAAGGGCGCCTATTGGGACGCCGAGATCAAGCGCGCCCAGGTCGACGGGCTGGCCGACTTCCCGGTCTACACCCGCAAGGTCCATACCGACGTCGCGTACATCGCCTGCGCGCGCAAGCTGCTGGCAGCGGGCGAGCACGTCTTCCCGCAATTCGCGACGCACAACGCCCAGACGCTGGCCACGATCTACGAGCTTGCCGGCCCGGACTTCGCGATCGGCAAGTACGAGTTCCAATGCCTGCACGGCATGGGCGAGCCGCTCTATGACGAAGTGGTCGGCGCCGACAAGCTCGACCGGCCCTGCCGCATCTATGCGCCGGTGGGGACGCACGAGACACTGCTCGCCTATCTCGTCCGCCGCCTGCTCGAGAACGGCGCCAATTCGTCCTTCGTCCACCGCATCGCCGATCCCGAGGTGTCGGTCGCGGAGCTGGTCGCCGATCCGGTCGAGATCGTCCGGGCGATGGACGTGCCCGGGCAGAAGCACGCCGCCATCGCGCTGCCCGCCGATCTCTTCGGCACCCGGCGCAACTCGGCGGGGCTCGATCTTGCCGACGAGCGGGTGCTGGCGATGCTGGGCGAGACGATGCGCGCGGGCGCGGGCCGCGAATGGCGCGCGGGGCCGGCGGACGGGCAGGGGATCGCGCGGGTGGTATTGAACCCTGCCGACCATCGCGACGTGGTCGGCACCGTGGTCGAGATGTCGCCGGCGCAGGCCCAAGCGGCGGCCAAGGCAGCCGCGGCGGCCGCGCCGGGCTGGGCGGCCGTTCCGCCCGCCGAGCGCGCCGCGATGCTCGAGCGCGCCGCGGACGCGATGCAGGCGAGGATGCCCGCGCTGCTCGGGCTGGTGATGCGCGAGGCGGGCAAGTCGCTGCCCAACGCGATCGCCGAAGTGCGCGAGGCGATCGACTTCCTGCGCTATTATGCCGATCAGGCCCGGCGCATGCTGGGGCGGCGCCATGCGCCGCTGGGGGTGGTGACCTGCATCAGCCCGTGGAACTTCCCGCTCGCGATCTTCACCGGCCAGGTCGCCGCTGCGCTGGTGACCGGCAATGCGGTGCTCGCCAAGCCGGCCGAGGAGACGCCGCTGATCGCCGCGCAGGGCGTCGCGCTGCTCCACGAGGCGGGCGTGCCGGCCGAGGTGCTCCAGCTCGTCCCCGGCGACGGCGCGATCGGCGCGGCGCTGGTCGCGGTGCCCGAGACGACGGGGGTGCTGTTCACCGGCTCGACCGAAGTGGCGCGGCTGATCCAGGCCGAGCTCGCCAAGCGCCTCTCGCCCGAGGGCAGGCCGATCCCGCTGATCGCCGAGACCGGCGGGCAGAATGCGATGATCGTCGATTCCTCCGCGCTCGCCGAGCAAGTGGTGGCGGACGTGATCGCCTCGGCCTTCGACAGCGCGGGCCAGCGCTGCTCGGCGCTGCGCATCCTGTGCCTGCAGGAAGACATCGCCGATCGGACGCTGGCGATGCTCAAAGGGGCGCTCCACGAGCTCAGGATCGGCCGTACCGACCGGATCGGCGTCGACATCGGCCCGGTGATCACCGCCGAGGCCAAGGCGAACATCGAGAAGCACATCGAGCGGATGCGCGGGCTCGGCCGCCCGGTCGAGCAGATCGCGCTGGCGGGCGAGACCGCGCACGGCACCTTCGTGCCGCCGACGATCGTCGAGCTGGACGACATCGCGGACCTGACCCGCGAGGTGTTCGGGCCGGTGCTCCACGTGGTGCGCTTCCGCCGCGAGGGGCTCGACCGGTTGATCGACGCGATCAACGCCACCGGCTACGGCCTCACCTTCGGGCTGCACACGCGCCTCGACGAGACGATCGCGCACGTCACGGCGCGCGTGAAGGCGGGCAATCTCTACGTCAACCGCAACGTGATCGGCGCGGTGGTGGGCGTGCAGCCCTTCGGCGGGCGCGGGCTTTCGGGCACCGGGCCCAAGGCGGGCGGACCGCTCTATCTCGGCCGGCTGGTCGGCGAGGCGCCGATGGCGCCGCAGCTGAGCTCGACCGGCATGGATCCGGGCGTGCGCGAGCTGGCCTCGTGGCTCGAGGCGTCGGGCGACGCGCCGGCCGCCGCCCGCGCGCGCGCCGCGGCGAGCGCGTCGCTGCTCGGCGCCGAAGTCGAGCTGGCCGGGCCGGTGGGCGAGCGCAACCTCTATGCGCTGCACCCGCGCGGGCGGATATTGCTGCTCCCCGCGACGCGTGAAGGGCTGGTCGCCCAGCTCGCGGCGGGGCTGGCGAGCGGCAACGCGCTGGTCGTGGATGCGGCGTTCCGGCTCGATCTCCCCCCGGCGCTCGCCGGGCGGGTGCGCTGGAGCGCCGACTGGGCGACGGAAGGGCCCTATGCGGGCGCGCTGATCGAAGGCAATGCCGCTCGGGTGCGCGAGGCGCAACAGGCGATCGCGGCGCTGCCCGGGCCGATCGTGCTCACCCAGGCCGGGGACGCGGATTACCGGCTCGACTGGCTGGTCGAGGAGGTCTCGACTTCGGTCAACACCACGGCGGCGGGCGGCAATGCCAGCCTGATGGCGATGGCCTGAGCCGGGCGCCCGCCGGCTCCTAGCGGCTGACGGTGAGGCGGTATTGGCCGGTATGCGGCCGCCCCGAGGCGTTCTCGACGACCACCATGATGGGTAGCCTGCCGATCTTCCGCCCGCGGGCGATCGGGGGCAGGGTAAGCGTTCCGGATCGGCTGTTGCCGTTGCGGGTTCCGATCACGAACAGGCGCCATCCCGTCCTGCGGGCCCCCTGCGCATCGGTCAGATAGACCGCCACCGTCTCGCCGCCCGATGCGCTGGTACACGCGTCCAGCTTGAGGTTCACTCGGCCGGGCGGTCCTTCGATGACGTGGCGGAAGGTCGTGAAGCGGTCCGAGCTCCAATGGTCGGCGAAGACCTGATCGCGGCCTTGCACCAGGCCCTTTTCGCCGATGATACCGTTTCGGCCCTTCTCACCGATGATGCCCTCGCTGCCCTTCTCGCCGATGATGCCCTTCCGGCCTTTCTCGCCGATGATGCCGTCGCTCCTTCCACCGCCTGCAAGGCCGGCTGCGTCGCACGCATCGTCCAGGCCGAGCGAAGGCGCCGCCTGGCGGGGGACCGAACGTACGATGTCCTTGGTCCAGCGTTTCAACGAAGGGGCGCCCTGCTGGGCCAGGGCTGGCGCAGGCAAGGTCGCCGCGATCGCAAGGCCGAGCCAGATCCTCATAGCTGTTCCCTTTCGCGTTGGTGCCTTCCGTGGCGCGGCCGGCCGCTTCCGGGCCGCGCGTTCGGGGGCGTTGCGAAGGGAACCTATCGAACGCGACGGAGCCGATTCGACCGGCAGATGCCCGCTTTTTGGGACGGTTCGGGGTCAGGCGTCGAGCGACATCGCCAGCTCGGCCCGGCTATGGACTCCGAGACGCTGATAGACGCGCTCGACATAGGCACGATAAGTCGCGTTCGAGATGCCCATGCGGGACCGGATCTCCTCCGCCGGCCTGCCCAGGCCGAGATGCCGGGCCAGTTCCCGCTGGCGGGGCGCCAGGGGCATCGATTTGAGCCGATTGAGCAGTCGTATCTCCCGATGCTCCTCGCGGCAGATCGTCAAGGCGACCAATCCGCCCATGTCCGGCTCGCCCGCGCTCTCCAACGCATGGGCGTGGAACGCGAATGTCCCCCAGCAATTCGCGGTTCGCGCCATCGGCGGCTCCGCCGGCCGTCCGGCATGGACTGCGCGTGCCCTGGCGCAAAGCCGCCGGAGCGCCGGGGGGAGCGTCTGCGGCGCACGCCCCTGCAGCGCGCCCGGAGCGATGCGCGGCGCCGCTACTTGCAGCAACAACTGGGCGGCGCCCGGCTCGCAGGCGAGCAATCTGCCGGATTCGTCGCACAGCAGCACCGTCCGATCGCCGCCGGCAACGAAGCTTTCGGCGGGAAGCGGGGGCGCTTCCTGGAGCGCGTGGAGGAACCAGGGCACCACTTCCGCAAGCAGGTGCCGTTCGGCGCTCGAAAAACCACGATCCCGACCACCGCGGCCGAGCAGGATCAGGCCGCGCGGTAGATTGCCCGAGCGAACCACGGCATCGAGGACCAAGGTCGACCTCTCCGGCAGGAAGATCTCGTTGAACGCGATCGTGCGTTCCAGCCGCCGCCGTTCCGCGTACCACGCGTCGAGATTCCCGATCGGGCGCGATCCGCGGGCGAGGATCTCGACGGAAATCTCGCCCGGCCGCTGCATCAAATGATAGTGATTCACCGTCAGATCGATCGTCGAGGGTGCGATTTCCGTGGCGTACATGTTGGTGGGGCGGCCGTTCCGGTCGGTCCAGTAGAAGCAGCTGAAATTCGCGGGTATCAGCTCCATGAGGGCCCGGAGCATCTGCGGAATGACGATCTCTCCGCCGAGGCCGAGACAGCTCAGTTGCCGCAGATGCGCAAGAGCGTGGGATCTCTTCATCGCCGCATGCCTCGATAGGGTTCCCGCCATTCTTGCACGAAGTTACGCTCCAGGCGAGAGCCGCTCGGGGGCCAGTCGGCCGCCTCCATCGCGGACAATAGATCGGCATGTTCGCAATTCCCGCTAAACAATCCGCGGAATCCTCCGACTAACCGTCTGACAGGGCGAAGATATCGCCGCTGCGCAGTCAGGGACGGGGATTCACATGGTTGCGATCTTCACGGGTGCGGGCACCGGTTTCGAGCGTGGATCCGGCGCGGTGCTGGGGAGTTCCGGGCTGCTCGGCAGCGCCGCGCAGGGGCGCGGGGGCGACGGGGCGTTCGTCAACGCGGCCAACGGCAACCTCTTCCTGTCGCGCCAGGACGAATTCCTCGTCGGCCGCGGACCTGATGTCGGCATCGGACGATCGTACAACAGCCTCGGCAACCTGAGCGACGAGAATGGCGACAACTGGCGCCAGAGCACGCAGCGCATCATCAAGAACTTCGTCTGGGGTGAGGAAGTCACGCGGGTCTCGGCGGACGGCTCCGAGATAATCTACGACTTCGACGGAAGCGCCTATGTCACGCGGAGCGGCGCCGGAGCCTATGACAAGCTGACCTATAGCGGTACCGGGGTGGGCACCGGAACCTGGGTCTGGACTGATGGCGACACCGGGACGACCGAGACCTACGCCGTCGACGGCGTGCAATGGCGCATCGTCTCGCAGGCCGACACCGACGGCAACAGCCTCACCTTCACCTATACCGCCGACAAGCTCTATCGCGTCACCACCGCGGACGGCGCCTGGACCCAATATGACTGGTCCGGGAACAACATCACCCGTGTCCTCACCGGCTATACCGATCTCGCGACGGGCACCGCCAAGACGCTGTCGCGCGTCTGGTACGAATATACGGGATCGCGGCTGACCAAGGTCCGCACCGATCTCACTCCCGAAGACAACACGCTGCCCACCGACGCCCAATCCTATTGGACGAGCTACAGCTACGACGGCGCCGGCCGCGTCACGGGCATCACCCAGAAGGACGGCTCGAGCCTCACCATCGGCTATGACGGCTCGGGCCGCGTCCAGACGCTGACCCAGCTCGCCAGTTCGGGCGTCAATCGCGTGACGACATTGGCCTATGGGGCGGGTTACACCAGCGTCACCGACCCGACCGGCCAGGTGACCCGGCTCGACTATGACGCCGCCGGCAATCTCACCAAGATCACGGCGCCGCCGGCCTCGGCTGGTGCCGCGCAGCAAGTGGTGCAGTTCGGCTACAACGGCGTCGGCGACCTCGTCAGCACCACCGACGCGCTCGGCAATGCCTCGACCTTCACCTACGACGGCAACGGCAACGTCCTCACCGCGACCGACCGGCTCGGCAACGTCGTCACACGCACCTATGGCACGAAGAACGAACTGCTGACCGAGACGCACACCGCCGCGGACGCGAGCGGCGCCGCGGTCAGCATCACGACCCGCTACGTCTACGATGCCGAGCGGCATCTGCGCTACGTCGTTAGCGGCGAGGGCTATGTCACCGAATATCGCTACACGGCGGCGGGCGAGTTGCAGTTCGCCATCGAATATCCCGAGCACAGCTACGCCATCGGCGCAGGGGCGCTCACCGAGGCGACGATGGACGCGTGGCGCAATGCGATCGCGGACCGCTCGTCGACCAAGATCATCTACAATATCTACGACGCGCGCGGGAATCTCAGCAGCACGATCGATTACGGCATCGCGACCGCCGCCGGCGCCGCGTCGAGCGCCGAGGGCTATAGCCGCGTCTACTACACCTACGACCAGGGCGGGCGCCTGCTTTCGCGCAACAACGAGAGCCGGGTCGCGGAGACCTTCGTCTATGACGGCATGGGGCGCCTGACCGCCTCGACCGACGTCAACGGCGGCACCACCAGCATCGTCTTCAACGACACCGCGACGACGACCACGGTGACGCTCGCCTCGGGCTATGTGACGGTCAGCACCTACAACAAGGCCGGTGACCTCATCAATCAGACCGACAGCGGCAGCTACGTCGCCGGCGGCACCTCGGCCAGCCAGTACGACAAGCTCGGCCGGCTCCGTGTCGCGACCGACGCTGTCGGCCTCAACCGCTACTACGCCTATGACAAGGCCGGGCGGCTGATCGCCGAGGTCAACCATTATGGCGACATGGTCGAATATCGCTACGACGCGAACAACCGCGTCGTTGCGACGACCCGCTACGCGACCCGGCTGATCACTGCCCAGCTCGCCACCCTCCAAAACCCCGACGCCGTGTTCGAGCCTTCGGCGATCCGGCCGCCCGCCACTTCCTCCGACCTCTGGAGCTGGTCGGTCTACGACAAGGAGGGCCAAGTGGTCGCGGCTGTGGCGGGCGACGGCAGCGTCGCCACCATGGCCTATGACAAGGCGGGGCAACTGGTCTCGACGACTGCCTACGCGGTCAAGCTGACCCCGGCCCAGCTAACAGCATTCAAGACGACGCCGCCGGTTCTCACCGACGTCCCCGCGCCGACCGCGACGGCGGCGGTCACGCGCCATTTCTACGATCGTGACGGCCGCGCGCTCGGGACGCTCGACGGCGAGGGCTTCCTCACCCGCAACGTCTACGACAAGGCGGGGCAGAAAGTCGCCGAGATCGCTTCGTTCAACGCCGTCGCGGCCGGCGTGCGCGCCGCCGGCCGCTTAAACGATCTTGTTTCGAGCGCGGGCACTTCCGCCAACGATCGGGTGACGCGCTACGTCTATGACGGACAGGGCCTGCTGCGCTATGCGGTCGACGGGCTCAACCAGGTCGTCGCCTATGACTACGACACGGCCGGACAGCGGACGAGCACCGTTCGATATGCGGCCGCCATGGCGGCGACGAGCGACTATAGCTACGACAATGTGAAAGCGTTGGTCGCGTCGCTCGCCGGCAATGCCGCCAACCGGACGAGCTGGTCGGTGTACGACACCGCGGGCCGGCTCGCCTATGCGATCGACGCCGACGGCGGCGTGACCGGTTTCACCTACGACAATGGCGGCCAGGTCACTCGCACGGTGCAATATGCCGCGAAGTACGGCACGGCCTCGCTGCCCGCAGTGGGGACCATGAACAGCTGGTCGGGCAACAATGCCGGCAACGCCGCCGGCGATCGCGTCACGCGGACTTGGTATTCGGCGCGCGGCGAGGTCCGCTTCACGGTCGACGCCGAAGGCTATGTGTCGCGGACCGACTATAGCGCCACGGGCAAGGTGGTCGGCACGCGCACCTGGAACAACAAGGTCGTCGTCACCAATGCGACGACGATCGCCCAGGTCGACACGCTCTCCGGCGGCGCCGGCGACTATGCCGGCCGCTCGTACAGCTACCATCCCGACGGCATGCTCTACATGGAGTATGACGCGCTCGGCGTCGCGACGCTCTACGACTACAGCCCCACGGGGAAGCTGGTCGGACGCTACGACGCCTATGGCACGGCCGACCAGGTCGTCACCGGCTATGGCTATGACGCTGCGGGCCGGAGGAGCAGCGAGGTCCGCGCCTATGGCACCGCCGACCAGGCGACCACGACCTACAGCTATGACGGCCTCGGCAACGTCGTCCAGATCGTCGATCCGAACAACAATCCGACCAATTTCAGCTACGACAAGCTCGGCCGGCTCAAGGTCAAGACCGATGCGCTGAGCGGCACCGTCAGCTACGACTACAATGCCTTTGGCGAGGCGTGGAAGGTCACCGACGCGCGCGGCGCCGCCACCTACAGCTGGTACGACAAGCTCGGCCGCGTCACGCATGTCCGCGACGCCGGCAACTACGTCACCGAGACGCTGTACACGACATTCGGCGAAGTCGCGTCGGTCACCCAGCGCTACAATCCCGTCGGCGGCACGCCGGTCATGGCGACTCCGCCCGCTGCGACCGCCCATGCGACCGAGGACGCGGTCACGTCGTTCCTTTACGACAAGCTCGGCCGCGTCACGCGATCCACCGACGCGATGGGGTTCTTCGAGACCTATAGCTACGATGCGTTCGGCAACCGCGTCTCGGTCACCGCCAAATCGTCGACAAGCTCGGCTGTCGCCGGCGCCACCACGACCTACACCTTCGATCGTCTCGGCCAGATGCTCACCGAGACCTTGCCGATGGCGACCTATGACAGCGCCGGCAACCTCAGCAGCTCGACCGTCGTCAACCGCTTCGAATATGATGCGCGCGGCAACCGCACCAAGATGGTGGAGGCGGACAATCTCGCCTATCGCCGTACCACCCTCTACAGCTACGACAAGAACGACCGGCTGATCGAGACCAAGGGCGACGCAGTGAGCGTCATCGCCGACGATCTCGTCACCGTTTCGACTGCCACGCCCACCGAGACGATCCGCTACGATGCCCGCGGCAACGTCAAGGAAAGGATCGACGCGGCCGGCGCGCGGACTCTGCTCTATTACGACGCGCTCAACCGCAAGAAGGTCGAGATCCGCCAGACTTCTGCGAGCGGGAACAGCTATTCGAGCTTCACCTACGATGCCAATGGCAACGTCAAGACGACGCGGGTCTATGCGGGGTCGGTGACGCTGCCGGCGAATGCCGGGGGCACGGCGCCCGCCGCGCCGGCGGGCGGTTATCGCGAGACGACGTTCAACTACGATGCGCTCAATCGCACGACCTCGAGCCAGGTCGCGAGCGTGGTGACCGGCACCTATGCGCTGGGCTATGCGGCCGCCAACCTCGTCACCACCTACACCTACGATGCCGGCGGCAACGTCGTGAAGATGACCGACCCCAATGGCGGCGAGACGTTCAGTTGGTACGACCTGCTCGGCCAAAAGACCGCGCAGCTCGATGCGCAGGGCTATCTGACCAGCTGGGCCTATGATCCCGATGGCAACGTCACCACCGAGCGGCGCTACGTGACGCGCTTCACCGGAACGGCGGCGCTCTCGGCGCCCCCCGCGCTTTCGACCGTCGCGGCCGATCGCGTCACGCAATATGGCTATGACCGCAACGGCAACCGCACCTCGGAAGCGCGGCTCTCGGTGGAGGCCTATGCGATCAACGCGACGACCGGCGTGCTCTCGTCGGTCACTGGCACCGCGACGGTGCAGTATCTCTACAACGGCCTCGGCCAGGTCGTGCGCAAGATCGAAGCGACCGGCAACCAGACCGACTATGGCTATGACGGCGCCGGGCGGCTGAGCAGCGAAGTGCGTGCCGCCTTCACCGACTTCAACAACCAGTCGGTGTCGCCCACCACGCAATATCTCTACGACGGCCTCGGCAATCTTTCCCGCGCCACGCAGTCGGGCGCCACCAACGCGCCGGCTCGCGTCACGACCTATAGCTATGGCGCGGGCGGCCGCCTCGCGACGATGACCGACGCCGCAGGCTTCACCCGCAGCTACGCCTATGACGTGATGGGGCGCGTGAAGAAGGAGAGCTATGGCCGGGCGACGGCCGCCGGCGGCATCGTCACCGATGCGCTCGCAACACGCTACGACCTGGCCGGCCGCAAGATATTCCAGGGGGTCGCGAGCTGGAACGGCAGCGCCTTCGCGATGCTCGATTACAGCCAGACGCAATATAACGGCTATGGCGAGGTTTGGAAGAGCGGCGTCAACGGGCTTTGGCAGACCGAGAATGTCTATGACAATGCCGGGCGCCTGAGCGCGACCAATTCCGGCGACGGAGTCTGGAAGCTGTTCGGATACGACCGCAACGGCAACCAGACGGTGACGATCACTTCGGCTGGGACCAGCCTTGCCGGCCAATCCCTGAGTGGTGCGCTCGCCTTGGTCGGCCAGACCACGGTCAACGCCACCTACACGGTGTACGACAAGCGCAATCTCGCGATCCAGGTGATCGAGGAGGGGCGCCAACTGAGCGCCTCGGTCACCGACCAGTTCGTCACCAGCCGTACCTATAACGCCTTTGGCGAGATCGCGAGCGAGACCAATGCGCTCGGCGCGACGCTCGATTATAGCTACAACAATAGCGGCCGGCTCATCAAAAGCGAGAGCCCCACCGTGTCGATCACGCTCGACAACGGCACGCAGCAGAATGTCCGCCCGACCGAATATTATTATTACGACTTGAGCGGGCGCCTGATCGGCAGCCGCGACGCCAACAACAATCTGTCGACGCGCAGCCTGCTCGCCGGGACGGGCTATGGCGAGGCGGAAGCCATGGTCGTCACCAGCTTCGCCGCCGATGGCGGTAAGGTGACCAATTCCTATGACATCCATGGCGATGTCCGGAAGGTGACCGACCAGCTCGGCCGCGTCACGACCAGCGACTATGACGCGATGGGCCGCGTGACCACGGTCGCGCACTATGGCGGTTTGGTCGAATATTACGCCTATGACGGGCTAGGTCAGCGCATCCAGCAATGGAACAACCAGTACCAGACGCCGATCTACGGGCCGACCGAGGAGATCTGGGTCGAGGACGACCCCTATTACGGCACCGGCCACTGGGAATATTACACTCCGATCATCGGCTACACGCCGGAAAAGGCGCTGACCGAATATGACTCGATGGGGCATGTCATAAGCCAGCTCGCGTTCGGCGGCGATCTCACCACCGTCGCCTATAGCTGGAACAGCGGCACCACGACGAGCGGACTCGGCACCTTCGGCGGCTGGACGCGGACCACGACCTACGCCAACAGTAGGACGCAGGTCGAAAGCCAGGACATCTTCAACCGCATCACGAGCAAGACCGACATGGGCGGTCATGCCTGGACCTACACCTATGACGTCGCGGGCCGGATGATCCAGTCGGGCACCGGGGGTCTCTACACCACCAACACCTATCTCAACACCGGCCAGATCGGTTCGACCATCGTCGGCGATCCCAACCCGCAGGCGAACACCAGCTGGTCGCGCACGGTCGCGGTCTACGGCTATGACAAGCTGGGCCAGCGGCTGACCGAACAGACCAGCGAGGAATCGGGGGTCTATACGCCCGGCTATTGGGAATATGAGTACGACCCCTATGGCGGCTATTATCCGAGCTACTGGGTCGACGAGAGCTACTACACCACTTCCGCGACGCTCCAGAACGCGACCGCGACCTATGACTCGCTCGGCCGCCTCAAGACCTTCGTCGAGGCGGGGACGACCTATACGCCGGCCGCGAACATCGCCTATGAATATGATGCGGCCGGCAATGTCCGCCGCACCACCGCCACCTACCGGACGCTCGATCAGCAGGGCAATGTCTCGTCCTATCCGACGACCACCGACTATTGGTTCCGCTATGACAGCATGAACCGCGTCGTCACCGACAAGGGGACGCTGCGAGGCGGCCAGATCGTCCGCGGCGAAGCGGTCTACGGCACCGGCGGCGGCCAGGACATCCTATACGATCTCGCCGGCCAGCGTGTCGCCGTGATGCGTACCGAATACTCGCCCGGTTACTATGATTATGAATACGGATATTATTATCCGGGCAGCTATTACGAGACCCGCGAGAACTATACCTACGACAGCGCCGGTCGCTTGTTCGAGATCCAGCTCTCGAACGGTGCCTATGTCACGGAGGACTACGACTATAATACGGGGATCTCGACGCCTCCCGCCAGCATCCCCGCGGCCCCCTCGACGGGCACGGTGCGCTCCCGCTTCTACTACGATCTGGTCGGCCATCAGACGACGCAGAACGACTATGAGTGGAACGGCACCACGATCGCCTATAGCCGTTACGCCTATTACAACAACAAGGGTCAAATATATTCCGAGAGCACGTCGACCAAGAAGAACGACGGCTATACCTATCAATCCTATACCTATTACGATTACGGCTATGGCACCAACTATGCCCTGGGAGCCGCGATCAGCGTCTCGACGACGAATTATAGGAACAACAACAACGCCAACGCGCCCGACACGCTGACCACCAACAGCTATGCCTGGTGGGACGGCGCGGTGCAGTCGCAGATCGCGCACAAGCCCAACACCAGCCAGTCGACGACCTACTATACGACCTTCTACCGCAACGCGCTGGGCCAGCTCACGTCGCTCTATGTCGGCGACTTCCGGGCGCGGTCGGTGAGCTTCCGGCTCAACGCCGAGGGCCAGATCATCCGCCGCGACGAGCAGGACAACAACTGGTCGAACGGTGATCCGCACGAGATCTGGTACCGCTTCAATGGCCGCCAGCTCGGTTATGTCGGCAACAACGGGACGAGCGACGTTTCGGCTGCCACCTCGATCGCCGAACGCCAGCAGACGAGCCCGACCACGCCCGGAGCGTTCCGCAACGGCGCGACCTACGGCGCTTCCTATGCCGATTTCGCCAACAGCTATGACCCCAT
The DNA here is from genome assembly GCA_966186155.1 of uncultured Sphingomonas sp. GTDB lineage: Bacteria > Pseudomonadota > Alphaproteobacteria > Sphingomonadales > Sphingomonadaceae > Sphingomonas. Next base: position 17,091 of record CBIFVW010000007.1, read on the forward strand.
CAACAGCTACAGCCAGGGTTCGGCGGGCGGCACCTATACGGTGCAGGCCGGCGACACGCTGCAGAGCATTGCCCAGGCGGTCTGGGGGGATTCGAGCCTCTGGTACAAGCTCGCGGAAGCCAATGGCGTAACCGGGGCGACCGCGCTGGTCGAGGGCCGCACGCTGACACTGCCCGGCGGCGTGGTTCGTTCGACCTACAACGCCAATTCGCTCAAGCCCTATAATCCGTCCGAAGCGATCGGCGACGTCACGCCGAGCACTCCGAAGCCGCAGAGCCCGAAGAAGAACAAGTGCGGCGTGTTCGGCGCCATCATCCTTGCGGTGGTGGCGATTGCCGTGACGGTGGTCACCGCAGGCGCTGCGCTTGCCGCGGCGGGCCTTGCCACGAGCGTCGGAGCCGGCATCGGCACGGTCGTGGGCGGCGGGCTGATCGGTGCGGCGGGGGTCGCGGGAGGACTCGCGATCGGCGCGGGCGCGGCGATGGTCGGCTCGATCGTCTCGCAGGGGATCGGTGTCGCCACCGGCATCCAGGAGAAGTTCAGCTGGAAGGCCGTCGGCATGGCGGCGATCGGCTCGCTCGTTTCGGGCGGGCTCAGCGAGGCATTCGGCGGCGGCGGCATCCTCGGCGCCGCGGCACGCGGTGCGGCGGGGAGCGCCATCACCCAGGGCATCGGTGTCGCCACCGGGCTCCAGGACAAGTTCAGCTGGGCCGCCGTCGCTGCGGCCGGAGTCGGCGCGGCGGCTGGCTATCAGGTCGGCAAATGGCTCGGCGCGGTTCCGATCGCGCAGAACAACACCGTCGGGAACTATGTGGCGAATTTCGCGCAGGGCGCCGCCAATGCCCTCGCCAACGCCGCCACGCGGAGCGCGATCGAAGGCACGAGCTTCGGCGACAACTTCGCCGCGGCGCTGCCCGACGTCGTTGCCCAGACGCTGGCCGATCTGATGTTCAACGGCGTCTCGGGATCGCAGGAGACGACGATCACGGGCCCGGCTGCCCAGGTCGCTGCCCGCCCGACCGACGCCGAGGAAGCGCCGCCTACGACGGGCGAGGCGGCGGCGGATTATATCGCCTCGGTCAACAGCCAGACGCCGGGAGCCATTCCCGGCTTCGACGCCGAGGGCAAGCCGATCGCCGACCGCGCCGGGTCCAGTGCGGCCGCGGCCGCGATCATCGGCGACTATCGGGCCAAGGGCAGCCCCACCGGAACCGGCTCACAGGCGGTACTCGTCACCGGCTATGAGAATGGCGTGCCCTTCTCGCGCTATGTCGGCGGCGAGAACACCCAGCCGCTGACCGTCAGCATGTCCCAGGATTTCTACAACATGGGCTATGCCGGCTGGTTCGACGTCTACACCGACAGGAACTTCGCCGGCGTCGGATCGATGATCGTCGGCGAGACCGGCTCGGACGAAGCGAACCGGCTCACCAACGTGTTCATCATCCTCGGCGATCTCGCTTCGCGCGGGAGCGTAGCGGCGCCGATCGTCGCGGCGAACATCTATTGGAACAGCCCGGCCGCGGCGCAGGCGCGTGCGGTCGCCTCGATGCTGGGTTCGGGCCAAGACAGCTATTCGCGAGCGTTCGACTTCGGTCAGCAATGGCGGATGACTCAACCCGCACCGGGCCAAGGCGGCGGCTATGTGACGACCGGCGGCGGCAATGCGGGCATCGATTGGGGCGGCGTGGCCAATACGACCGCCGAAGTGCTGATCCCCGGCTATTGGATGACCGAGCAGGGCTCGGCCGCCTGGAGCCGCGGCGACTATGGCACGGCGATGCTCTACTATCTCGGCGCGACTGCCGAGGTGGGGCTGACGGTCGCGACCTTCGGCGGGTCGACTCTCGTAACGGCGGGCATCCGCGGCGGGGTGCGCGGCGGGATCATCGTGACCGAGCGTCTAGCGGTCGCCGAGGGCCGCACGCTCCTCCTGCGCGGGAGTGCCTATGAGGCGCGCGCGAGCAGCGCCGCGGCGACCGGCGCGTTCCAGGAAGGGCGATCGGTCGAGCGGCTCGCGGTTCGTGCATTCGACGACGCAGGCAATCTGTTGCCGGGCCGCACCGTGCTCGATCGCGCCGGCTTCCGCCTCGACGCCGGCGATTTCGGGGCGCTCGAATTCAAGCTCACCGAGAATGCGCCCTACACCGCTCGCCAGCTTGAACATTTCCCGAACCTCGCTAGGAACGGCGGTGTCGTCGTCGGACGCAACGGCGAGCGTATCGGTCTGGGCGCAGGCACCCGGTTGCAGCCGTTCAGTCCCAATCGGATCAACGGGCCCGGGATTCCGGGCGCTGGGGGATGGTGGCCTTGATGAACCAGGCGGAGCGGGCCTTTGTCGAACGGTTGAAGCCGTTCATGACGGGCCATGGCTTCAAGTACCGTGCAGGCGCCTTTCTCCGGAAGCAGCCCTTCGGTTTCGATCAGCTTTCCTGGGGCGCGTTCACGGAAGGGGCGGCGCAGGTCATCGATCCCAATATCGGCCTGCGGCACGACGCGGTCGATACGATCGTGAACCGGCTGGGTCATATCTGGGGCGACGATTATCGCAGCAGGACGGTCACGGTGTTGCGCAACCTCGACCTGTTCCCCTTCGAGCCGGCGCGCGATGCGCGCAAGCTGATCCCGCTGGCGTCGGTCGAGGAAGGTGCCAACGCGGCGGCGGCAGCGGTCATCGACATGCTCGAGCGTGAAGGATTCGCCTTTTTCGAGCGCTACGCCTCGGTACTAGCTTGCTCGCAGGGCCTTAACGACCCCGTCGAGACGGTTGGCCATCCGCTGTTCAACAATTTCCCGCTGCGCGCCTATTATGGCGTGGCGTCGGCAGCGCTGGCAGAACCCGAGCGCGCGCCGGGCCTGGTCGAGGCCTATACAGCCTTTGCCCGCGAGAATCAGCTTCCGGATCCTCTGATGTACGATGTCGCGCGCGACTTGAAGGGGGCCGAGGGAATCGAGGCGCGGCTGCGTTTCGTGGCCGAGGCGGCGGGGGGCGGCGCCTAGTCGACAGCTCGACTCGAGGTTGGGCCCATATTCGTTAGGCATGAACCCTGCCCTCGGACCCGTGGCCAAAGCGCTTTTCGACCCAGACAGTTGTTTCCCTTGGTGGCAGGTGAGTCGCACGGAAATAACGACTCTGAAACAGAAGAAATCGCGGCTGCGTTATCCTCGATCATTTTTATCCGCTGGCGGCGTAGTTGCGCGACTCGCAGGATTTCTGCGGGAAATGAACTATCGCAACGGTTCGTCGCGATTCTTTCGAGCGGGGCTTGACGTGGATCAACTGGTTCTGTCTCATATCGAGACAGTAACCGGGGGGTGGTATGTCGGGGCTTGTCGATGCGGCGACGGCTATTCTTAGCGCGTCTGAGCGAAAACTTGAAGTAGCCGCACACAACATCGCCAACATTTCGACGCCCGGTTTCAAGCGCCAGATCGGATTCGCGCAGATGCTTGGCCGCGCCGAGGGAGCGACTTCCGCCCTTCCCGAGGTCGCGGTCGATCGGAACTTCGCGCAGGGAAAGCTCAACGAGACCGGCAATCCGTTCGATCTCGCAATCAGCGGCGATGGGTTCTTCCAGCTCCGGGCGGGCGATCAGCTGATCTATTCGCGCCAGGGGCAGTTCCGCCGCACCGCGGACGGCACTCTGGTCTCGCCTCAGGGCTATGTGCTCCAGCAGCAGGGCGGCGGCGATCTCGTGCTCGATCGCGCCGAGGTCAGCTTCGCGCAGGACGGAACCGTGCTCGACGAAGGGCGCCCCGTCGCCCGGATCGAGCTGTTCACGGCCGCGGACAAGGCGGCGCTGCGGCCGGTGGGCGAATCCTGCTTCGCCGCGGACGGCGCGGCGATGGAGGCGGTGTCCGATCCGACGATCCGCGCGGGCATGGTCGAAAGCTCGAACGTCGAGATGGGTGAGGAGATGGTGGCGATGATGACGGCCTTGCGCCAGTCGGAAGGCGGTGCGCGGCTCGTCCAGGTCTATGACGACCTGATCGGCCGGGCGATCAGCAGCCTGGGGCAGGGCCGATGAGCGACGCCTTCTATGTGGGGGCCGTAGGGCTCCAGACCCAGCAGCGCGCGCTGGACGGCATCGCCAACAACATCGCCAATGTGAACACGCCGGCCTTCAAGCGGTCGCAGCTGCGCTTCTCCGACGTCGTCGCGACGCGCCCGGTCGACGTGGCGACCCCCGATCTGGTCCGCCTGCCCGACGAGACCGCGGGCGTCGTGCTCGACACGCTGTTCATGGTCAACGAGCAGGGCGAGCTCGAGCGCACCGGCCAGCAGCTCGATCTCGCGATCGACGGCGCGGGCTTCATCGAGCTGATGGGGCCGGGCGGCCAGACGCTGCTGTGGCGGGGCGGCGCGCTCAAGGTCAACGAGGACGGACTGCTCGCGACGAGCCACGGCATGGCGCTGCGCGCGAACATCACGATTCCGTCCGACGCGACGGCGATCGCGATCGGGAGCGACGGGCTCGTGCGGGCCTCGGTGCCCGACAGCGCCGAGCCGGTCGAGCTCGGGCAGATCCAGCTCGTCCGAATCGACGATCCCGCCGCGGTCGAGCGCCTCGACGGCGGTCTCTACCGTGTCGCCGACGGCGGCATGACGCGCGACGCGGCGCCGGGGGAGGATGGGACGGGCCTGCTCGTCCAGGGCGCGATCGAGCAGTCGAACGTCGCTCTCACCGACGAGATGGTGCGGCTGATGCTCGTGCAGCGCGCCTATGCGGCCAACGCCCAGATCGTCCAGGCGGCCGACCAGCTGATGGGCATAGCGAACGGGCTCAGGCGCTAGGCACATGACGGGGGGGATCGTAGCGATGCTGGCGCTGGGCGCGGCCGTGCCGGGAGGCGGGCCGGTCGCGGCGATCAAGCCGGTGGTGCGCGTGGACGCGCCCGAGCTCATGGTGCGCGACGTCGTCGAGATTCGCGGCGGTGCCTTGCCCGCCGCGACCGGAGCGCTCGTCGTGGCGCGGCTGCCGCGCGGCGCCGAACGCCTCGACATTCCCGCCGCCGACATGGCCGCGCTGCTGCGCCGGCGCGTGCCCGGGCTTCGCCTTTTGCCAGCGCGCGCCGCCGTCGTACGCGTCTTCGGGTCGCTTCCGCGTGCGTCGGCGGCGCCGGAGCAGGGCTGTTACGCGACGGCCACGGCAATGGCCGCGGAGGCCGCATTGTCGGCCGAGGACGTGACCCGCACCTCATGCCGCGCCGGGCGGCCGGCGCGGGTCGTCTATGATCGGGCCGGGGGCGCCCATGCCGGAGCGGCGCTGCCGCGGGGCGCCTATCTCGGCCGCCTGGCGCCGCTGCCGTCGCGCGCGATCGGCAAGGGGGCGCCGCTCACCTTGCGGTCGACCGCGGGGGTGGTGACGATCGAGCGCGAAGTGGTCGCGCTCCAGCCCGGCCGGAGCGGACGGCGCGTCTTCGTGCGCGATGCGCAGGGCCAGGTCTTCGCCGCCCCCCTCGCGCTCGAAGGGGCGTCGCGATGAGGCGCGCGCTCCTCTTCGCGCCCGCGCTGCTGCTCGCGGCCCCCGCTGCCGCGCAGAACCTCTATCCGGGCGGCAACTGGGCCTCGATGGCCGCGGATCGCCGCGCGAGCGCGGTGGGCGACACGATCACGATCGTCATCCAGCAGGCGGCGGAGGCGTCGAACACCACACAGAACGCCACACGCAAGAGCACCGATGTCGGCGGCGGCCTGCGCGCCGGCTCGGTCGACGAGAGCGGCCAGCTCTCGTTCGGCGGCGGCTATAGCGGGCGCGGCGAGATGCGGCGCAGCGAACGCCTCGTCGCGCAGCTCAGCGTATCGATTACCGAGGTGCTGCCCAATGGCGACTATCGCGTCGTCGGCGAGCAACGGCTGCACGTCAACGGCGAGAAGACGCTGATCGCAGTGCGCGGCCGCATCCGCCCCGAGGACATCCGCAGCGACAACAGCGTGCTGTCGAGCCGGATCGCCGAGGCGCAGATCAACTATGATGGCAAGGGCTTCGTGTCGCGCAGCGCCAAGCCCGGACTGCTCAACCGCATCTTCTCGTTCCTGGGGTTGGGCTGATGCGCACGCTCCTCGCGGCGCTCGCCGCGCTCCTCCTAGCCATTCCCGCCGCCGCGCAGACGGTGCCGCTCAAGGGGCTCGGCCGCTTCGACGGCTGGCGCGAGAATGCGCTGGTCGGCTACGGCCTCGTCACCGGCCTCGCCGGCTCGGGCGACACGCGGCGCAGCGTGGTCACGCGCCAGGCGCTCCGCAACGTGCTGAGCCGGCTCGGCACGAGCGTCACCGAGGACCAGATCAGCAGCCGCAACGTCGCGGTGGTGATGGTCACCGCGGTACTGCCGCCTTCGGCCAATGTCGGGGACCGGATCGACGTCATCGTCTCCTCGATCGGCGACGCGCGCAGCCTTGCCGGTGGCACGCTGATCATGACGCCGCTGCTCGGCCCCGACCAGCGCGCCTATGCGCTCGCGCAAGGCCCGCTGCTCGTCGGCGGCTATCGCTTCGACGCCGATCTCAACCAGCAGCAGCGCAACTATCCGACGACGGCAGTGCTCGAAGGCGGCGCGACGATCGAGGCGCCGGTCGAGTCCGCGGTGCTGCGCGACGGCGGCGAGCTCTCCTTCCTGCTCGCGCATCCGAGCTTCTCGACCGCGCGCCGCATCGCCGAGCAGATCAACGCACGGTTCGGCTTCGGCACGGCGACGGCGAAGAACGCGGACGAAGTCCGCATTCGCTTCGCGGGCCCGCCGGGGGACACCACGGGCTTCATCGCCGAGCTCGAGAATGTCCGCGTCGAGCCCGACGCGATGCCGCGGATCGTGATCAACGAGCGCACCGGCACCGTGGTCGCGGGCGGCGACGTGATGATCTCGAGCGTCGTGATCGCGCAGGGCGACATCAAGGTCACCGTCACCGGCGAGCGCAGCGCCTCGCAGCCGAGCTTCATCGGCGGCTTCGCGAGCGACGTGCGCAGCCTGGTCGTCACCAACACCAAGCTCGAGGTCGAGCAGGGGGTGGGCGACCAGGCGTTCCGCTTCCCGAACACCTCGGTCGCCGACCTCGTCCAGGCGCTGTCGCGCGCGCATGTCGATACGCGGCGGATGATCGGCATCCTTCAGGCAATCAAGACCGCGGGCGCGCTGCACGCGGACATCATCGTACAATAGGGGCAGGGGAAATGGAGAGCATCTCTACCGTGCTGATCGCCAAGGCGCTCGACGGGCTCACCGCGCGCTACGAGGCGACGGCGCAGAACATCGCGAACGCCAATTCGCCGTCCTATCGGCCGATCCGCGTCAGTTTCGAGGACAGGCTGCGCAGCGCCGCGGCCGAGGGGCCGGCGGCGGTCGCCGGAGTCGAGCCGCACGTCGAGCTGGCGCCGCTGTCGAGCTTCGCCGGCGAGATGCGGCTCGATCTCGAGATCGCCACCGCGTCGCAGACCGCGATGCGCTACGGCGCGCTGCTGTCGATCCTCGGGCGCCAGACGGAGATCGCGCGCACCGTAATCTCGGGAGGCCGCTGAGATGGACGCCATCGCCATCAGCCGCACCGGCCTCGACGTCGAGTGGCAGCGCCTCCAGGTGATCGCGCAGAACCTCGCCAACATGAACACCAGCCGCACCGCCTCGGGCGAGCCCTTTCGCCCGATGCGGCTGCTCTCGGGTCCCCAGGTCGATTTCGCGCATCTGGTGCGCGGCGGCGACGAGAAGCCCGCCGGGGTCGAGGTCATGGGGCTCGAGCCCGTCGCGGGCGGCGTCCGGCGCGTCTACGAGCCGGGGCATCCGCACGCCGATGCCGACGGCTTCGTCTCCTATCCCGACATCGATCACGCCTCCGAGATGACGCTGCTCATCAAGACCTCGCGCGTCTACGAGGCAAATCTGACTGCGATGAGCATCGCGCAGCAGATGTACTCGCGCGCCGTCGAGCTGGGCAAGCAGGCATGACCGGGGTGGAGGGGATCGCGGCGATCGGCAGCACCGACGCGGCACCGCTCGCGCTGCGGATCGGAGACGCGACCGCGACAGCGCCCCAGGCGGCGCAGGGGCCGGGTTTCAGCGACGTGCTGATGGCGGGCCTGCGCGGCGTCGACGAGAAGGTCGCCACGGCGGACAAGCTCGTCCAGCAGTTCGCGGTCGACGATGCGGTGCCGGTGCATCAGGTCACCATGGCGCTCGAGCAGGCGCGCCTGTCGGTCGAGCTCGCGATGCAGGTCCGCTCGCGGCTGGTCGAGGGCTATCGCGAAATCATGAACATGCCTCTGTAACGGGCTGAGTTTTATGGAAAATACGAACGTCGATCGCGCTGCTCCGCGGAGGCAGCTCTATCTGCTGGGCGGCCTCTTCGCCGTGGTGCTGGCGCTGCTCGCGATCGGCTATTTCCTGTTCCTCAGGACCGACTATGTGGCTCTCGCGCAGGATCTCAGGCCGGCCGACGCCTCGGCGATCGTCGCCGAGCTGGACAAGCGCGGCATCCCCTATCGCCTGCGCGACGGCGGCTCGACGGTCCTCGTGGCGGAGGGCCAGGCCGACGCGACCCGCGTCGCGATCGCGGGCTCCGACGCGGCCGCGCGCGGCCAGACCGGCTTCGAGCTGTTCAACAAGTCGGACATGGGCCTCACCAACTTCGCGCAGAAGATCAACTATCAGCGCGCGCTCCAGGGCGAGCTGGTGCGCACGATCATGGCGATGGAGGGGGTGGAGACCGCGCGGGTTCATCTCGCACTTCCCGAGAAGACCTTGTTCCGCAGCGACCGCGTCGAACCCAAGGCGGCGGTGACCGTCGCCATGAAACCCGGCCAGACCGCCGATCCGGCGCGGGTCGCGGGCATCCAGCAGCTCGTCGCCGCCGCGGTTCCGGATCTGCCCGAGAGCAAGGTGGTGGTGCTCGACGCGGCCGGCCATGTCATCAGCCCCGTGCCGGCCGCCGGCGACGGCGCGGCCGCCGGCGGCGAGCGGCCGGCCGATCTCGAGGAGCGCGTCGCCGTCGAGAACTACTACCGCGCCCGCGCCCGAGGCGCGATCGAGCGGCAGATGCCGGGCGTGCGCTTCACGCTGCGCGTGCTGCTCTTTCCGGCTGCGGCGGCTGCGGGGCCGGCGCAGGGGACCGATCCCGCGGCGGCTGCGCCCGCCGGCTGGGCGCCTTCGGGCGAGGGGGCGGCGCGCAATTTCCGGCTCCGCGTCCTGTTCATCAGCGAGGCGCCGCTCAACCCCGAGGACCAGCAGGTGGTGCGTGGCGCCATTGTCCAGGCGACCGGACTCAGCGACCAGGCGGGCGACAGCCTGTCCTTCGAGACCGGGCCGATCGACCAGCCCGGCACGGCGGCGCCCCTAACGCAACCCTTGCCGGCTCCGGCGTCCGCTCCGGCCGTCCCCGCCGTCCCCGCCTCGGCATCCGGACCGGGCTTCGCCTGGCCGCCGCTTTGGCTGTGGATCGTCGCCGGGCTGGCGATCGCGGCGTTGCTCGTCTGGCGTTTCCGCGGCTCCCGCGCGCTGTTGCACGGCGACGAGCATGAGGCGTTCGCGCAGCGCCTGCGCCGTCAGCTCAACCTGAGCGGGGAGGCCGGCGATGCTGCTGCCTGAAGCCGGCCTCGACCTGCTGCTCGACCAGCTGAAGGCACTGCCCGCTGTAGATCGCAAAGCGGTGCTGGCGCGGCTGACCCCCGTGGAACGCCGCCGGATCCGGGCGCGCTTGAACGGCCGCCCCGCCGCGCCGGCCGAGCCCGAGTCTCCCTGGTCCCAGGACATAGCCGTGCGCATCCGGGGGGCCGAAGCCGCCGATGCGCCGCTTACCGCCGCCGGCCGCAAGGCGCTGGCGGATATCCTGGATCGCGGCAGCGGGGGGCAGCCGGCGCCGTCCGGCCGTGGCGCCTCGCTGGTGCAGACGATGGGCGGCCTGCTCCGCCCGCGCGGAAAATCCGCGTGAGCCCCTTGATCAAGTCCGATGCGGCGACTGCAGTGCGCGCCTTTGCCGGCATGCGCGTGCCGGCGCCCGCGGCCGGGGAGGCGGAGCCCGATCCGCGCGACGTTGAGCGCTCCCGGCTCCTCGCCGAGATCGAGCGGCTCCGGCGCGAGCTTGCCGAGACCGAAGCTGCCGCGGCGCGCGCTGCGGACGAGGCGCGCGCGGCGGGCCGGAGCGAAGGGCTGGCCGACGCCGAGAAGCGCGAGGCGGAGGGGCTCGATGCATTGCGGGCCAGCCTGGAGGCCGCCGGCGCCGATTTCGCCACGCGGCTCGACCTGCTCGATCGGCTCGCCCCCGAGCTGGCGCGCCTCGCGCTCTCGCGGCTCTTCGCCGGCGTCGAGGGCTGGAGCGCGGCCGCTGAAGCGATGATCGCCCGCCAACTGGCGGAGCTTCGCCGGTCGACCGTGGTCGCGATCCGCGTCAGCCGGCTCGATTTTCCCGACCGGGCGGCGCTCGACCGCCTCGCCGCGACGCTCGCCGCCGAGACGCTGCGCATCGAGAGTGACGGCGATTTGCGCGCCGGCGCCGCGCGCATCGAGTGCCGGTTGGGCCAGATCGAGCTCGACGCCCGGGACCAGCTCCAGGCCGTGGCGGCGTTGCTCGCGGAAATGACCGCGTGACCGAGCATCGTTTCCTCGATCGAATGCGCGACGCCGAGCTCGTCCGCCCGGCGGGCTTCGTCCGCAAGGTGGCCCACGGCTATTTCGAGGCGAGCGGGCCGGCGTGCACGGTCGGCGATCTGTGCGAAGTCGAAGGAGAGGCGGGAGCGGTCCTTGCCGAGGTTGCCGCGGTCGACGATGCGGGCCTGATTCTGGTTCCGCTCGAGCAGCGCCGCCAGGTGCGGCTGGCGGCGCGGGTGCGCGCATTGGCGAGCGGCGGTGAAGTCGCGGTGGGTGAGGGCTTCGCGGGTCGCGCGATAGACGCGCTCGGCCGCCCGTTCGACGGCGGGGCGGCGATTGCGGCGGCAGCGCGCGTGCCGCTCGCCGGATCGGTTCCCCGACCGCTCGACCGCGCCGCTCCGGCGCGCAAGGTGACCACCGGGATCCGCGCGATCGACGGCTTGCTCACGCTGGGCGAGGGACAGCGCGTCGGCATCTTCGCGGCGGCAGGGGTCGGCAAGACTAGCCTGCTCGAGCAGCTCGCCGGCCAGATCGAATGCGACCGCTGCGTGCTCTGCCTGGTCGGCGAGCGCGGGCGCGAGGTCGAGGGCATCTGGCGGGGCATCGCGTCCCGCGACGACGCCGCGCGGTTCACCCTCGTCGCCGCGACCTCGGACGAGACCGCGGCGCTGCGCGCCCGCAGCGCGAACGTGGCGCTCTGCCTCGCCGAATATTGGCGTGACCGGGGCGAGCATGTGCTGCTCGTGATCGATTCGGTGACGCGCCTCGCCATGGCCTTGCGCGAGATCGGGCTGGCGGCGGGCGAGCCGCCGACGGTGCGCGCCTATACGCCCAATGTCTTCGCCGCGCTGCCGCGGCTCGTCGAGCGCTGCGGCGCTACGCGGGCGGGCGGCGCGATCACCGCGGTGATGACCGTGCTCGCCGAGACGGACGATGTCGACGACCCGATCGTCGAAGTGACCAAGTCGCTGCTCGACGGACACATCGTGCTGTCGCGCACGCTCGCCGAACGCGGCCATTTCCCGGCGATCGACGTGTCGCGCTCGATCAGCCGCCAGGCCGCGCGGCTGATGGAGAGCGGGCATGCCGCCGCCGCGCGCGGCGCGGTCTCGCGCCTCGGCGTCTATGACGAGGCGCGCGTGATGATCGAGAGCGGCGTGTACAAGAACGGCGCCAATCCGGAGATCGATCAGGCGATCGCGACGCGGGCCAGGCTGACGGCGTTCCTGTGCCAGGGGCAGGGCGAGCGATCGTCCTTCGCCGACACCTTGTCGGGCCTGCAGGCCGCGGTGGGGAGCGTGGGTCATGCATGACCGCCGCGCCCACCGCGCGCTCGTCGACATCGCCGCGCTCCGCGACGCCCAGCGCGCCGCCGCGCGCCAGGAGCTGTTCGCGGCGCAGCTGCGCGAGCGGGAGGCGGAAGAAGCGGCGGCCCGCGCCGATGCCCGCACCCTCGCCGCCGCCCAGGCCTGGGACGCCCATCTCGAAAGCACGTCCTTCGCGCCCGAATTCGCCTCCGCGCTGGCCGGCGCGCTGGTGGAGCGGGGAAATGCGAGCGCCGCCGCCCGGGCCCATGGCGAGACGATGACGCGGGCGCGCGCCTCCGCCGAGGAGGAATGGCGCACCGGCGACGCACGCTGCCAGGTGGCGGATCACGCGCTTGGGGAAAGCAGCCGCCGGCGCCGACGCGATCGCGAGGAGCGGCTGCTGGAGATGCTCGCGGACCGGACCGCGTTGACGTGGAGGCGCAGATGATCGGATCCTTGCCGCGCGCGGGACTCGGCCCGTTACCCGACGGGCGCAGGGGACCGAACGACACGTCGGACGGCGGGCTCTCCGCCGACCTGTTCGCGCAACTCCTCGGGGGCGCGGCCCAGGCGCCCGGGCAGGAGCTCGCGGGCACGGGCGGCGAGGTCGCGGCCGAGGGCGCTCCGGCCTTGCCGAGCTTGCCGGTGCCGACGGCGTCCGCGGAATCGCGCAAACAGCCGCCGGCTGCGCCGATCGCGCGGGTGTTCAACCAGGATGGCTTTTTCGGCCATGCCGGCGGCGTGGGCTCCGAGGCCGTTCCGCTCCCCGGGATCGAGCCGCCCGCGGCGCCGATGCCGGATGTGCCCGGAGCGGCCGGGGAGCGCCCGGAGGACGCGACAATGGCGCAGGAGCGCATGCGTGCCCTAGCGCCGGGGACGGCGCTCGCCCGGAGTCCCCATGCGGAGACACATGCGGCGCGTTCCAGGCCGTTCCGCGCCACGGTCCCGATCGCTTCGCTGGACCAGGCTGAGCCGGGCCCCGCGCCCACCGAGCCGGAGGAGCCCCAGCCCTCCGCGCCGGTCACGCGTCGCCAGCTTCGCGAATTCGCGGCGGCGCGCTCGCCGCTCCGGGTCGCGGTCAGCGAGATCGAGCAGGGGTTGCAGGTGGCGGCGCGCGTCGACGGGCTCGACGAAACCGAGCGCCGCCAGCTCCGCGACGAGATCGCCGCGCTGCTCGCGCGCCATGGCCTGTCGCCGGCGCGCATCGACATCTTCGCCGCACCGCTTCGGGAGAAAGACCAATGATCGCGCAGACCGCGCCGGTGGGAGCGGCCGATCCCGCCCAGGCCCAGCAGAATGCCAGCACCGCCGATACCGCCACGAACGCCTTCGGGCTCGGCTTCGACGCGCTGCTCAAGATCATCCTGACTCAGCTGACCTATCAGGATCCGCTGAAGCCGATGGATAATTTCGAGTTCGTCTCGCAGCTCGCGCAATTCTCCCAGATCCAGCAGAGCCAGACGATGAACGACCGGCTCGAGGTGCTGGTCTCGGCGCAGGCGACGAGCCAGGCGACCAGCCTGCTCGGCACCAAGGTCGACATCCCCGCCGGCGCGACCACGCTGACCGGCACCGTGACGGCGGTCACGTTCGACAACGGATCGCCGCGGATCACGATCCGCACGGCGGACAACCGCACGATCAGCAACCTCGCGATCTCCAGCATCTCGCAAGTCAGGAAGGGGGACTAAGCCATGTTCGGCGCCATCTATATCGGGCTCAGTGGCCTCAACGCCTATTCGCGCGGGCTCGAGCAGGTCAGCAACAACGTCACCAACCTCAACACTTCGGGCTTCCGCGGCTCGACCGTCACCTTCCAGAATTATTATGGCAGCGGCAGCGAGGGCGGGCTGTCGCACAGCAGCGACAGCCAGGGTGCGGGCAACGGCGTCGGCATCGGCGAGGGCCGGCTCGACATGAGCGAAGGCCAGCGGCGCCAGACCGGCCGCGACCTCGACCTCGCGATCGACGGCGGCGGCTTCCTGGTGCTGATGGACGGCGACAGGATGCTGTACACCCGCACCGGCAGCTTCGAGGTCGACGACAAGGGCTTCATCGTGCTCTCGGGCACCGACTATCGGCTCGCCACGCTCGATTCGAGCGGCCGCCCGGTCAGCCTGTCGATCGACCAGTCGCGCACCAGCGCGCCGCTCGGCACGACGACGGTCAAGTTCGCCGACAATCTCTCGTCCACCGCGACCCAGGCGGTGACGATCAACGACCTCACCGTCTACGATCCCCAGGGCGGGGCGCACAAATGGAGCGTCAAGTTCGAGAAGGACACGGCGGCGGGGGCGGGCGCGTGGAAGGTGACCGTCACCGACGACAAGAGCGTGACGATCGGCACCAAGACGCTCAAGTTCAACGGCAGCGTGGTCGATCCCACCACGTCGCTCCTCGAATTCACCGACACCGCGACCGGCTTCAGCGTCAAGTTCGACTTCTCGGCGGTGCAATCCTATTCGTCCGCCGACGTGTCGTCGCTGCGCTCGGCCTCGATCGACGGCCGCGGCGTCGGGACGCTCACCACCGTCACGGTGAACGCCAAGGGCAATCTCGAGCTCGCCTATTCGAACGAGCAGAAGCTCGATCTCGGCGCGGTCGCGCTGGCCGATTTCCGCGATCCCCAGGGGCTCGAGGAGAAGGACGGCGGGCTGTTCGCCTATTCGGGCACCGGCGAGCGGCTGCTGCTGTCGAGCAGCGATCCGCGCGTCGGCCTCGTCAAGGCGAAGGAGATCGAGGCGTCGAACGTCGATCTCTCCAAGCAGTTCGGTGATCTCATCCTGATCCAGCGCGGCTTCCAGGCCTCTTCGCAGATCGTCAGCGTCTCCAACGACATGATCCAGCAGCTCTTCGGCATCCGGGGCCAGGGATGAGCTTGGCCTGCCAACCCTGGCTGCCGGCCGGCACCGCCGCGCCCGTGGCGGCGCAGCGCGCGGTCCAGGACATGGTGGCGGCGTGGTCGCGCGAATGGTTCGCGGACGATCCGGTGCGCGCCGCCGGGCCGCTCGCGCCGGCCGCCGCGCCGCGCAGCGAGCTGCGCAAGACGAGCTGGCACGGCTGCGAGGAGATGGCGATCGGCATGCCGCCGGCCGGCCTGGCGGCGCTGGGCGCGATGGTGCTCGGCGTCTCTCCCGCTTCCGGCCAGCGCACCCCCAATGATCTCGAGCTGCTCGACGCGCTCGGCAAGGAGTGTCTCGACGGGCTCAAGGCGCGCTCGGCGCAGCTGTTCGGGCTCGGCAAGCCGGTCTGGCACGTCTCGGAGGGCAACCGCGATCGCCGGGCGGTGCATCGCCTCGAGATCGTCACCGCCAATCGCGCGCTCGCGCTGCAGCTCGAGCTTTCGGAGGCTTGTTTCGTGCGGCTCGTGCGCGGCGTCCTGCCAGCGCCGGCCGAGCGACCCGCGCTCGCGCCCGGCGACGCCGCGCTCGCCGCCTTGCCCGCCAGCCTGTCCGCGATGCTCGGCCATTGCCGGATCAGCGTCGCGGAGCTCGCGGGGCTCGCGCCCGGCGACGTGCTCGTCCTCGACCGCGCGATCGCCGAGCCCGCGCCGCTCGCGCTCGCCGGCGTGGCGCTGCCGCACGGGCGCTGCGCAGTGATCGAATCCGCTGCCGGCCCCGCGCTCGAGATCGTCCAGGCCCCTTCCGCATGAGAGAGACAGTGATCGACCAGACCGAAACCACCGCCGCCGAGCCCCTGTCCAGCGACGCCGCCGGAGCGCGCGTCAGCAGCAAGCTCATCGAGAATCTGGGCGTCGAGCTCGAAGCGTTTCTCGGGGCGGCGCCGATGACCGTCGCCGAGCTGACGGCGCTTTCGCCGGGCGCCGTGGTGGCGCTCGATGCGCAGCTCAACACGCCCGTCGAGCTGCGCCTCAACGGCGCCGCCGTC